>NZ_FYBO01000002.1:0-402387 GCF_900186135.1 Listeria sp. ILCC792
TTTCCTGTTGCAATCGTAGTGTTACCTACTTTAATAGTTACATCTGCATTCGGTTCTGCCGTTCCTTCTGCTTTTGTAGAATCAGAATTTAAGGCATTAATTGTCGTTGGCGCAATATTACCTTGTGCAACCGTAGTATTCGCACTTTCTGTTTTGCCTTTCGCTGTTGCACTTGCCGTTACGACCGTTCCAAATGCTTGTTTTGGAATAGTCACACTGTATGTGCCATTTGCTTGAACAATACCACTTGCAATTTGGTTGTTGTTTTGATCTTTAAATACAATCGTTGCGTTTGGTTCCGCGGTTCCTTCTGCTTTCACGGAATCCGTTGTAAGTGAGTTAATCGTCGTTGGTGCAATATTACCTTGTGTGACGGTTGTATTCGCACTTGAAGATTTACCATTCTTACTTGCCGTTGCCGTTACAACAGTATTGACTGCTTGTTTCGGAATCGTAATGCTATATGTGCCGTTCGCTTGAACAACACCACTTGCAATTTGGTTGTTGTTTTGATCCTTAAATACAATCGTTGCGTTTGGTTCTGCGGTTCCTTCTGCTTTCACGGAATCCGTTGTAAGTGGATTAATTGTCGTCTGTGCAAGATCCGCCTGTGTAACTGACGTATTCGCACTGGACGATTTACCATTCTTACTTGCCGTTGCCGTTACAACAGTATTGACTGCTTGTTTCGGAATCGTAATGCTATATGTGCCGTTCGCTTGAACAACACCACTTGCGATTTGATTGTTGTTCTGATCTTTAAATACAATCGTTGCGTTTGGTTCTGCGGTTCCTTCTACTTTCACAGAATCCGTTGTAAGTGGATTAATTGTCGTTGGCGCAATATCTGCCTGTGTGACTGGCGTATTCGCACTAGACGTTTTTCCATTCTTACTTGCCGTTGCCGTTACGACCGTTCCAAATGCTTGTTTCGGTATAGTGACACTGTATGCCCCACTCGCTTGAACAACACCACTTGCGATTTGATTGTTATTTTGATCTTTAAATACAATCGTTGCGTTTGGTTCTGCGGTTCCTTCTACTTTCACAGAATCCGTTGTAAGTGGATTAATTGTCGTTGGTGCAATGTCTGCCTGAGTGACTAACGTATTCGCACTAGACGTTTTTCCATTCTTACTTGCCGTTGCCGTTACAACTGTTCCAAATGCTTGTTTCGGTATAGTGACACTGTATGCCCCATTCGCTTGAACAACACCACTTGCAATTTGGTTGTTGTTCTGGTCTTTAAATACAATCGTTGCATTCGGTTCGGCGGTTCCTTCCGCTTTCACAGAATTCGTTGTTAGAGAATTAATCGTCGTTGCTGCAATATTTCCTTGTGTGACTGGCGTATTCGCACTGGAAGACTTACCATTTTTCGTTGCATCTGCTGTCACAACGGTTCCGAATGCTTGTTTCGGAATCGTAATACTATATGTGCCATTTGCTAGAATAATCCCACTTGCAATCTGATTGTTGTTTTGATCTTTAATCACAATCGTTGCGTTCGGTTCTCCTGTTCCTTCTGCTTTCACAGAATCGGTTGTCAGTGGATTAATTGTTGTTTGTGCAATCTCATTTTGGGTTACTGCAGTATTCGCACTGGAAGACTTACCATTTTTTGTTGCGGTTGCCGTTACAATCGTTCCAAATGCTTGTTTCGGAATCGTCAGGCTGTAAGTTCCATCAGGTTGTACAATCCCACTTGCAAGTTGATTATTATCTTGATCTTTAATCACAATCATTGCATTTGGCTCGGCAATCCCTTCTGCCTTCACTGAATCTGTTGTAAGTGCATTAATCGTTGTTGGCGCAATGTCGCCTTGTGTAACCGTTGTTGGCGCTTGATTCGATGTTACATCATTTTTTGTCGCCGTTGCACTAACAATTGTTCCTACCGTTTGCTTCGGAATAGTGACACTATAGTTTCCACTTGAATCTACTTTTCCTGTTGCAATCGTTGTTTGACCTACTTTAATTGTAATATCCGCATTTGGTTCAGCAGTTCCCTCAGCTTTAATGGAATCTGTTGTTAACCCATTAATCGTTGTTGGAGCAAGAGTTCCTTGCGTTACAGTTGTATTCGCACTTGAAGATTTGCCATTCTTCGTTGCATCTGCTGTCACAACGGTTCCAAACGCTTGCTTCGGAATTGTAATACTATAAACACCACTTGCATTAGCCGTACCGGTTGCAATCGTTGTTGGTCCAACTTTAATTGCAATTGCCGCGTTTGGCTCGGCAGTTCCTTCTGCTTTCACAGAATCCGTGGTCAACGCATTAATCGTTGTTGGCACAAGGTTTCCTTGTGTCACCGTTGTATCCCCACTTGCTGATTTATCATTCTTCGTTGCCGTTGCTACCACAATCGTTCCAACTGCTTGTTTTGGAATCATCAGGCTGTAATTTCCATCTGATCCTACTTTCCCAGTCGCAATCATTGTTTGACCTACTTTAATCACAATATCTGCATTCGGCTCTGCTGTTCCTTCCGCTTTTACTGAATCTGTATTTAAAGCATTAATCCTTGTTGGTGCAAGATTTTCTTGCGTCACCGTTGTACTATCACTTGATGTTTTTCCATTCTTCGTTGCCGTTGCCGTTACAACCGTTCCAAACGCTTGTTTTGGAATTGTCACACTGTATGTGCCGTTTGCCTGAACAACGCCGCTTGCAATTTGATTGTTGTTTTGATCTTTAAATACAATCGTTGCATTCGGCTCGGCCGTTCCTTCTGCTTTCACGGAATCTGTATTTAAAGCATTAATCGTTGTTTTCGCAATGTTTCCTTGCGTCACCGTTGTACTATCACTTGATGTTTTACCACTTAATGTCGCTGTCGCCGTCACAACGGTTCCAACTGCTTGTTTTGGAATCATTAAATAGTACACGCCATCAGAACCTACTCGGCCACTCGCTAATTGATTATCATTTTGATCTTTAATCACAATCGTTGCATTTGGCTCTGCTGTTCCTTCTACTGATGTAGAATCTGTTGTTAGCGCATTAATCATCGTTGGCGCGATATTTCCTTGTGCCACGGTAGTAGAATCACTTTCAACCTTATCATTCTTGCTTGCTGTTGCCGTTACAACGGTTCCAGCGGCTTGTTTTGGAATCACCAGACTGTAGTTACCGTTTGCATCTACTTTCCCAGTTGCAATCGTCGTACCACCTATTTTAATCGCAATATCTGCATTTGGTTCTGCTGTTCCTTCTGCTTTTATAGAATCTGTCGTTAACGCATTAATCGTTGTTTTCGCAATATTTTCTTGCGTTACCGTTGTATGTGCGCTCGCAGTTTTCCCATTAGCCGTCGCAGTCGCTGTTATTACTGTCCCAACAGCTTGTTTTGGAATTCTAAAGAAATACGTACCATCTGGCGCTACACGACCACTTGCAAGTTGATTATCATTTTGATCTTTAATCACAATCGTTGCATTTGGTTCTGCTGTTCCCTCTGTCGATGTAGAATCTGTCGTTAGCTTACCAATCGTTGTCGGTGCAATACCACCTTGTGTGACAGTTGTGCTCGCACTTGCATTTTTCCCATTAGCCGTTGCCGTTGCCGTCACCACTGTTCCAACTACTTGTTTTGGAATAATAAGGTAGTACGTGCCATCAGAACTTACGCGGCCACTTGCAAGTTGGTTATTGCTTTGATCTTTAATCACAATCGTTGCATTTGGTTCCGCCGTCCCTTCTGCCACTGTAGAATCAGTTGTCAATTCACCAATTGTCGTCGGCGCAAGATTACCTTGCGTCACTGTTGTGCTTGCACTAGCAGACTTTTCATTCTTCGTTGCGGTTGCCGTTACAACTGTTCCAAATGGTTGTTTTGGAATTGTTAGGCTGTAAGTTCCATTCGCTTGAACAACACCACTTGCAAGTTGATTGTTGTTTTGATCTTTAATCACAATTGCCGCGTTTGGTTCCGCGGTTCCTTCGGCTTTCACAGAATCCGTTGTTAACGCATTAATCGTCGTTGGTGCAAGATTTTCTTGCGTCACTGTTGTATTCGCACTCTTCGTTTGGCCATTCTTCGTTGCAGTTGCTGTGACAACCGTTCCAACGGCTTGTTTTGGAATCATAATGCTGTAGTTTCCATCAGAACCTACTTTTCCACTCCCGATTTGCGTATTGTTTTGGTCTTTAATCACAATATCCACATTTGGTTCCGCGGTTCCTTCTGCTTTTACGGAATCCGTTGTTAATGCATTAATCGTTGTATCTGCAATAGTAGCAACTAGTGGTACTCTTGTTCTTGCAATTTCAAGATTTTCTGAGTTATAACCAATCGCATAGACTTCATCTGTTGCTGCATTTGTGATATCTGTACGTGCATAATATTGGAAGGTACCATCTGTTCCAACTGGAATCTTCGTAAGAGGCGTCCCATTTACAACAAGTCCTACTTTGACAACAGAACCTGTGTATGTTCCGCGTACATAAGAATCTACACCACCAACAACAAAGGTATTCGGTGTAATCGTTCCAACTTTTAAGTCGCCATCTTTCACCGTCACACGTTTCCGGTCTAATTCTTGATTGGATGCATCAAGACCCACTAAATACGCGACTTGATCCGTATTTGTTATCACGCCTTTTGCATAATATTCAAAGCTTCCTGTAACAGGAATGGTTGATTTTCTAACACCATCTACTTCGAGATACACTTTTGTAATATCCCCTGTTACTTCGGCTTGAATGCGACTGTCATAGCCCACATAGAAGCCTTCTTTCACCGTTACGGTTCCCGTATGTTCACGCGTAACTTCAGTAGAGGCACTCGATGTTTTTCCATTTGCAGTGGCTGTCGCCGTCACAATCGTACCTTCCGCTTGGGGAAGAATAATGAAAGTGTATGTTCCATCTGAACCAGCTTGTCCCACTGCAATGGTTGTTGTGCCTGCTTTAATCACCATATTTGCATTCGGTTCGGCAGTTCCTCGTACAATGGTTGATGCCGTTGTTAATGGTTCAATCGTCGTTTGCGCAATTGTTGCGCCTCCAGTTACGGTCGTATTTGCACTCGATGTTTTTCCATTTAAAGTAGCTGTAGCCGTTACCACAGTGCCTAGGGCTTGCTGTGAAATGGCCATAGTATAACGTCCATCTGAACCAATTCGTCCGCTTGCAATTTGATTATTATTTTGATCCCTCAATACAAGCGTTGCATTCGGTTCACCGGTTCCCGTCGCCTGCCTCGAATCCGTTGTTAACGAATTAATGGTCGTTTGTGCGATACGATCACTGATAACCGTCGTGTTGGCACTTGACGTTTTCCCATTAGCTGTCGCGGTTGCTGTTACTACAGTTCCTTCTGCTTGTTTAGAAATTGTCACCGTGTAAATCCCGTCAGAGCCAATTCGCCCACTCGCGATTTGATTGTTATTTTGATCTCTCAAAATTAATGAAGCATTCGGTTCACCAGTCCCTGATGCTGTTACCGAGTCCACTGTTAATGGATTAATTGTTGTTGGCTCGATAGTATCATTCGTAACAACTGTAAACGAGCTAGATGTCTTTCCATCTAATGTTGCCGTGGCCGTCACAACGGTTCCAGCCAATTGTTTTGGAATGGTCACACTGTAATTGCCATCTGAACCTACTCGGCCTAGTGCAATTTGGTTATTGTTCTGATCTCTCAAAACTAATGAAGCATTCGGTTCAGCGGTCCCTTCTGCTCGTACAGAATCTGTGTTCAATGGATTAATTGTCGTTTGCGCAATTTCATCCGAAATAACAGTCGTATTCGCGCTAGAGGTCTTTCCACCAGCTGTAGCCGTTGCAATGACAGTTACTCCAGCGGCTTGTTTTGGAATGGTCACGCTGTAATTGCCATCTGAACCTACTCTTCCTTCCCCAATTGTACTAGATCCGACTTTAATCGCAATAGCTGCATTCGGTTCTGCTTTCCCTTGCGCTACTGTCGAGTTCGTATTTAATGCATTAATGGTTGTTTGTGCAATGCTATCTTGTGTGACAGTTGTGCTCGCACTAGATGTTTGTCCATCTTTTGTTGCCGTCGCAGTTACAACCGTTCCAGCAGCTTGTTTTGGAATCACCACACTATACTTTCCATCTGAGCCTATTCGACCATTTGCAATTTGATTATTATTTTGATCTTTAAGAACCAAAATCGCATTTGGTTCAGCCGTTCCTTCTGCTGTTAGCGAATCGGTTGTTAAGGGTTTAATCGTTGTCGGTGCAATATTCCCTTGTGTCACAGTTGTATTCGCACTAGATGACTTTCCGTATATTGTAGCTGTGGCCGTCACAATGGTTCCAACTGTTTGTTTTGGAATCAAGAAATTATAATTTCCATCTGAACCCACACGACCTGATGCAAGCGTAGTTAAACCTGCTTTAATCACAATATCTGCATTCGGTTCAGCCGTTCCTTCTGCTGTCACAGAGTCTGTGTTTAAAGCATTGATGGTTGTTTGCGCAATATTTCCTTGTGTCACAGTTGTAGAGGCACTTTCATTTTCACCATTTTTAGTAGCAATTGCTGTGACAATCGTTCCAGCTATTTGCTTGGGTATTGTCACACTGTATGTGCCATTCGGCTGTACGGATCCTGTCGCCAATTGATTACCAAATTGATTACGAATCACAAGAGTAGCACCCGGTTCTGCGGTTCCTTCTGCCTTCACAGAGTCTGTTGTTAGCGCATTAATCGTTGTCGGTGCAATATTCCCTTGCGTTACCGTTGTATTCGCACTGGATGTTTGCCCATTTTTTGTTGCTGTGGCTGTCACAATTGTTCCAGCTACTTGTTTAGGTATTGTCACACTGTATGTGCCATTTTCAAGTATCTGACCTGTTCCAATTTGATTCCCAGACTGATTGCGAATCACAAGTGAGGCACCTGGTTCCCCTCTACCGGTTGCTAATGTTGAATCCGTTGTAAGGGGATTAATCGTTGTTTGCGCAATACTTCCTTGTGACACTGTAGTTTGCGCACTTTTTGATTGTCCATTAATTGTTGCAACTGCGGTTACAATCGTTCCAGCGGCTTGCTTTGGAATTGTAACATTATAAGTACCATCGCTGTTTACAGTCGTTGTCGTAAGCGTTGTTCCGCCTGCTGTTATAACAAGGCTAGCATTCGGCTCAGCCGTTCCCTGCGCAGTCAAAGAATTCGTTGTCAGCGGATTAATTGTCGTCTCGTCCATATTATCAATATCAACTAAACTTAGATTAGAAAACCGTGTGCTGCCTGTATTTGCGCTTCTAAAGATGTCAAAACTGATAGTTGTAAAATTACTCCGAGCCGTAAAGGTCAGACTTTGAGTGCCATAATTAGCAGACCAAGAACTACCCGTGGTTGCTAAAGTCCCTGCATTTGCACTAATATTATTGTAACCATCTAGGGCGTGGACCTTAAAAAGTGAATTACTTTGATTAATAACCGTGTAATTCAAAGTATATCTATGACCAGCAATTGTATTAACAGATTGGAACATAATTCCTGCGGGTCCGTTATCAACTGTTCTATTCATCCAAATATCCATGGAGCCATTTCCCTGTGGTTTTACACTCATTGTGTTAGGTCTGTAGCCATTAATAGCATAGGAACCATCTGAACTATTATAATCATAGCTTCTTACCGTTGTTCCACCATTGTATGCATTTGCGCCATCCCAAATACGAAAATCCCAGTTACTAATACCATTAAAATTACTGTTTTTTAACAGGTTTGCAGAATTAGACTGTAAAGCTCCTGATTTCAATTTTGGTGTTTGCGCTTCACTATCAGCCGCTCTCACTGTTAAAGCATTAAATGGAAACGCTGTCGCAATTGTAGAAGCTACCATTGTAGTTGTAATCGTACTGATTACTATCTTCTTTAATTTAGATTTTCTCATGATGCTTGTTCTCCTTTTAAATTTCATTTTTTACATAGAAAATACCTTTTACGTCAGGATTTCCTATAGCCTCCCTATTCAAAACTTCATCAATCCCCCCTTTTCCATATGTATATGCACACATATATTCATATTAGCATCTGAAAAATAGTCAAATTAGCTATAAAAACGGCTTTATTTACCTGTTTTATGTAATTTTTGTGACATTTTTTCTATCACATAAAAAAAAAGAAGGCTATTCCGTTCATTTTGCACGACGGATTTTGGGCATAAAAAAACACTCTCCAAAAGTTAGACCAAACATCTAGCTTTTGGAGAGTGACTCAAATTAACTGAGAGAAACTCCTATTTTACTTTTACAATCCAATCTTTCGGCGCTTCTTTATCACCAAATTGAATGCCACAAAGCTCATCATACAATTGCCTTGTAACAGGTCCTACTTCCGTTTCGCTATAAAACACATGGTAGTCATCTCCGTTTTGAATGCCGCCAATTGGTGTAATCACAGCAGCCGTTCCACAAGCGCCAGCTTCTTTATAATCATCCAATTGATCAATATATACATCGCCTTCTTCAACTTCCAACCCTAAGCGATGTTCCGCTAAATAAAGAAGGGAATATTTTGTGATACTAGGCAAAATGGAAGGCGAAAATGGTGTAACAAAACGGTTGTCTTTCGTAATTCCGAAAAAGTTAGCAGCCCCTACTTCCTCAATTTTTGTATGTGTGGCAGGGTCTAAATAAATCGCATCCGCGAAATTTCGTTTCTGCGCATTTTTCCCAGGTAAAAGACTAGAAGCATAGTTCCCACCAACTTTTGCGGCTCCTGTTCCTTTTGGCGCAGCACGGTCGTAATCTGATACAACGAAACTAGCTGGTTGCAAACCACCTTTAAAATAAGCGCCAACTGGTGTACAGAAAATCGAAAAGATATATTCAGGTGCAGCATGAACACCAACGTTATCACCAACACCAATAACAAACGGACGCAAGTAAAGTGTTCCACCTGTTCCATATGGCGGAATAAATTCTTCATTCGCTTTAACAACTTCTCGACATGCTTCAATAAATTTTTCAGTCGGAATCGTTGGCATCAAAAGCCGTTCACAACTTCTTTGCATTCTTTGCGCGTTTTGATCCGGTCGAAACAGATTAATCGATCCATCTTTTGCTCGGTAAGCTTTTAAACCTTCGAAACACTGTTGTCCGTAGTGAAGGGCTGTCGATCCCTCACTAATATGAAGTACATTATCCTCAGTAAGCGTTCCAGCATCCCATTCGCCATCTTTCCAATGAGAAATATAGCGCTTATCTGTTTTAATATAACCAAAACCTAAATTAGCCCAATCAATATCTTTTGCCATTTTCTTCCCTACTTTCTGTGTACTCAACTTATTTCATAAGTATAGCATAACTTTTCTAGCCTTACAGTATTTTTTCTCTAGCTCGAAGCAGCAAATAAACTAAATAGAGAGTATTTTCTAACTTTTTAACTAAAAATAAGCAAATTATACTCCCTTTTTCAATAAATCATGATAAAATGAAGACATTCTTTAAAAATAAAAATTGGCGAGAGGAGAGATTGACGATGGCTGAAGGTAAAATGCTCGAAGAAAAATTGTTTAGTAAACATTTGAATGAGGAAATGGACATCATTATTTACTTACCACCGGATTACTCACCTCTTTATAAATACCCACTTTTTATCGTTCAAGACGGGAAAGATTATTTAAGCTTTGGGAAGTTGCCTAAATTTGTCGATGAACTGACGAACCAGAACAGGATTCAAAAAGCCATTTTTGCTTGTTTACCGTATAAAACAGTGGAGGACAGACGCAGAAAATATCATCCAGATGGTGAACAAAATGAAGCATACATGCGCTTTTTAGCCCATGAACTCGTCCCCTATTTAGAAAATCAGTTTCCTTCCTTTCAAATGGCAAACAGTCGCTTTTTAATGGGGGATTCACTCGGAGCAAGCGTTTCTTTAAAAGCAGCGCTTAAATATCCATTCACCTTTGGAAATGTCATTTTACATTCGCCTTTTGTAAATGATGACCTTTTAGAACTCGTTCAAGCAGCAAACCCAGCTGCCCTTAAAGTCTTCCATATCATCGGGGACGCAGAAACTGAAGTGGAAACGACCGATAACCAAGTCGCTAATTTCTTAGAACCAAACGAAAAACTCCATTTTCTTATTGAAAAGAAAGGTTTTGAGTCTGAATTTCATCTATTTAACGGTGGTCACCGCTGGAAATATTGGCAACCGTTTATTAAAACTAGCTTAACTTTTATGCTTCCAACTCATACATTTGATTTAGAGAGCATGGGCGTTTAACGAAGGGAGAAAGAATTTTGACAGTAAAGAAAGTAGTAAACGAACAAATGCGCAAAGAGGCCTTACAAATTCGCTTTGATGTATTTGTTACCGAACAACATGTTGATCCAGAATTAGAATGGGACGAATTTGATAACGATCCTTCCACAATCATGTTTATCGACTATGATGACGACGGTACACCACTTGCCACAGGCCGTTTGCGTATCCTGCCTAATTACGGAAAAGTAGAACGCATTTGTGCACAGAAAAAAGCACGTGGCAAAGGCTCCGGTCGAAGAATTATGGAAACCATTGAACAAGAAGCCAAACAACAAGGTGCATCAAAACTAAAACTGGGTGGTCAAGTCACAGCGATTCCATTTTATGAAAAGCTCGGTTACACAGTTTGTTCCGATATTTTCATGGATGCAGGCATCGAACATAAAGAAATGGAAAAAAACATTTAAAAAATAGCCTTTTAAGGCTATTTTTTTATTAATATTTGTTAAAGAACACACAATTTCATGTATAATGAAGCTTGTTGAAAGGAGTGGTTAATATGAATAAATTAATTTGGGGTTGCCGCATTTTTTACATAAGTACGATGCTTCTCCTCTTTTATGTACTTGATTACTATCATTTTTTAATTTTAAATATCACATTAGCTTATATTCCTTTTGAACTAGCTGTTTTTCTACATAAAAAAAAGCGACCTGCCATCATTTTTTGGATTTTGGCTGCCGCTTGGCTCCTATTTTTCCCTAATGCTTTTTATTTAGTTACCGACTTCTTTCATTTAAAACAGTTTAATATTTATGATTATAACGGTATTCTTCAAAAAGATAGTTTATTATGGCAAAGCTTTACCGTCATGTCGGGAGCGGTGTTTTTTGGCCTTTTCGTTGGCAACCTGTCCCTTCGTTTCATTTTAGATGCCATAAAAGAGCGCACGAATTGGCGTGAATCCATTCTCGTCCCCATCATTTTACTTTTATCAAGTTACGGTATTTATTTAGGACGCTTTGATCGCCTGCACACTGTCCACCTTTTGACAGAGCCGAGCAACGTTCTACGCAGTATTTTAAATGTTTCGGGCTTTCAATTTGAGTTTATTATCTATTTTTTCATTTTACAATTAATGCTTTACCTTATGTTTCGCTATTTCCCAAAATCCACAAATTAACTTAACATTTCAACGGTTCCATCGTTTTTGCCAATAATAAGCTCGTCCGCTATACCTAAAAAAAGACCATGCTCCACAATGCCTGATAAACTGTCTAATTCGTTAGCCAGTTTTTTTGCGTCTAATAGCGGATAAATCTCTAAATCTAAAATCATATTCCCATTATTCGTCAGAAAAACCTCTCCATCTTGCGCATAACGCACATTTGCCCCGATATTTTGCTTTTTAAGTGCTCGTTCCACATATTTATAACTAAAAGGGAGCACTTCAACTGGCAAACAAAATTTTCCGAGCACTTCCACCACTTTTGATTCATCCACGACCCAAATATTCCGTTTTGAAATAAGCGCAACTAATTTTTCGCGAAGAAGCGCACCGCCGCCGCCTTTAATCCCTGCAAAATCCCGCGTAACTTCATCTGCGCCATCAATTGTGACGTCAATTTCTGTTACTTCGTTAAAGGAAAGTAAAGGAATATGCCACTTTTTCGCCAGTTCCTCCGTTTCAATTGATGTCGCAACGCCTTTTATTTGCAAGCCAGCTTGCACAAGCTCCCCTAGTTTTTCAATCGTATAAAAAACCGTACTTCCTGTTCCAAGACCAACAATCATGCCATCTTGAACTGCTTCACAAGCCTTCTCGCCTGCCATACGTTTTGACTCCATTCTGTCCACTCCTTCTTATTTAACCTTACAATTTTAAAAGAATCCTCTCGACAAAAAATGCATTTTATAGCGTATTCTCGCATAAATCTTTAAAAATTCGTCTTTCTTCTCTCGTATTCACACTCTAATCTTACAAAAATGTAATTAGACTTTTCAATACAAGTGAGTTACATTATATGATAGTTACGTATTTAAATTTAACATTTGTAACATAATAGACATAAACGGGGTGAATAGATGCAAAAAGTAAAGTTGTTTTTTCATAAGCCAGCCACGATTTTTATACTTAAAACAGCATTCTATTTAGCTGTTTTACTTGGACTTTTATGGTTTTACGGCTTCAAAAACCCAAATAGCACCAATTTTATTTATAACGAATTTTAAAAAGAAAGGATGATTACGCGTGGGTTTACAAACGATGACCACCTCACTTACAGAACGCATTGATGAATGGGCTACTCTCACTCCGCAGAAGGTTTGCTACGAATATAATGGTACCACACTTTCTTACAAGGAACTAAAAAATCAATCTGATTCCTTTGCTTTTTTTTTAGAAGAAAAAGCTTTTCCAAAAGAGGCGCCAATTGTCGTTTACGGACACATGTCCTCGCTTATGTTAGTCGCTTTTATGGCTTGTTTAAAAAGTGGACATGCGTATGTTCCCGTTGATACTTCTATGCCAAGGGAGCGCATTACTCAAATTGTGACCGCAGCAGAACCAGCTTGCGTGCTTGCTGTGGAAGAACTTCCGGTTGAAACGGATAAACCTGTTCTCACTGCTAGCGAAATCGCTGAATTTATTCGCTTAAATACGGGCAAAAAGCCACGCCTAGCGAGCGCCGTTCAAGGTGATGATACGCATTATATTATTTACACATCGGGCAGCACTGGCCTACCGAAAGGCGTTCAAATTAGCCAAAACAATTTAATCAGCTTTTCCAATTGGCTGCTGCAAGATTTTTCATTAACAGAAGGTTTGCGCATTTTAAATCAAGCACCTTTTTCATTTGACCTTTCCGTTATGGACCTGTATCCAAGCTTACTTTCAGGGAGCACGCTAGTTCCCGTGGATAAGACTTGCAGCGCCAATTTAAAAGACTTGTACAGTCAAATTCCGCGACTGCGACTTGACGTCTTCGTTTCAACGCCGTCATTCGCTGACATTTGTTTACTTGACCCCCATTTTAACGGCGCTAATAATCCTTCGCTCTCAAAATTTATTTTTTGCGGGGAAGTCCTAACCAAAGAAACTGCACGCGAATTAATTGCCCGCTTTCCAGACGCCAAAATTTATAACACTTACGGGCCGACAGAAGCAACCGTTGCCGTTACCAAAATTGAAATTACAAATGAAGTCATCGCCGCCTATCCGAGCCTCCCACTTGGGCAAGTCAAGCCTGATACGCGCCTTTTCATCACTGACCCTGAAACACATGAACGCCTACCAGATGGTGAAAAAGGGGAAATTGTGCTCGTCGGACCGAGCGTTTCAAAAGGCTATTTAAACAACCGCGAAAAAACCGTAGAAGTTTTTTCTAAAGCTTTTGATTTCATGGCCTATCATACGGGTGACTGCGGTGTAATTAAAAATAATCAATTGTTTTTCCAAGGTCGCTTAGATTTCCAAGTGAAGCTACACGGCTATCGCATCGAGCTTGAAGACATCGAGAACAACTTAAAAGAAGTCAGCTACGTTAGAAGTGCCGTCGTTATTCCAAAATACGTGGAAGGAAAGGTGGATTCATTAGTTGCGTTTGTTGTCGCAAATGAGCATGACTTTGATAAGCCGTTCAAATTGACGAAAGCCATTAAACAGGAACTCGCGAATAAAATGCCAAACTATATGATTCCTCGGAAATGGATTTATAAGACCGAATTTGCTTTAACTAATAATGGAAAAATCGATCGAAAACTTTTAGAAAATGAGGTGAACGAATGACCACCCCATACGGCTCTATCTTTTACTTTGCAATCCTCGCACTTTTTATCGCACCGATTGTGATTGCAAATTTAATGGGGAAAAGACTTCCAGTTTATAACGCGTTTGTCACGTTACTTTTCATTTTCTTCATGTTTTCAAGCAATTTAGTGCAAGGCATTGCCTTTATCGTTTTCATTTTTTGGCAACTCATTGTTGTCCGGCTTTATTTTCATTACAGACGTGTTCAAAACAAAAATCATGGCGGTATTTTTACCCTTGCTGTAATCCTGTCGATTTTACCGCTTGCAATTGTTAAAGTGCAGCCATTGCTTGCGGATCATACAACACTCGTCGGCTTTCTAGGAATCTCCTATTTAACGTTTAAAGCCACTACGATGGTAATGGAAATTCGCGATGGACTCATAAAAGAATATGATTCCGTGGAATTTGTGAATTTTCTGCTGTTCTTTCCAACCATTTCTTCTGGCCCAATAGACCGATTTCGGAGATTCCAGAAGGATGTTAAAAATCCGCTTGAACCCTCGAAATATGTAGAACTTTTAAACCGTGGTATTTTTTATATTTTCTTAGGTTTCCTTTATAAGTTCATCATCGCCTATTTAATCGATGTTCATTGGAAAACCCCACTTGAAGGACTTTTAATCCAACATGTTGATTTTAATATGAGTTTGCTTGGCTATATGTACGCGTATAGTATGTACTTATTTTTTGATTTTGCAGGTTACAGTTTGTTCGCTGTTGGGGTTTCCTACCTACTCGGCGTCCAAACACCAATGAACTTCAACAAACCATTTCTCGCACGCAACATTAAGGACTTCTGGAATCGTTGGCACATGACGCTTTCATTTTGGTTCCGCGACTTCATTTTCATGCGGTTCGTCTTCTTTTTGACGAAAAAGAAATGGTTTAAAAGTAAATTTACAATCGCTTATATCGCGTACTTTGTCAATTTTTTCATCATGGGAATTTGGCACGGCCTTCACTGGTACTACGTTGTTTACGGCTTATACCAAGCGTTGCTTATCGTCGGTTTCGACATTTTTGAGCGCATCAACAAAAAATATAAGTTTTATCCAAAAAATAAAATCACTTATGTTATTGGAATGTTCATTACGTTTAACTTCGTTTGCTTCGGCTTCCTCATTTTCTCTGGCATATTTGATAAAATAACTTTCTAAGGTGGTAATAAAAATGAGTTTTCGTGATCAAGTTTTAGATATTTTAGAAGAAATTACAGAATCAGAAGAAGTAAAAGAAAATACAAGCGTCCGCTTATTTGACGAGGGCTTACTCGACTCAATGGCAACAGTGCAACTCCTTGTTGAAATTGAAAGTAGTCTCGATATTACGGTTCCCGTTTCCGAATTCGACCGCGACGAATGGGCAACGCCAGAACTTGTGATTAAGCAATTAGAGGCCCTCAAATCATGAGAAAAAAACTATGGATGACATTTGGCCCCATTTTAGTGGCTTGCGGTGTCTTCTTGTTTATTCTTTTCGGACCGAGTGCGCTATTTGGTGGCGTTTCAAATACGGCCGTTCAAAATGCGGCTACGTCCATGAACGGGAATGTCGTAGGTGGGAAAATTTTGCAACAAACAGCGATGAATCAAGATTACATGCCCATTTTCGGTTCCTCGGAACTATCGCGCATTGATCCCTTCCACCCGAGCGTCATTGCAAAAAAATACGGCACAAGCTACACGCCGTTTTTAATCGGCCAGCCTGGTACGCAGTCGCTCTTTCATTATTTGGACATCAACATGCTATCCGATCAACTGAAAGGGAAAAAAGTCGTCTTTATTTTATCGCCACAATGGTTCCAACCAAATGGCGTAGATGATGCTCATTTTGGCGCAACATTTTCGCCCATTCAAGCGTACACGTTTGCGCTTCAGGAAGAAAAAGATACACCGGAGCGTAGGTTTGCTGCAAGGCGGCTTCTTAGCTACAAAGTCGTCCAAAACGACTCAACGCTCACAAAATTGCTCGAAAACATCACTACACCGGGACCAAACAAGCCGCACGACTCCATGCTAACGCGCGCCGCTGCGGAAATCGAGTACCGTATTTTAATCCGAAAAGATGAGCTCGAATCAAAATTAGTCACTGGCTCAAAAGAGAAGCGAATTCAGGAAGGCGTTAAAAAGCTTCCTCCTGTTCTAAATTTCGATGAACTAGACAAAATGGCCGCTTCGCTTGGTGAAAAAAGTACTGGTGACAATCCATTTCATGTGAAACAAAAATATTTCGATAAGAAAATTTCACCAAATATGGCTAAACTTAAAGATAGTCGTCAAAATTTAAGTTATGCAAGCTCACCTGAATATGACGATTTGCAACTTGTGATGGACGCCTTCAAAAATGCAGGTGCTGATGTATTATTTGTAAATCCTCCTGTAAACGGCGAATGGCTGCGATTTATCGGCATGAAACAAGAGGGACTTGACGAATATTATAAAAAAACAAAAGAGCAAGTGGAGCAAAACGGCTTCCGTTATATTTCGCTTGAAGACCGTCAAGACTCGCCTTACTTTTTAGAAGACCCTATCCATTTAAGTTGGCGCGGCTGGGTGCAAATTGACGACGCCATCGCCAAATTCGCCAAACAACAAGCGCCAACAAGCTACCCAGAAACGCCTCGTGATTTCTATTTTCACAAAGCAAAACTGCCAAAAGAACTTAAAAAAGATTTAGAAACGAAAAATTAAAATAAACAGCTCAGCAAAATCCGGATTTTGCTGAGCTGTTTTTAATTTAACTACTTTATTTCTCCCCGTACCATTCATTTTCAGTAAATCCGTAATGTTTTCGAAATTCCTCTGAATATTTTTTCACTAACTTTCCTCTAACATACTTAGCTGGCGAAAACAGCAAAGTTGGTAGCAATGTAAATCCTATAAGCAGTGTTAACAAAACAATTCCCCAAACAGCATATACTAAGAAACTTTGGTTATCAAAAGTTCCAGTCATATTCATAATCCACCATTTATTGCCTCTGTAGAAAAAAATGGCCATGATTATAATGATTAGAAAGACACCTATAATTTTTGTGATTCTTCTTGATACATTATTACTTTTCGATTTAGAGTGTGATTCAAATTCTTCTTTTAAATAAGTATGAACCCTAGCTCGAATAAGCAACAAAGTAGCCACATAACCTAAAATAATGTACATTGCCGGAATAAGGTGATATGAATCCGCCTTAACTCGTAAAAACACAACCATAAAAAAGATAGCTGCTGTTTGCCATACTAAAAAGAATAGCCAATTATAATTCAATACTTTAAACATAGGCTTTGAAGTTATATATTTAAATAATAAAATACTTAACAAAACAAAAGCACATATAGGAAATATCGCGTAGTAATTAACTGCTGGTAAGCTCACCAACAGCGCAAACAATATGCTCCCTACAATTTTACTTACATACGGAACCGTATTTTCCTTCGATTTAACCAGTAGTGCAATTTCTTTAGAATCAAACTTTTCCGATGCTTCTTTAAAACTAAGGCTACTCATTATTCCTTTCTGACCCCCTGACTCAAAAAACATCAAAATTCTAAGACTAACTCAAAAATTTTATTAATCATTATACCATTGTTTTTTGGTTATATTATTTTCTTCATGAAATTCTTCAGAATACTTTCGAAGTAAATAATTCTTTACAAACCCTGGATAGAAAAATCGCACTAGAATTATGGCTAATAAAAGAAAGACGATAGCCGTTAAAAAGGTTTGAGCTATGGGCACTAATTATTTAGTAATCCTTGAAGAAGCATTCAGAAGCCAGAATTTATTCATACGATAGGATTGCATCATAACTATAGTTGCTATAATACCTGAAACTAGAAATTTATCAATGACTTTCCCCAAAAATGACAACTTTATGTCCTCAATAAAGTTTGAAAGCTCTTCTAAAATCATATAGCGTAAATACTTATAAATTGAAAAAACTACCAAGAAAGCAGCACTTATGATAAAGAAGTACTTTAACTACATAATTTTGATGAATCTCGCCAGAAAAAGTTAATAACAATAGCCATACTCCTATTGAAAAATTACGGTAAAGTTAATTGAACAACACGAATAAAATCTTGCTAGATAATTTTCCTCAAAACTTCAAAAATTCATCTTAAAAAAAAGAAATAAATGTAAATAAAGCCGTCAACCATTCTAGCACTGCAAAAATGGGTTTATTGAAAGGCCACCCTGATAAGCTGCATGCAACTAATATTTCAATTATAATCACAAACCCAAATCTACTATATCTTGCGAATAACAGTTTTTTGCATATTCTTCATTAGCATTTGTTTCGTGGTTACTTGCTTAAAACTTATATTCTGAATGTTTTTTTGTATTTCTTTAGTGAGAACAACATTGATTAATTTCATTTCATACCCCAAATCTCATAAGAAGATTGATTAGAATCTTTCCTTATGGCTAACCCGAATGAGTTATTAGTCAACTTTATTTCTCCCCGTACCATTCATTTTCAGTAAATTCATATTGTTTTCGAAAATTTTCTGAGTACTTTCTTAAAATAAGTCCATCTGCTACAAAAGCAGCATTGAAAAGGAGTGTCGGAAGCAAAGATATTAGAAATAGGACAGATATACCTATAGCTATAGAAAAACCTGCCACAACTGTTCCCATGAATGTCCCATTCAACCCAGAAAGGAAATCATAATTAGCTCCCTCAATCCACGACTTATTGAATCTAAAGAATTGCATGATTGCAATTAAAATCACGATAAATGCGATTAAGGTCGAAGATAATATTTTTACTGCTTTTATAGCTCTACTCATTTTTATTTTTTTAGAATCATTGAACAGATATTTCACCTGAACACATTCAATAAGTTTTACCTTGACAACGTATAGGGATAAATAATAGCACACTAGAATATATACTAGTGATACTGTTCTATTAAGCATCAAGCTACCTGATATTTCCGAGGAAGCTATATAAAAAACAAGTGCAGTTTGTACAAACAAATATACTGCAACATTATATCCTGCCTTTTTGAAATAAAGATTACTCCTAAAGTATCCTACTATAATCCCCACGATTACTAAGGTTGCAATAATTGGAAAAACAAACCAATTATTACTTGAGAAAAAACAAATTAACCAAGAAATAGCTGCGAACACATATATTTTCAATGTTTTAGGTAGTAATTCTTTTCCTGTTCCATTCAATGTTTCATATGCTTGATGAAGCGAAATCTTCGCCAATGCGCTTTCAAAAGAGATTTGATCTACTAATTTAAATATTTTCATTTTGAACCTGCAACTTTATTAGCACTCCACGTAAACTACTAGTCATTTTTATTTCTCCCCGTACCATGCTCTTTCAGTAAGTTGATATTTCTTCCTAAATTCGTCACTGTATTTCCTTAAAATCAACCCTCTAACAAATATTTTTCTATTAAAAAGTATTGTGGGTAATAACCCTATACATATAGCCATCAAAACAGCCCCTAAATCTCCAACAATATAATACAAGTCAGTCATTAGGCTACTCTCATGTGAAACTATAAAAAGAGATTTACTTACTCTATATCCTTGCATTGCAATAATCATAATTATAAATAAGATGATTGGAAATCGACTCAGGAGTTGTTGCCAATTTTTTATATTCAGCTTGGAATTATAACTATCATTCAGCTCCTCAATTATTTGCGTACTAATAACTAATTTAACCAATCTATACACGATAAAATAATATAAAACAAGAATTATTTCTATCAAAATAGGGCTATTGTTATTAAGGAAGTTCAGTAACATAATACTACTATATCCCACTACACTAATCTCAACTAAAAGAAATAGCAATAGTCGAAAATTAAACTGATTCAAATAAGGGAATGGATTCTTTCTAGTTACTTTAAAATACACATATGAACTTAATAAAACAATCGCAATAAATATTAATAATATTGTCCAAAAGATATATAAGTTTTTTTCAGGTACTTGATTCATATCATAACTAGTTAATGCAGAAAAAAAGATGATAGGTGCGATAAAAGTACCTATGAATAATAGCATTTTTTTTAAAGAATAACTTATCAATGAATTTTCTTTTCCTTTTATACCACTTTGGATAATCTGTTCATTTAAATTTTTTTCTGCCAGTTGAAAAGCTATTTCACTTATAGCTTTGTCTATTTGTTTTAACTTCATTTTGCACCTCAAATTCTTTATGAAATAAATACTACCTAACGGTTTGGATTAAAGTTAGGACTTCCGCTCTGTGGCTGTACTCCTATCCGATACTCTTTTTCTGATGTAATCACTTCATGCTTACCATATTGTTCGTACTGTTTGTCTAGCCATTTACGTTGATTTTTTTTCGAAGTCGACCATCCAAATCCATCTTCATCCCCCCAAGCTGTTGGGATAGAATTAATCCAATCCTTGCCCATTTTGCTTAAAGTATTTAGAGTTCCAGATACAGCCCCTATCGGGCCACCGTACTGTACCCCTTCTAGCGGTCCCGCATTCCAAATAAATAAATTCAAACCGCCATACATTGCCTTACTCTCATCCCCATAAGCCGGACTTTCTGGATTTATATATTCCTCATATGCATAAGCTGTGATAGTTAGCGAATCTCCTACATACCCGATTCCTTCCCTCGCCACTGGATGCGCCTTAACAAATTCAGAAACCGGCTTCAACTTTTTAAATACATCCAAGCCAACTTTAGAGCTCGCAATTAGTTTTGCACCTTCACTTGTTCTAGAAAGAATTTTGGTCGAATAGCCAATTGGTGCTAAGACGCTCCAGCCTTTTTCGCTCAATTTAGTTAAACCATTATATACAACTGCTTGTGTTGCAAAAGATGCTTCACCTAGATAGGAAGCAAATTTAGGACTGTTTAAAACGTTTGTAGCCACATCTTTAGGCAATTTATTCCAGCTTTCTTGTGCAATAAAAATTCCAAGAGCTGCATCTTGTAAGCTATCAGGAAATTTGTCTAAAGCGCCTATCACATAGTCAAACAAACGATCATTATTTTTGATTTTCTCAATTGCTGCCGCTGGATTTTTTTCAAATAGCTCATTTAATTCTTTAATCGCTACTTTCTTCTCCTGATTTTCCATTTCTTCTAGCTGTTCCTTACTTTTCAGCTCCGTAAACCAGCTTTTATCGGCACCTTTAGGAAATTTGTATGTACCATCTTTTTTTATCGTTATACTATTCAATACTAACACACTTTGCATCGCTAATTTCATATCATCCAGACTACTATTAAATAAACCTTTTGTTTGCCCTTCAAATTCATAAAGCTTCTCAATTTTCTTTTGAAGTTCATCAATTTCTTGGTCAAGACTGTTAGACATTTGACTTAATTTTCTCTTGTGATTTTGTGCAACATCAATTAATGCTGTATTTTTATTCATTCTTAAAAACATATCGATAATAACTGTTGTTCCTTCAACAGATGCTTTCATATTTTTTTGCGTTGCTATTTGTTGATTTAGATTGTCTTCATCCAAATAGTCTTCACTTGAAACAACGGCATCCGCAAGCTGATATTTGTTTAATTCTTGTTCAATACTATCACATGCAGTAGTCACTCTTGTAATAGTTGGTATAACAAGATCTGTAAATAATCCTTTCCCAGCTGTATAAGCAGCTCCAGACAATTTGCGCCCGTCCACAGCCTGAATCACTTTTTGGCTTCCAGCTTTTAGCTGTGTGATGGTTTCTTTCCCACTTGATAAATTTTTAGACAGAGCTTGGATTAACTTGCTTGATTCGCTACTTGAATAAATTAGTCCCAAGGAAGTTCATTCCTTTCCTTATAAAGAGTTTCTCGTTCCTCATCCATTTGACAAATCTCTTTCTTGAAAGCAAATGTAAACTCTTCGTGGGCGTTTCGTATTTGTTGCCGAAAACTATGCGCCATACAATCATTCCTTTGCTGCATTCGAAAATCTTCTTTATGCTGATAGTTCGCATTTTCTTCATTCAATATTTGTAATCTTTGAAACCCGTTCTGCAAATCCACTTCTAAACTCTCTAGCGCATTTTCTATTGTAGCTCGTTCCTCACTCAATTGGTCAATCTGATTCTCTTTTTCTACAATTAGTTGATTATAAGCAGTTCGTTTTCCCTCATTCGTTTTCTCTACCAACTTTTTTCATCTCCTAAAATTTAATCTGGCTATCTTGAAGAGCCATCATTTCGGCTATTTTTGGAAATTTCTCACTCTCGGCCTGCACACAATCTACAAGCTCAGCTAAATTTGGTAACAACTGGTTATTCACTTTTTTTCCTGTTTGCATGCTTGAAATCGTACTTTTAGCTAAAGAAACCTGTTCTCCCTTATTAACAGAAATTGCTTTGACATCAGCAACTGCTGTATTTGCTATAGTCGTATTAGATGCTATTTTCCCCATCCCTTGTGTTTCCTTTCTATATGTATTGTTTTCTTCCAATTTTAAATATAGCACACGCCCCGGACCATGTCTACGCTCGTCTCATGACACAAAATTAGGCTCCGTGTTTCCCTTAAAAAACAGAAAACAGGAGCCTAGAATGCATACTTTAGAATCCGATAATATGATAACCGCTATCGACGTGAATTAACTCGCCTGTAATGCCTCTTGAAAGTGGGCTAAACAAGAAGAGTGCCGTATCGCCAACTTCTTCAGGCTGTGTCGCGCGTTTAAGCGGTGCTTTTTCTTCTACAATCGCAAGAGATTTTGTGAAACTACTTACTCCGCGTGCGGATAATGTACGAATTGGGCCTGCGGAAATTGCATTGACGCGTACGCCGATTTTGCCAAGATCCATCGCCATATATTTGACAGTAGCATCAAGAGAAGCTTTTGCTACACCCATAATATTGTAGTTTTCGACAACGCGCTCGCCGCCAAGATACGTAAGTGTCAGTAAGCTCGCATCTTCTTTTAGCATATCTAAATGTTTTAACGTGCGCGCAACAGCTGTAAAGGAGTAGGAGCTAATTTCGTGTGCTTGTAAGAAACTTTCGCGGTCTACTTCTAAATAATCGCCAGCTAGGAAATCTTTGTTGGCAAACGCGATACAATGCGCTAGACCACTAATTTTTCCAACGTGCGCTTTAATCGTTTCAAAAGCAGATTTAATGCCTTCTTCGCTTGTTACATCACATTGAACGACAGGTGCCGCATGATTTTTTTCCGAAAGTGTACTAGAAAGTTCATCGATGCTTTTCTTCGCGCGCTCATCCGCATATGTAAAGACAAGACTTGCCCCCGCATCATTTAAAGATTTCGCAATCGACCAAGCGATACTGCGTTTATTCGCTACCCCCATCACAACATACGTTTTTCCCTCTAAAGTTAAATTCATTACTAATTCCTCCTCAATTTGCATTGCCTTTTCTATTTTACATCATTTTAAAGCTCATTTTCCACATTTTTCTAAAGAAGCGCTTGTAAATCTTCTGGCAAAGGGATTTCAAACTCCATATACTCTTCAGTAAAAGGATGCACCAAGTGTAGATGATACGAGTGTAGAGCGTTTCGTGCTAACAATTCATTTGGCCCACCATACATCGTGTCACCGATTAAAGGATGGCCGATATAAGAAAAGTGCACCCGAATTTGATGCGTCCTTCCTGTTTCAAGCTCAATTTGCAAATGATCAAACGACGTGTAACTGCCAATTCGCTTGTAGTTTGTCTTCGCATATTTCCCGTCAGGCGCGACCATGCGTTCCATGATGCTAATATCGCTATTACGCCCAATTGGTGCTTCAATAAAACCCTCGTCCTCCGCCAAGTTGCCCGAAACAAGCGCCTGATAGCGCCGTTTTAACAGCCCCTTTTGAAGCGTCCAGCTTAGACGAGCGTGTGCGAACCGATTTTTCGCAATCAACATCAGACCAGATGTTTCACGGTCTAAACGCGTCACAATGTGAATCGCCGAATCGAGACCAATTGTTTCATAGTAACCCTTTAAATGATTCGCAACAGACCCACTCGGATGATACTGCGCCGGAATGCTCGCCATGCCCGCTTCCTTGTTCAAAACTAAAATAAAATCGTCCTCATACACAACATTTAGCGGTTTAAACTCCGCAATTAAACGCGTGTTTTCCTTTTCAGGTGGAAAATGGATACGAATCTTATCCCCCGCCTGAACTTTATACAGCACATTTTGTTCCTCGCCGTTTACTTCAATTTTGCCCTCTTCATTATATTTCACCGAAGCAAGTAACTGTTTTGAAATATGATGATGTCGTAAAAACGTTCGAAGTAAAATGCCCGTTTCTTGTTCACTAACTCGCCACTCTAAAAACAAAACCTTTTTTCCTCCTAGTCTTCAATAAAGGAATCATGCACTCGTTTCCAAAAAGGGAACGACCGAAAACGAGCAAATTGCATCTCCACACTTGCTACTTCATATACAATTTCGCGCACATCGCGATGCAAAATACTTAAATGATCCACTGAAATTTGAAAGTCTTTGTCATTTACTGGTTTTAATTTCACTTGATGATGTTCTGGGAAAACAAGCGGACTTCCAATCGTCCGGTAAATGCGGTTATTGATGGAAGCCATTTCCGTAAGCTGCATGGCTTTGACAGATGGATGCATAAGGGCGCCGCCAAGCGATTTGTTGTAGGCTGTTGTGCCACTAGGCGTGGACATGCATAGCCCGTCACCGCGGAAGCGCTCGAAATGACTTTCATTAATCATAACATCAACGACAAAGGGACCCCCGGAACTTTTTATCGTGGATTCATTTAAAGCTAAATAAACGGCTTCTTTTTTCCCTAATTCGTAGTGGACGGTCGTTTTTAAGAGCGGATAGCATACTTTATCATATTTGCCTTCTGCAATGCGTTCCACTAACTTTTCCGCTTCGTTCGGGCGCCAATCTGCGTAAAAGCCCAAATGCCCCGTGTGAATCCCAACAAACGCCGTTCGGTCTAAGCGATGTTCATATTCATGAAAAGCAGCGAGCAGCGTCCCGTCACCACCGATGGAAATGACAATTTCTGGATTTAGCGCATCATACTCCATTTCGTATTCATCAAAAGCAGCAATCATCGTTAGCCTAAGTAAATTGGACTTTTCGTCCCCTTTCGATGTAATCACATATTTCACTGTGCATTCTCCTTTTATCGTTCACTATTTTTTAGGCAATTCATGATGACTTTGCGTCTTACTTTTCGGCACATCTTTGTTTTTCGAAAAATAAACTTGCGCTTCTTGAATTTCTTCGCGAATTTGGCTCATCTCTTCATCAAGTTGAAAAGCCGCTTCCGCCGCACGTTTCAAACGCGTGTTAATCGCTTCTGGAAACTCCCCTTGATATTTATAGTTTACAGAATGTTCAATTGTTGCCCAAAAATTCATCGCCAGCGTCCGAATTTGAATTTCGACAAGAATTTTTTCCTCGCCACTAATTGTTTCCACCGGATATTCAATCACCACATGATACGAACGATAACCGCTCGGCTTTTTATTCGCAATATAGTCACGTTCCTCCACAATCCGAAAATCTTTCCTTTGTCTAAGCAAATGAACGACCGTTTCAATATCATCAACAAATTGGCACATCATACGTAGACCCGCAATATCCTGCATTTCTTCCGCCAAACGATCTAGCGCTATATTTTTTTGATTCGCTTTATCTAAAATACTCGCAATCGGCTTTACCCGTCCTGTGACAAACTCAATCGGTGAATGGTTATTTTCAAGCTGAAACTGCGCACGCATTCCCTTCAGTTTCACTTTTAATTCATCGACAGCCTGCTTATACGGTGCCAAAAAATCTTCCCAATGGTTCAAAAAACTCACCTCATAGACTGAACTTTTATTCATACCCTCTTATTTTACCATATTTTCCTCATTATGTTACTATAGAAGAAAAGCACGAAAAGAGGAAAATGCCCATGGAAGAACTGGAAATCGAGTTCCGTAATCTTTTGTCTGAAAACGAGTATGAAACCCTTTGCGATTTATTTCGCTTAAAAGAAACCGATTTTTTCGAGCAAACAAATTATTATCTCGATACACAAGACTTTGCTCTAAAACAGCGCCTTAGTGCCCTTCGCATTCGCCAAAAAGGAACGCACTTTGAAATGACACTCAAAACCCCACAAGGCGATGGCCTACTTGAAACCTCACAACTTTTAGGTAGTGACCAAGCAAAAGCCATTTTTGACGGCGCCAATATTCCAACCGGACCAGTCCGTGATAAATTAGCCACACTAAACGTGTCCCATGAGGACTTACACTATTTTGGTTCCCTAAAAACAAGACGCGCAGAAGTCGCCTACAAAAAAGGCCTTTTAGTATTCGATAAAAATTTTTACGGCGACAAAATTGATTTTGATTTAGAATATGAAGTTTCCGATTTTGAAAAAGGACAAGAAATTTTCAATCATTTCTTAGAGAAAAACCGTATTTCTCCCCATCCCGCTTTAAATAAAATCGAACGCTTTTATAACTATACATATAAAAGTGATATAAATTAATAAAATTAAGCGGTAAATATGGCGATTTTATTAAACTTATGCAAATTCTTCTGTTTTCTCAGGTACAATTATTTGTTAATTTATTAGGTGACTGCTAAAATGAGTATAGATAAAAAGTGTATCAGCAAATGCTAAAGAACATTTTCACACTGGTACAAAGACTATGACAACGAATTTATGTCAGAAATTAAAAATCAGGTGATTAAAAATGATTAATCAAAATTTATATTATACGTCCATCGCAAATAGTAAGCCGATTGAGATTTATTTATTTTTCGATCCAGCCTGTAAAGACTGTTTCGATATGGAAGCAAACATTCGGCGCCTGCAAATGGAATATGGTAACTATTTTAAATTAAGATATATTCTTCATAATAATCTTCAAACTTTCATGCGTAAGCAAAAGCGTTCCAAAGAAAATCTTCCTTTGAAAGAACAACAAATGCTTGCTCATCGCTCCTATGTTTCTTGTCTTGCCGTTAAAGCAGCTGAACTTCAAGGAAAAAACCTTGGAATCTCGTTTTTACGCAAACTTCAAGAAGCTTATTTTGTGAACGAAGAAGATATTTCAAATGAAAGCCTCCTTTTTGAAAAAGCACGTTCGACTGGACTTGATTTAACCGAGTTCCGTAAAGACTTTAGTTCGAACATCGCTAAACGCTCCTATATCGGGGATCAAAAAGTGGCGCGTGAAATGGAGATTACCGAAAATCCAACGGTTGTTTTCTTTAATCGCAACATTGAAGATGCCGGTCTGAAAATTACAGGCCTACATCGTTATGATATTTATGTCCATATTTTATCCGAGCTTTTAAACCATTTCCCTGAACCAGAAGAAAAGCCATCGATGGAAGAATACATTGAGCTCGTTAAAGTAACAAGTTCCCACTCAATGGCGCAATTCTACAACGTATCACAATGCCAAATTGAACGCCAAATGAAAAAGTGGCGCCTCCAACAAAAAGTAACACCCGTCGAATTAAAAGACGGTGAAATTGTTTGGCAGTATATCGGTTAAAAATATTAAATCAGAGCGGTAACGAGTCGTGTACCGCTCTTTTTTTGTGCATAAAAAACCGATTCCAAAAATTGGAATCGGCTCGCAAAATCATTTAACTAATTCTAAACCTGTTTTTTTAACAATATAAACAGTAGTAAGGTTCGTTTTCTCTAATAAACTACCGTTTTGCATGTTTTGAATGGTTAGTCTACTAGCGGCCTCACGATGACTTACTTTAATGCGGTCGCCTTCTGCCAAATTGATGCGCGTTGTTTTCGTAGGATAATCTGTTGTCCCATAATAATCTTGGCGGTATTTCCTTGTTCCATTTTTATCCGCAATATCAATCGCGGCATATGAAGCTGTGAAGTAATCATGTGGACGATTCCCCGTTACCAAAATAGTTGCTTGCATGTCGGTTAGCGAAACGTTCATCGTCGCAACAACATGATTACTTAATCCCTTCAACACATATTGAAAGTCGTAGCCGGCAGCTTTAGGCACTGGAATTTCTGATGTACTCACTTCTTCTAAGCCAGTGTTAGTCATACGATACGTAATTAAATCCCCTTTTTTCAAGAAAGTTTGGTGCGTCTTCTCTTGAATTGTTAAGCGTGAACCCGATTCCTTATGCGTGACTTTAATGTAATCCCCTTCAGCTAAGTGAATCTGAGTTGTGCTTGCTGGATAATTCGTTGTGCCTACAAAATCTTTCGTATATTTTTCCAGACCATTTCTATCTAAAATCGTAATGGAGGCATATGAGCTTGCAAAGTAAGAATGTGGCATGTTGGCATTAATCGCAACAGTTGCTTGCATATCTTTTGGCGACACATTCATTGTCGCGATAAGATGGTTCCCCCACCCTTTAAATGTATACACATAATCATTCACGAAATTCTTTTCTTCTTTCCCGGGAAAAAGATTTTTATATTTCTGCAAATACTCCGTTTTAGCCGGTTCAGTAAGCGACTGAATGGCCACAAGTAGATGTTTCTTGCCCTCAACCAGTGAGAGCGGCGCAGCTTTCATTGTTTCGTCTTTCAGGAGCGCATCACCTATTGCTACCACTTTTTTTTGAAAATCTTGTTCCGCGTTATTTTGTAATTGTTGATTTTTTAATCCCCATTTCGTCATCACCCACACATTATCACTCCTTGACGAATCAACAATACTTTCTTTTGAAACGAGTCTTCCTGCTGTTTCCGCGTGATAAACCTCTACACGATCCCCTTCTCTAAAAGCAAATTCATCTATCCCAGTCGAAGCATTAGTACCGTTTATTATTTTGTGATAGCGAACTGCACCCGATGCATTTTTAACGGTAATTTCTGTGTATTTCCGATTTCCGAAATAGCTATGCGGCGTACTTGAAACAACTGAAAGCTTGGCAATTCCTTGGTTTACATCAGTTTGAAAACTGGCAAAAGGTTGATTGCTAAGTCCTAAAAATTGAATCGTTTGGTTGCCAATAAAACTTTTATTAATTTTAGTCAAAGAAATATTTGCATTGTTTTTCGCTTCTTTTACATATACGTATGATGTCTTAACGTCATACTTGTCCGCCTGACTACCAACCACTTCTAGACTGTATACGCCGTTTGGAACACTCGTAAAAGTCATTGACCCGTTGCTAATTACTTTTTCTTGAACCGTCCTAGTTCCATCTTTCAAACGAATTTTGCTTCCAACTAAATCTGAAATATTATCAGCTTTTAATGTTAGCGTTAAATCGCCTTTTAAACCAAGCGATGCAATTTCTTCATTTTTGACCATCTCAAAATTCGATGTAATGAGTAGCTTAGCATCAAGTAAATTCCGTGCACTGGCAAGCTTATCTTTAGGTACAATATGAGCAAGCGAAGCCACGGCTGGATAACCTTTCGCACGGTTCACAAACTCTTGATTTCCACTTAATGTCAGTCCCCATTTCTCTAAAACTGGTGAGAAATCTAGCTGGCTATATTGGCTATAATATTCATTAAATAAATCTGGCAATGCGTAGGCTTCTGGATTAAAGTCAGGTTCGTTTGCAGCTTTGCGGTAACCTTGATACATGGCAGGTAACGCATCATTTCCCGCTTTTTGTCTAAGCATCGTAAGTAAAATTAACTTTTCCCTAAGCCCAACAGATTCATATGTCCCATTTTTTTCAATTAAACTTTCATACAAACCTTCCTCAACTGCTTTCTTATTTCCGTAGTCGAAAAGCCAACCATTTTTATCCGCCGCTTTTCCGTAGTGCTCATACTGATATTGAACGCCATATAAATTATTGAATACTTCCCCAGTATACATTCCCTTGCTATCAAATCCAGCTTGGTAGCCGTGTCCAATTTCATGAAGCTGTCCCCAGTCAGCTTCCTTTAGCCATGACTCAATCGAAGGACTGGTCATCGCGGTCCAGTTCCAACTATAATAAGCTCCACCAGGACCGTTTGCATCGGCTTTCAAGAAATAACGGTTGGCAGAATTCTTGTTGTAAGCTGTCAATCCGTCAAAACCAGCAATTTGATTATACATCTTAAATAGTTTTTCATAATGCCCAATTAATGCGTCCAAAGAGTTGAAATCTCTCATATTTCTAAGTTTTTCTTTGTCCCCTTTCGGAACGAACAATTGAAAATCTTTTCCTTGAACTAGCGCATATTCACTATTAAATTGATCCCACATTCTGAAGAAATCTCGTTCGCTGTTTTGACTCTTGTAGGTAGGTAACGGTTTTTGTGCTTCATTTGAAACGACCTCATACTGAATGGTAGCACTTGTATCTCCAAACGGTGTATCAATGAAAGGCACTAAACTTTTTGAGCTACTAATGGTCACCCAATTTGTTCCAACATTCACCGATTTTTCAAATTGTGAATCGTTGCCTAGTAATGATAACTTAAGTGTACGCCCAAAATTTGGATTTGTTTGACGAACTTTTAAAACTTTCCCAGCTTGTAAAATAAAACCTAAATCTTGCCTATCGTGATTCACTCCCTTGCTCATACCTGAATTTCTAATCCAAGTGGGGTCTTCGATACTAAAAATATGCTTAGTATTAACGCCATTTGCATAAGAAACTTGTACAGATACGACCATCGCTAGGCAAAATAACAACATTCCAAACAAAATCTTTTTCATTTCGTTCCTCCTATAAAACCATGAATCGCTGCAGCATTTTTAGTATAGCACAAAAATTCTGAAAAATAGTGTCCATTCTATGGAGATTTAGGCTCAAAACAGACCGATTTTATTTCAAAATAAAAATTACAAAAGATTGCTAAATCTATCGTTTAGGCTTTTTTATACAAAAAAAGATCAGACTGGTGACAAACAGCAATCTTCGTAGTTCTTGCCTCCGCTCCGGTGCGGTACTCGGCAATCCATGAAAATCTCACCATTTGTCATCAGTCTGATTGTGCGTAGTATGTTTTGTTTGGCTTAAGTTTAGAGTTTTTCTACAAGCTGAAGATATCCATAACAGATATCCTCATCCTTTTTATTTCTTCTTCCTCATAAAATAAAATGCTTCCACTGGTTTATCTACAACCATTTTAACGGTCATCATTGCATTTGGTGCTCGGTCAATTGCTTCGCCGTCTGCATTCCAGATTTCACGCACCACTTGTTTAAAGCCCGTATCGCTCGGCCCGTAAAATTCAATTTCATCACCGACGCCGAAATTATTCCGCTGTTGCAAGGTTGCAATCTTCGTTTTTTCATCATAATCAAGCACTTGCGCGGCAAAAGCATATTGCGGTATTTTCCGCGTCTTTCCGAAAAGCTGCTCATCTTCTGTTGGTTCTTTGTAGAAAAACCCTGTTGAAAGTTCGCGCTGCGCCACTTTCCAAAGCTCGTCTTCCCACGCTGGATCAAACTCAAAGTTTTCCGGATCTGCGCAGTAAGCATCTACCACTTTCCGGTAAATACTCGCAACCGTTGACACATAATGAATGGACTTCATTCGGCCTTCGATTTTCAAACTATCGACGCCAGCATCCACCATGTCAGGAATAAAGCGAATCATTGACAAGTCCACTGCACTCATGGAAAATGGCTCCTCGTCGTCGTCCACCAAGTTTTGTGGTTTTCCGTGGTCCATCTCAAACAAATCATATTTCCAGCGGCAACTTTGCGCACAACCACCGCGGTTTGCGTCACGATTCGCCATATGATTCGAAAGTGTACATCTACCTGAATAAGAAATACACATCGCTCCGTGGATAAAAGCTTCCATTTCAACATTCGTATTTTCGCCGATTTCGCGAATTTCTTTCATGCTGACTTCGCGCGCTAAAACGACACGCTCAAGCCCTCTTTTTTTCCAAAATTCAAGCGTTTTGTAATTCGTGGCCGATGCTTGCGTTGATAAGTGAACCGGAAGTCCCGGCGCGCTATCAAAGCAAATTTGAATGAGCGCAGGATCGGACACGATAACTGCATCAATACCAATGTCGCGTAGCTTTAAGAAAAATTCACCCGCGCCTTCTGTATCTCCCTCATGGGCAACCATATTCGCTGCGACATAAACTTTTGCCCCGTGACCATGTGCAAACTCTACGCCTTCTTGCATTTCTTCAAAACTAAAATTTCCGGCACGTGAGCGAAGCCCAAATGCCTGTCCACCAATATATACAGCGTCCGCTCCGTAGCGAATCGCAATTTTCAACTTCTCTAAATTCCCCGCTGGCGCAAGCACCTCAGGTTTTTTTAATGTTGTCTTCATCAATATTCCCCCTACTTGACTTCATCCGGATTTTTCAAATAAAACCCAGCACCTAGTTCACGTGTATCTGGAGCCAGATTTGCTAAACGGTTAACAAATGTTTCCGCAATAAAATTCCCCGCCATGAGCGCCTCTTTTGCTTCCACAAAAAGCTTCGCAATCGCAACAAAATCCGCGCCATGCAAAAGAATCCCATCGAGCTTCCACGTTGTCACACCAGCGTCAAAAAGCTCCTCCAAATAGGGCATCATACTAATATCTTCTGTACTAAAAATATGCGTTCCATTTTCATCTTCATAAATCGGCAACATGCTGTCCGCATCATTTGGCTCTCGTAAATAAAGCCCCCGCGTCTTGTCAGCACTCTCGTCAAGCTCAACTATATTATAATAATTCGTGACAAGCTTTCGTTTCGATTGATGAATACAAGTTGGCCCGTAAACAAGCACTTCTACGGGAATATCTAGGCGTGCCGCAATTTGCGCGACTTCCGGCCGAGTTAATTCGCGTGCGAGTACCGCACCAGTAGCCCCTTGTTTTACCCAAAAATCAATTTGTTCGGCGCTCGTCACAAAAGTTTGCGCATCATAAATGAATGGCACAGATAATTCCAGCTCTTCAAGCATCAAAATAACGCCTGGATCCCCTACAGCAATTTTATCTACCGCCATTCTATCAAGCGCTTTTAAAAATGCCGGAATCTCTTCGACGTGCTCATTGTGCATCAAAGCGTTCACCGCCACAATCACCTTTTTCCCAAAAGAATGGGCTAAGTTCGTGATTTCTTCTAATTCCTCATTTGAAAAAGAAGCTGGCAATCTAAGGCCGAAACGACTATTTCCAATATAGAGCGTATCGACTCCGGCGCGAAGCAAATTTTCGGCTTGCAGTGCTGATTCTGCTGTCGCAATAATTTCCATATTTAATTCTCCTCTTCTCCTTTTAACTTACAATGAATAATGTATCACAAGTCTGCCATACGGGCAATACTTCGCAAGTATGTTGTTTTCGCCAAAATAAAAGCTAGGCCCCGAGGGAAGCCTAGCTTTTTAAGATTCATTGTCATCATCGCGTGCTTGTTCAATTCGTAGTAGTTTCATGATTGGTCGGTAGTTTTGACCGATTAAGCCGAGCGATTCAATAAAGATTTCAACGAGGAGAAGAAGTACGCCCATCAGCAAGATGGAGCCCCAAATCGTTGACATAGTAAAAATGAATGAAAACAGTGAAAATAGTGCTGCAATCGCGTAAATTAAAATAACGGTTTGCCGATGTGTGAAGCCTAAATTCATCAATTGATGGTGAATATGCGATTTGTCGGCCATTGCAATCGGCTGTTTGGTGACAGCTCTTCTAATAATCGCAAAAATCGTATCCGAGATAGGCACACCTAAAATTAAAATTGGCACAATCAGGGAAACAAACGTAACATTTTTAAAGCCCATCACCGATAATACAGCAATGATAAAGCCTAAAAATAACGCGCCCGTATCGCCCATAAAGATTTTCGCTGGATTAAAATTATATGGTAAGAAACCTAAAGTTGCTGCAATTAAAATTGCGGCAATCGAAATAACAATTGGGTCTGACATAATAAAGGCCATGCCTAAAATTGTAACCAGCGCAATTGTAGAAACACCCGCTGCCAAACCGTCCAAACCATCAATAAGATTGACTGCATTCGTGATGGCAACAATCCATAAAATCGTTAGCGGTACACTGAAAATGCCAAAATGAATTTCCCCGCCGAATGGCAGATTAATAAATTCTATGGAAATTCCGCCCCAAAAAACGATAATAAACGCGGCTAAAACTTGGCCAATTAATTTATAGCGTGCTTTAATTTCAAATAAATCATCAATAAATCCTGTTAGCATCATCATCGTACCAGCTAGAAAAAGTGGCCAAATGAAGGTTTTATCAATCGGGAGTAAAAAAAGCCCAATTGAAAAGCTTATGTAAATAGCCAGACCACCAAGGCTAGGAATTGGTCGTACATTCACACGTCTTTTATCCGGTTTATCCGTCACATCAAAATATAAAGCGACTTGTCGCACTAGCGGCGTTAACACGATTGATGCAATCAGACAAAGGATAACAATCGAAGGTAACAAGGCAAGGCCTCCCCTACATTAAATTCTGTACTTATTATACGTCGTTATGCTTAAAAAAACAACGTAAATCCTAAATCTTAAGCTCTTCTTTAAAGCTTAGTAAACTAATTTTATACTAAATGCTAAAATTTGTGTCGATTTTTCGACTTTTTCCTAAAAAAGCTGACGTTAGACTTAATTTGTATTAAAATGAAAGTATTGAATAAGAAAGGATGAACAATTTGCGATCTAATAAAAAGAAAAAGCGCAAAGGCTTAAAAATATTTCTTACAATCTTGCTAGTTCTTGTTCTCGGAATTGCTGGGTACTTAGGCTACGCTTACTGGAAAACAACATCAACCTTTAATAAAATTCATACCCCAATTGAAGGAAAAGAAAACGCTAGTGTTGATTTAGAAAAGAAACAACCCTTTTCTGTTTTAATTCTAGGCGTCGATGAACGCGCTGGTGATAAAGGGCGTTCAGATACTCTTATTGCGGCAACTGTAAACCCGAATACAAATAAAATTCAAATGTTGAGTATCCCGCGTGATACAAAAACCACCATTCCTGGATACGATTCAAATCCGCATAAGATTAATGCGGCCTATGCTTATGGCGGTGTTAAAATGACGGACGCTACAACAACACAGTTTCTAAACGGCATTCCATTCAACTATTACATCAAGATTAACATGGAAGGCTTCCGCGATTTAGTCGATGCGGTGGGTGGTATTGATGTTGTCAATGATAAAGACGGTCTGACGCTTGCCTCACAATCGGCTGATGGTAGCAAAAAGGTGTTTAACAAAGGAAAAATTCATTTAGACGGTGAAGATGCGTTAGCGTATGTACGAATCCGTAAAACTGATGCAGAAGGCGACTTTGGGCGTCAAAAACGGCAACAACAAGTTATGTCTGCTGTTGCTGAGAAAGCATTAAGTACAGGTATTATTTGGCGCTTTGACGGCATTTTAAATGCCATTGGCGACAACATTCAAACCGACTTTACAATGAACGATATTACACGTATCGCGAAAGATTATCGCGGCGCACTATCTAATATTGAAAACCTCCAAGTCAAAGGTGAAGGTAGCCGTGTTGATGGCGGCCCGTGGTACTATGTCGTATCCGACGCCGAACGAGCACGCCTGCACGATGAACTAGCTAAAAATCTTGAAATGAAATAAGACAAAAAAAGAACTTCCGTGAGGAAGTTCTTTTTATTGTTTAACTTTAGCTACAAACTGAAATCTACTCCCCACATATTGCGAGCGAGTAAACTCAAATGGTCGACCATCTTCTAAAAATGTAATTTGTCTGAGTTTCATAACCGGTGAACCTAGTTTTACATCCAAATAGGGCGCAACCTTTTCTGAAACAAGCGCTGCCTCCATAGTCTGTTCTGCCTCACCAATTTGCTGACCAATTTTTGTTTCCACCGCTTCATACAACGAATTCATAATGTCCTCTTTTGTAAGAAGCGCCGCAATATTTTCAGGGATTGTTGCTACTTCGAATAAAATGGGAACTGAGTCTCCGTAACGAATCCGTTCAATTTTCATAACATTGCTTTTTTCTGGTATTGCTAGTGCTTCTTGCTCCTGCGTACTAGCAGGCCGAATACCGTAAGAAACGATGCGCGTGGAAGGCTTCTTTCCTGCCTGCAACATTAAATTAGTGAAACTTGTTACTGCTTCGAGTCGTTCAGTCAATTTCTTTTCCGCAATGAACGTGCCAGCCCCGACGCGCCTTTGCAAAATATTATCATCGACAAGACCTTGGATGGCTTGCCTAACCGTCATACGACTCACGTGAAACATTTCTGCCAGTTGGCGTTCGGCCGGGATTGCTGTCCCGACCTGCCAAACACCCGCCTCAATTTTTTGTTTAATTTCGGCTTGGATTTGAATGTAAATTGGAATTCCCGATTGTTTATCGATCATTTTTCAGCCCTCTTTTTTATAGAAGTGAAGCCGCCTCTTCGTCCACAATAATTGTCACATCTGGATGGTTTTGTAATACGGAAGCTGGGCAGTTTACATCTACAGATCCGTTTATAGTTGCTTTAATCGCTTCTTTTTTAGATTCTCCAAACGCAAACAAAATGATTTTTTTCGCATTCATAATCGATTTAATCCCCATGGAGTAAGCATGTGTTGGTACATCTTCTTCTTTTTCAAAGTGAACCTTATTTGCTTCACGCGTAGATTCTGTTAAAAGAACTTTATGCGTTAAAGAATCGAAAGAAGTTCCAGGTTCATTAAAACCAATATGACCATTTGTTCCAATACCTAAAATTTGAATGTCTACTGGGTGCGTATTTAAAATTTCTTCGTAACGTGCACATTCAGCTTCAGCGTCTGTTGCTTCGCCGTCAGGTAAGAAACTATCTTTAAATTTTCGTTTAGAGAATAGTAACTCGTTCATATAGTAATGATAACTGTTTGGGTCGTCTGCTGCAAGACCTACATACTCATCTAAGTTTACAGTTGTAATATCGCTTGTATCAACGTCACTTTTAATGAATTCTCCGTAAAACAATTCAGGTGTGCTTCCTGTTGCAAGCCCTAACGTTTTCACAGAACCATTTCGGATTGCTGTTTCAATAATTTCTAGGCCTTTTTTAGAACCTTCTAGTTTGTCTGCTGTTTTAATAAGTTGCATGTTTACTTCTTCCTCTCAATTAAACGTTTTTTTGACCATAAGAATATGTGGCAGTTAAGTTTAGGGCATCATCAAAAAGGTTAAAGTCAGCGTCTTTCCCTGCTTCAAGACCACCTTTTTTGATTAAATTAAACTCTCTTGCTTGATTGACGGAACTCATAAGTACCGCTTCTTCAATTGAGCAGCCCGTAAATTTAATCATGTTGCGGAAAGCATCGTCGTAAGTCAGCACACTTCCAGCGAGTGTTCCGTCTTCAAGACGCGCTTGTTTATCCTTCACGATAACCGTTTGACCACCGAGTTCAGATTTCCCTTCTGGCATCCCTTTCGCACGCATCGAATCCGTGATAAGTGAAATACCGTGTGCGCCTTTCATTTTATAGGCTAGCTTAACCATGTCTTTGTTAACATGAATGCCGTCAACGATAAGCTCCGCCTGAATGCCGTCCTCGAGTAAAACGTGACCCGGAACACCAGGTTCGCGGTGCGTCATTCGGTGGCAGGCATTGTAAAGGTGTGTCGCATGGGTTGCCTTACTGGTTTTCAAATGCTCGCGCACATCATTGGAATGCCCGACACTAGGAACAACACCGAGTTCTTGGCATAAATTTTCAAAAGCAGGAGAGGTTTCATGTTCTGGGGCATACGTCACCACTTTGATTAGCCCGCCTGAAATGTCATACCATTTTTTGAACAGTTCAAGGTCTGGAGCTTGGATGTATTCTTCAGGTTGAGCACCTTTAAATACAACAGAAACGAATGGACCTTCTAAATGAATACCACCGATAACTGGCTCCTCTTTTGCTACTTCGCCAATTACTTTTAATGCTGCTTCAATATTTTTGTGCGACTGCGTCATCGTTGTAGGAAAATACGTTGTAATTCCCTCGTTTAACATGCCACGAACTTGTTTTTTGAGTGCTACTGGATCAGCGTCCATCGCATCATGACCGTAACCACCATGTGAGTGAACATCAATAAAACCGGGGACAACTTTTTGTCCTTTGGCATCGATGATTTCTTCTCCGCCATTTGGCTTAAAGTTACTCATGGAACCAATTTCCTCTACTTGTTTGTCGAAACGCATGTAAGCATCTTCCAAAACGAGTTTTCCTGTATAAATTGTTGCATTTGTAATTACTTTTACAGTCATTACGAAAGCCTCCTATTCTCAATCGGTCTATACCAATTATTATACCGCTTTTTTCAAAAAAAGCAACTTATCCTTTTTCTTTTTACCCTTAAAGAGAGAATTTAAGCAACTAAAAAACCACCTAGTAAGGTGGTTTTAGCTTGATACGTTTCGATGATTATTTTTTGTCTTTATTTTTTTCTTCTTCTTTTTTCTCAAGTTCCGGAATTAAGACTTCTTTGTTGTCGTCCTTTTCTTTTTTCTTGGATTCTTTTTCAAGATCATTTAGAAGTTCTTCCATGGATGCTTGATCTTTTTTCTTGAAGTTTTGTTTTTCGCGTTCGATGATGTCATCTACCATCGTTGTAAAGTCTTGCGCTTTATCTTTAATAACTTCTTTGCTTTTGGCTGTTTTCTTTTCAAGTTCATCCATCAGCTCATCAAAGGATTGCGAAAGTTCTTTAGCCATATCTGCTTTTTTGTTTGCCTCTTCAGCTAGATCGCGTTGTTTTTGTGCTTCGTGATAGTCAGAAACGCTGCCCCAGCTCATATCATGGATTACTTTGTCCATTTTTTCTGAAGTTTCAGCAGCATTTTTTTCAGCCATTTCAGCTAAGTGTTGTGTTTTTAAGTTTTTCCATTTTAAGCGCATTTCATGCATGCGGAGCTCTAAATCTTCTAATTGTTTGGAAGCTTGTTCATAGTGACCTTTTGTTGTTTCTAATTGTTCTTCGTATTGTGCCACTTCTGCTTTTGCAAATTCAGCAAGCTTAGTTTCGCCAGCTTCCTCAGCAATTTCTACTTGGCGGCGGCGCTTTTCAACATAAGTTTCCATTTCTTTATACTCTTTATAAAATAAGGATTTTAACTCGCGTTGTTTTTCAACCATGCGTTCTGCGTCTTTCATTTCAGCTTTTGTTTTATCCATGTAATATGTTACCGAACTGCGACGTTTTTCAGCGCGCTCATCAATTTTCTTAGTGACCTCTTTATTCCATTCTTTCATTTTATCAAAGAAATTTGCCATTTTGTTCTCCTCCAATTATTTGTTATATGGGTAATCAAATGTATCGTTGTTATCATTTCGTTTATTACGGTTATTTTTAGTTAGGAAGTAAACAATTGCTGCAATGACTAGGACAACAATTGCGCCTTTTAAATTTGTAAGAATCATTAAGGCTCCGATACCAATAAGTATACCGTATACGACTTTTTCACCGACTGATTTTGTTTCAAGTAATTTTTTAAGCGAATAGAAACCTAAAACGGCTCCGAGTGTTGCCATAATTGCAGGCCATAATAGCGTTAAGATTAGACCAATTAAGATGACAACGAGTATCGCAATGATTATGCCTCTCATCATTTTTGCCTCCTTACTTTAACTGTATCCATCATAACGCGAATTTTCAACAAAAATAAGCAACTATAGAAGGAACTTCAAATCAGACTATAGGCTTACTTCCCTTTTGCTAAAAAAAACAAGAAAAAAATGGCATTAAACAAACGTTAATACCACTTTTCACTATTACTCTTGCGACCTATTTGCATAATTTACGCTTGACATCGCGCCTTCGGATACCATATTTTCTGCCTCAATTTCGGTTTCTTTCTCTTCTTCCTCTTCATATTTCTTTCGAATGTCATTCACACTGTCAAAAGGATCATTCGTTCGTTGCCGGTAAACGATATAAGATAATACGCCAACCACAGCTCCAGAAACGGCACCAATTAGCGCTAAGCTAGATTTTTTTCGCAAAACCCGCACCTCCTTATTATCCATTTGATTCTTTCCCGTTTGGAAATTTTTTCAAACAAAAACGATACTTAAAAAGTACCGTTTTTGTTATGTATATGTGCTTAAAATGAATCAAATGGGCTAACTTTTGGCTTGCGTACCCAACACATAATTGCCGCAATCAGGAATAGCAAGGCTGGAATGAAGCCTACCAAGAAAGTTGATGCGACAACGAAAAGACCCGCGAATAGGAATAAGAAGCCGGCAAGAACGGGCTTTTTATTGCCAACAATGAAAATAAAGCCTAGTGCTGTTAAAATGATGACTACAATTAAAGAGACAAGGAGAAAAATCGAATACTTGCCTAGCACATCAATTAACTGCGTACTGGACGGCGCATCAGCCAAACTTATCCCCGATTTCTGTAATGTTTCTTCATAGTTTGCTATAAATATCTCACGCCCGCTTTGTGTAGCAGTTGAGTTTACAAAAGCGAAAGCATAGTAGGTCATGAGGCCTTGTAAAATGAGAGATAAAGCTAGACCGATACTGGTTAAAACCACTTCACCTGTTCTTTTAATCAAAATAAACTCCTCCTAACTCTCTTACTAGTTCAGTATACTATTAAATGTTCTGTTATTCCAAGTTTTTAAGTAAGTGCAATTTCATTTAAAAGCATGTATAATCAAATCAGACTTTGAATTAGGGGGATGAACTCGCATGATGAAGCGAATTTTCTTAGCTTATCTAGTGCCGATTTTATGTGTTGTAGGAGCGATTTTCTCGCTAATCCAGCTAAATCCAGTAAGGCCTGAAGCTGTAAGCACTGGAGTTCCAACGATTTTCATTCATGGTTATCACGGAACGGATCGCTCACTTCATGGCATGATTCGCCGTTTTGACCAAAAATATCATGTCGCAACGGATGCGATGATTGTCCATGTCAGCAAAATTGGCGAAATTTCAACAGAAGGTGAATATAACTCTAGCGCTAAGAATCCGCTTATTAATGTTGTATTTGACAATAATCGCGCAACTATTACGCAGCAAGCGATGTGGATGAAAAAGGTAATGGCTTATTTGCAAAAGCACCAACACATTACAAAATTCAATGCAGTGGCGCACTCGATGGGCGGTGGTGTCTGGGAGGCATATTTAGCATCGTATTCGAAAGATCCAAACTACCCGACCATTAATAAAGTTGTATTTTTGGCCGTACCACTTTACCCTGAAGAGTACATAAACGGCGATGAGCAAGTTGATATCCGAAACGAGGAAAAAGTCCATTCAAATTTTGCCGCGAGAATGGCGAAAGTTTTACCCGAAAATATCCCGATTTTGATTATTGCTGGTAATATAGAAGACGGCACGAACAGTGACGGGGAAGTAAAAGTGGACAGCGTACTGTATGGGAAAACACTTTTTAAAAACCAAAAAGTGACGACACATGTTATAGAAGAGCCGGATGCGACGCATAGCAATATGCACGAACTCCCTGCTGTTGACAAGCAAGTTATTCCATTTCTTTTTGGAAAATAAAAATGGAGGAATTTCTTCGATATGAAAAAAATCATCTTTTTAATACTCGCACTCTGTCTCCTTTTTTTAGGTTTTAGTTTTATTTTTCAAACGATGGATAAGCGGAATGCGGATGACAATAAGGCGAAACAAACGGTTAAAGCGAAAGCTGATGTGAAAAAGCCTCGTGAAATCGCTATTCCGACACTATTTGTTCATGGCTACGCAGGCACAAAAAATTCACTTGGTGGCATGATAAAGAGACTCGAATCACAAAATGATGCAACGAAATCACTTGTGATTACGGTTAAATCAGACGGCACACTTGATATTACGGGTAACTATGACAAATTTAGTCATAATCCACTCATTCAAGTTTTATTCGAAAATAATAAAAGTTCGATGGTCAATCAGACGGAATGGTTGAAAACGGTAGGTAAAGCGCTAAAATCGGACTACCATATTACAAAGATGAATGCAGTCGGGCATTCGATGGGCGGCGTTAGTTTGACAAATTATGTGGAGCAAACTGGAAATGACGCCGCATACCCGACGCTTGAAAAGCTCGTTTTAATTGGCGCCCCGCTAAACGGGCTAGCAATTGGTAACAGCGCATATGATTTGACGGATACAGGACCAAAAACAGAAACGGAACGCTATGCGAATTTTATTCAACATCAAGCATCGATTCCTAAATCGCTCGAAGTATACACTATTGCTGGTGATAAATTGGATGGCACAAAAAGTGATGGGAGCGTCCCTGTTTCAAGCGCGCTTTCTGGGAAATTCATTTTTTCGGATATTTTAAACTATGAAGAAAAGGTTTTTGAAGGCAGCAATGCTGAACATAGCAAATTGCATGAAAACCCGGAAGTCGATGCTGTTATCGGCGACTTTTTATGGATTTCAAACGGATAAGATAACGCAAAAAATCACGCCGGCCTGGCGTGATTTTTCTTTTACAAGTTTAAGGATAGGCGAATCATATCGCGGCATTCAATGCCATTTTCGAAAATGGGTTCGGGGTAATGTTTCGTGAAATAATCTTTTTCGATATGTGTCATTCTGAATCCACATTTTTGGTAGAGCGCGAGCTGGCTCACACTGGAATTGCCTGTTCCGAGTTCAATTGTTCTGGCGCCGTATTTTTGTGCGATATTAATCGCCTGCGTAATGAGGTTTTTTCCGTAGCCTAAGCCCCTTTTTTCTTCCAAAATAGCGATGTTCATGATTTCAATGGTTTTGGGGCGGGTTTTTAGTAAAACGATTGTACCGATGAGTTGCTCATGCTCGAAAAGGCCGTAGCATTCGCCGCGTGCCAAGTAATCTGCGACGATTTCCTTTGATGGATCAGCATCGTAAAGTAGTGCATACGGGTAGTTTTCCGTGATTTTACGCATCATCGTTTTTCTTCCTCCTACCGAAAAAGTTTTTACGTGGTATTTCGCTCGTTCTCCGCACATCTAAAAGATCCAAAATAAATACGAATACTGGAATCCCCACAATCAACCCCCAAACGCCGAAAAATGCTTCCGAAAAAATCAGCACAATAAACGTATAAAACACTGGTAAATCGGTTTTTGAAGACATTAATTTTGGGTTTAAAATATACGTTTCGATGGCGTGCACGATGACCACAGTGAGCAAGATATAAAACACATCTGTAAACCCGCCGATGGAATACGCGATAATCGAAAGCGGAATACAAGAAATAATGACACCTGCAACAGGAATCATGCCGAGTACGAAAACCATGATGGATAAGCTAAGAAGCTGCGGAAAGCCCATAAGATAGAGGGCAATCGTCGTAATAAATGTGTTTACAAGTGCAATAAGAAGTTGCGCTTCTAATACGACACCGAATGTTGAAACGAATTTGCTTCCAAAATAAGCGAAATCTTTAAAAATAAAGCCGATTTTGCTTGTGAAAAATTGTGATGTAAACTGCGTGACACGCTCTTTTTCGAGCGAGAAAAACAAACTTAAAATGAGCGCTAAGAAAAAGGACATCCCAATGGCACCAATGCCTGATAATGATGCGATAACAAATTCCACGCTAGCTTCTAAATATTTCTGTATATTCGATTGCTTCAACAAATCCACAATCCAATTTACCATCGTATTGTCGCCCGGCTGGTTATACATGGCAACGAGCATATTCACGAGATCTGAAATTTGCTGGATAAGAATCGGCAAATAATAAACAATCGCGATATATAAAAGCGCGGCAACGAGTATGTACAAAAAAATAACAATGAGTCGTCTCGGAATTCGAACGCGCTTTAAAATCACATTTTCGAGCCTTGTGACTAAAAACGCAAAGATAAACGTGAGTAAAATTAAATCTATCATACTGCGAACTAAATAAATGAGCACGCCAAGAATGACAAAAACAAAAAGTCGTCTCGGGGTGTCTTTCTTTAAGAACTGTGCGAACCATTCCATTTCGCCATTCCTCCTCTTCAATACTTTCAATGATAGCACATCTCCTTCCTCATCGCTATTTACAACCATTTAAAATTCCTTTACAATAAACCTATCATCCTACCTTTAATTGAAAGAGGGATTTTATGAAATCGAAAATTGAGCGAACAACGCTTAGTAAGCAAGTTTATACCTTTATTGAAGAAAAAATCCATTCAGGTGAATGGCAAGTGGGCGATAAAATTCCGAGTGAGAAACATTTGATGGAAGACTTGAAAATTAGTCGAAATACTCTCCGGGAAGCCGTCCAAGCTTTATCCCAAATGGGGCTTTTAGAAGTACGTCAAGGGAACGGGACGTTTGTTGTGGCGAATAGTCCGCTTCAAGCTGTTTTGCAGGAGCGTGTTTCGAAGTCTTCTTTGCTCGAAATTTTTGAAGCTAGGCATGCGCTGGAGAGTGAAATTGTGGCTCTTGCGTGTGCTAGGCGAACGGAAGCTGATCTTGAGTCGCTTTATGCGCTTGTGAAAAAATGCCAGCAGGCGGCTAACATTGACGAATTTATTCAAGCGGATATGGCGTTACATCATACTATGGCACTTTGTTCGAAAAATGAGCTCCTCACGGATATTTATGCACATTTATTTGATAAAATTCACACCTCCATTATGCACTCGACGTTGCTTCAGGCAGATCGTTTGAATAGTCACGAGGCATTAGTTGAGGCTATTTCACATCAAGATGTCAAAAAAGCACAACATGAGGTGGATTCCTACATTTCACTTTACAAAAATCGAATTTCAGATGAGGGGTTTTAATTGGTTATGCTAGAAAACAAACAGGTTGCACGCAATCAAAAGATATTTTTAATGGCTGGCATCGTTTTGGTGGCTGTCAATTTGCGGATGCCGCTCACGGCTGTCAGTCCACTGCTCGATTATATTCGCGAAAGCATGCCTATTTCGAATACGCTAGCAGGATTTTTAACGACTCTGCCACTCATTGCGTTTGCGCTTATTTCTCCTTTTGTTTCAAAAATTAGTCAAAAAACGGGGGTTGAAAAACTCGTTTTTTATACGCTACTTATGATTTTACTTGGCAGTATCATTCGTCCTATCGGCAATCTAACTTTTTTGCTTGTCGGCACGCTTTTTATCGGGATTGGGATTGCGTTTGGAAATGTGATTATTCCTAGTTTAATCAAAAAAGAGTTTCCGTTTCAACTTGGCATGATGACTGGAATTTATTCCATTTCAATGAACTTATTTGCGGCGATTGCTTCTGGTTTAAGTGTTCCTATTGCGACTCAGCTCAGCGGCAATTGGCAGGCGACACTTTTTATTTGGGCGGGCTTTGTGGCGGTGGCCCTTTTAATTTGGCTGCCACAACTTTCAACTAAACGAGCCCAATTGGAACAGACGCATGTAGTGGAACAAAGTCAAACGGGGAATGTATGGCATTCTAAAATGGCGTGGCAAATTGCGGCAATGATGGGAATTCAATCGGCTGTCTTTTACATTTCGGTGGCATTCTTGCCTGTCATGGTTCAAGAACAAGGCTTTTCTAGCGCTGAAGGTGGTTTTATGCTTTCGCTCATGCAATTTGGCATTATGCCTATCACGTTTATCGTTCCTATCATTGCATTTAAAATGAAGAATCAGCGCGCACTCGTTTTATTTTCAGCGATAATGATGGTTCTTGGCATTTTAGGTTTGCTCCTACCGATTCAAAATCTTGCGGTGCTCGCTGTTGCGATAGTATGTCTTGGCATTGGCTCGGGGACTTCCTTTAGTCTTTGTATGATGTTCTTCAATTTGCGGACCAACACGGCGAAAGAAGCGGCGGATATGTCAGGTATGGCGCAATCAATTGGTTATCTGCTTGCAGCTTGTGGGCCGATTTTGTTCGGCATTTTGCATGACTGGCTAGGAAGTTTTATGGTGCCGCTCATCATTCTTCTGCTCGCACTTGGCGTTTTTTGTATTTGTGGTATGGGCGCGGCTCGCAATAAAACGATTTTTGATGCTTAAAAGCTCACGCCAAATAAGACGGAAGACAGATGGCGAGACTGGCCAACTGTCTTCCGTCTTATTTTATTCTAATTTCGCAAGGCGCAACTGGTCTTGTTTGATTTCTTCAAGTAGGTCGCTATCCTTGTAAAGTTGTAGCGCAGTCAAAGCGAGTAATTTTGCCCCAAGTAAAAGGGCTTTATCTCCTTCGCTTGATTTTGCTGCTTCGCGAAATTCATCTGTGTGAGCGACGAGCGTTTCTGGTCCGATTTTAATAAAGGGGTGAATGGTTGGAATGACTTGGCTGACGTTGCCTGCATCGCTCGACCCGACCCCAGCTCCATCTGTATCGCACGGAATATCTAACTGCTTTGCAATCTCGGCGAAAAGGTGATTAAACGGCTTATTTACCCAGACATTGTCAACTCCGTTTTGAATACGAATTGCGTTCATCTTAGCGCCGGTTTGTAAAGCGGCACCTTCTGCGACTTGGATAACGCGTTCGGTTAAAGTATTTAAGTTCTTGCGCTTCGCGGCGCGAACGAAAAAGCGCGCTTTCGCGTAATCTGGCACAATATTCGCCGCTTTACCGCCGTCCGTTATGATACCATGAATGCTCGCATCTTTTGGCAAATGCTGTCTAAGCGCATTAATCCCGTTGTAGAATTGAATGACGCCGTCCAGCGCGTTAATTCCTGCCTCCGGATTAGTTGCCGCGTGTGCCGCCTTTCCAATAAATTCAAAATCAAGCACATCAACGGCCGGGGCTGGCACCGTAACATGTGTTTTCCCATTTGGGTGAATCATAAGTGCTGCGTCAATATTAGCAAATAATCCCTCGCGCACGAAACTTCCCTTCGCACTGCCATTTGGCCCGCCTTCCTCAGCTGGCGTACCGTAAACGAGCACATCTCCACCAATTTCCGCCAAAACACGCGCAAGCGAAATCGCCGCAAATACACTCGTCGTTCCAATAAGATTATGACCGCACGCGTGCCCGAGCCCAGGAAGCGCATCGTACTCCGCCAAAAAGACAACTCGAGGCCCTTTTTTTCCACTGCTTTTTTCGGCAATAAAGGCTGTTTCATGACTAGCAACACCGCGTTTCAAAGTGAAACCTTCTTTTTCAAGTGTGTCCGCCAAAAGCTGACTCGCAAAAAACTCTTCATTCCCAATTTCCGGCCGCGCATGAATCGCGTGACTCATCGCCACAAACGTCGCCTGATTTTCCTCTAAATACGTCAAAATTTGCTCTTCCAAAATCCATCCCCCTATTCAAAAGACCTCAGTCTGATTGTGCCATGGTACGTTTTGCTTCAGTTTAGAGTTTTCCTTACAATCTGAGACCTCTTTTCAAAGAAAAGAGGTCCGATTTTTTATTAATATACCGCGCTTACACGTTCATGTCAACGCCTGTTTTGTTTCCGAAGGCGTTCCAATTTTTCTGCGATACGCGATTTGGCCGCTGCAGTGGCTGCTTCATTTTTTGTCACCGTACCGTCTTCTGCAATCAAAACGGCGTCGCCTTCTTTTAGGTCGGTTGGAATTTTAGCTTGTGCGATTTCAAATTCCGTTTCATCTGGTTTTATAAGAAACACCGCGATGCCATCTTCAATTCGGTCAAGCACTGCTTCCATTCTGTTCACCTACTTCGTTACCGCAATTCCTTGCGCTTTGATTTGTCTTACAATGCCATCACCAATTCCGTTAATCCGTTTTAAATCGTCAACCTTTTCATAAGGCCTCTCCGCAATGATTTTGCCTGCCAGTTCTGGACCGATAAGCGGTAAAAATTGTAATTCCTCTAGTGAAGCCGTATTTAAATTGATGGAAGTTGGCATTTCTTCCGACTTTCCTTCGTCGGTTTTGGATTCTGCCCGTTGTTTCGTATCCGCTTTATAACTGCTTCCGGATTTGGGCGTGCCCGCTTTTTCCGTAGCCACATTAAGCGTTTGTCCGTCTGTCGTAATCGTCACCGTACCGTTCACATCTGTTCCGTAAGTTTGAATGTTTCGCTCTTTTAGCCATTCCAAAACCTCGACGTGAGGATGCCCGTAACTGTTCCCCTTTTCCGCAGAATAAATTGCTACTTCCGGCTCTACTTTATCCAAGAAAAAAGGTTGGTTTGAAGTGGAAGAACCATGGTGCCCGAGGTCTAAGATGTCGGCTTTCAGGTTGATGCCGCTGTCCACCATCTCCTCTTCGCGCCCCTTTTCAGCATCCCCAGTGAAAATCGCCGAAATGTCCTTGTATGTAAGCCTGATTGCAATACTATCATTATTTGCATCGTTACTAAGTGTTTTTGGGCTTAAAACGGAGAGTTCAAACGGTCCAAAAGACGCCTCATCTCCTGTTCTGGGTTCCTTATATGCCGCTCCAGAATCAAGCGCCGCATCAATAACGCGCTCATAAATTGAGCTATTAAAAGTTAAGCCGTCCATCCAAATTTCCTTTGGCTTGTATGTTTGAATAATTTTATCGGCGTTGCCAATATGATCGGCGTGCGGATGCGTCAAAAGAAGCAAATCAATTTTTTCGACATTTTTTTCTTTTAAGTACGTCAAAATGCGATTGTCATCGCTCCGCCCAGTATCAATTAAAATGGTCGTGCCGTCGTCCGCCTCAATTAGGGTGCTGTCCCCTTGACCAACGTCAAAAAATGTAAAACTTGCGCCATCTAACTTTTCCGAAGAAACCTTGCTTTCCGCTTCTCCTGAAACGATGGACATGTTGCTACAACCCGATAATACGAGTAGTGCAGCAAATAAAACTACTAATTTTTTCATCTAGTAAAAACCCCCTGTTTTAGTAGCTTAACAGAACGTACGTTTTGCGTCAATCTAAAAAAACTGCAAGCTTTACGCTTGCAGTTCATTAACTTCGCATTTACTTGACCGTTTCCGTGAAGGAATATTTGACTTCCTCTGTTTCAGGATTATAGTCAATTTCCCAGTCGTGCTCTTTGAAGAACCAATAATCATGTTCTTCGATAAAGAACAGAATGCCTTCTTCTTGATCGGTTACAACGGCTTCGTTCGGGACAGCAGCAGAAACTCCAATTGAAAAACCTGGATGCAAGGAACTATTGGAGCCACCGTATTTAGCGAAAAGGCGAATACCGTTATCGCCTGATACATCGAACTCATCTTTAAACCAGCTTTGGGCATTTTCCGTCACTTTGATTTCCATAATTTCACTCCTCATTCCTTAATGGTTTATAGTTAGATTAGCAGATTTTTAATGATTAATCATGCATTCTGCTTTTATGCTTGATTTTTTTATACCTCTTTTCGCAAAACTTTAAACATTTTGTTAGATAACAATTTTCCCATACAAGTTCTGTTATATAACATCATTTGTGCAAAAAAAAAGATGTGACTGCGCGCCACATCTTTCTCTCCTTATTTATCCAAAGGGCCTTTGCCAAGATAAGCTTTAAACATCCAAATATGTTTGTCAATCTCTGCTTTGAAGCCGATTAGCATGTCATTTGTAACATCATCGCCTTCTTTTTCAGAAAGCTCAATCCCTTGCTTATACTCATCGCGGAGAAGTTCCAACGTGCCTACAAGATCTTCCATCAACTCTTCCATCGTTTTTGGTTTCGTGTAAGGTGCTTCTTCAACACTCGCATTGTCTAAAAATTCTTTTAATGTGCTGAACGGGCTACCGCCAATCGCAAGTAAACGTTCCGCTACTTCGTCCATTTGTTCCCCAAATTCGCTATATAAGTCATCCATTTTTTCGTGTAAGGTGAAGAAACTGCGTCCGCGCATATACCAATGAATTTGGTGAATTTTTACCGTGAATACGTTTAAATTAGCGACTTGGTGGTTTAAGAATTCCTTTGTATCTACCGAGTTAATTGTTTTCATAATATCTTTTCTCCTCCTAAATTATAATTACTATTATATAATAATTATTATAAACTAATCCCCACATTTTGTCCAGTGTGGAAAGTATCACAATCTAAGTTTACCACAAAATCATTTTCCTAAACGATTTATTGTTGCAACGTTTAAAAATCTTTAGCATAATGGAATTTGGAGGTGTTTAAAATGTGGCTAGCATCCAAAACGGCGCCTGCTTTAGCGCGTGACATCGAAGCGTTTGAAGCGGCAAATCAAATTCAGTTACCTACGGCGTACCGGGCACTAATCGCGAAACAAAATGGCGGCTTCATTCAAAAAAATCATTTTAAAACGAGCGAGCCAACATCTTATGGCTTTGATTTTCTGGAAGTCTATCAAATTTTTGGCCTGCACAATTTAATCACAGAGCCTCCGGCAGCATCTGAAAATCCACTTTCTGGAAAGATTATTTATTTTTCTAAGGACGGCGAACGCTATCTTGGTTTTGATTATAAAACGGCTTTGCCGAGCATTTTATACGCCGATTTTGAAACCTTGCAGACGCTTACGATTGCCGCAAACTTTGATACATTTTTAGCGCAGCTTTACTTTGAGCCATTTGAATATGAAAATGTGACAACTTATGGGCACGCGAAACTTGATCAGATGCTCCTTCAGGCAGACTTTGATGGGAGAAGGAAAATTTTGACCTTGCTTGAAGACGAAGCAGATAAGCCGTGGTTTTTACATCATATTAGGACGCTTATTTTGGAAGGTGACGCGAAAAATGCTTTTACGCTATTCGAAAATCAAATTTTATATTTTAGACGAAAATTACCAAAAGCTCTTGTGAACGAACTTTTTCAGCAGTTTCAAGCTTGCGGTATTGATATTTCGACTTTAGAGAAGGAATGGAAGGGAGAATCATCATGATTAAAGTGATTTTTGTATGCCTTGGGAATATTTGTCGTTCTCCGATGGCGGAAGGCTTTTTTAGAAAGCAGGTGGAGGACGCGCATTTAGCTGACCAATTCGAAATCGATTCGGCGGCAACGGGTACGTGGAATTTAGGAAATCCGCCTCATCGCGGCACGCAAAAGGTTTTAGAAAAACATCAAATTGATTTCAGTCATATGCGCGCGCGGAAAATTAGTTTAGCGGATTTTGAAACGGCGGATTACATTATCGGAATGGACGATGCCAATTTAGAAGATATTTTAGCGTTAGGCGGTGCAAACAGCTCAGCCTCGATTTATAAATTGATGGATTTTGTACCAAATAGTGACCGTTCGAGCGTCCCCGATCCGTATTATACGGGAGATTTCGATGAAACAGAACGTCTTGTCACAGCGGGAACAGAAGGACTTTTACAAACGATTCGAACGAAACATAACCTATAAAATGTTTGGCGCATGCCAAATTGTGGTACTAATTAACGTACAATCAAAGGATTTGAGGTTTTAATATGTTAGGTATCATTTGGGGAATTATTGTCGTTTTATTCGTCGTTTGGCTTATCGGATTGATTTTTCATATCGCAGGTGGCTTAATTAACATCCTCCTCGTTGTGATTTTAGTTCTCATTATCTGGAACTTAATTCAATCTGCTAGAAACAAGCGAAACCAGTAATAGAACCGAAAAAAGCGCTAGTGAGTTTATCACTAACGCTTTTTTTATTTTGTTCCTAAATGCTTACTTTCGATAAAAGCCTTCAATTCCATACGCGTTTTTTGGCTCATGCCTTTTGCAATTTGTTCCGTCCAAGCTTCAATGCGCGCGCCGCCAGTTCGTTCCTTGTAATAGTCACGAATGATCTCATCATACGCATAATACAATTCTTTTTCTTTATTCCTATAGGTGTTCTCATGATAAATTAACCCTTCTGGCATTCGCGGTTTAGGCGCAGAATTTTGCACGGGCTGTCCCACTGTTAAACCGAATAGTGGAATCGCATAATCCGGAATGTTCAATAGCTCCGACACTTTCTTCAAATCATTCCGGATTCCACCAATATAGCAAACCCCGAGCCCCATCGATTCGGCTGCGAGCGCCATATTTTGGGCCGCAAGCGCCGCATCAATAACCGCCACTAAAAACTTCTCGGTTGTTTCTAAAGAATCGGCCGAAGCGTTGTATGCTTCCGCAATGCGTTTATTCCTTGCTAAATCTGCGACAAAAACGAAAAATTGCCCCGTTTTTTCAATGTAGCCCGTATTGTTCGCAATTTTTGCTAGTTCCCTGCGAAGCGATTTATCACTTACCCCGATAATCGAATAGGCTTGAACAAAATTGGAAGTAGAAGCCGCTTGTGCACTTTTCACGAGCAAGGTAATTTGCTCATCCGAAAGCGGCTTATCTTCAAACTCACGTACCGAATAATGCCCTAAAATTTGTTCAATCGTTTCATTCATTTTAACTCCCCCTTTAATCTTCAAAAACTTGGTGTTCATAGTGCGGGGCCTGATCTAGTTCGCCAAAATTTTGTTGCCGCAAAGCTTCATAAATTAAAATCGCAGCCGTATTCGACAAATTAAGCGACCTGATTTTATCCGTCATCGGAATTCTAAGCGCCGTTTCCTCATGTGCCTTTAAAAGCTCATCAGGCAGTCCCGTCGTTTCCTTTCCAAACACAAAAAAGTAATCTTTATCTGGATTGCTATAATTCACATCGCTATATACGTGGCGGCCGAATTTCGTAATAAAATAAAACTCCCCACCCGCATTTTTTTCAAAAAACTCATCTAGTGAGTCATAATAATTTAATTTTACGTGGTCCCAGTAATCTAGGCCTGCGCGTTTCAACATTTTGTCATCTGTGCTAAAACCGAGTGGTCGAATAAGATGTAAATACGTATCCGTCCCTGCGCATGTGCGCGAAATATTTCCCGTGTTCGCCGGGATTTCTGGTTGATAAAGTACGATATGATTTGCCATTTTTTACTCACCTTACTCCTAAATTTTTTTTCGCTTGTTTAATTTCTGCCAAAACGTCATTGTCCGTTTCTGCTTTCTCTGCCGTTAAAATGGCTGTTTCCGCGTTTTGGCCACCAATTCTAGCGAGCGCCCACGCGGCAGTGCCGCGAATGACTGGCCGCGCATCATGCAACAAGCAGCCGATTAAGTCGGGTATCGCCGTTTTATCTTTATATCGCGCCAGAATAATAATTGCGTTTCTTTGAATCGGCTTTTTCCCCCGCCAAGAGCCTGCCATATGCCCAAATTGCTCCTTAAATTCGCGATTTGAAATGTGCAGAAGCGGTTTCAATTCCGGCCGCACGCGTTCTGGGTCTGGTTCCATTTCAGGGTGCAAGTGGAAATCATGACCGCGGTTATACGGACAAACAACTTGGCACGTATCGCAACCATATAAACGATTATGCAACACATCGCGATATTTTTCTTCTAAAAAGCCTTTTGTTTGCGTTAAATAGCTTAAACAAATTTTGGGATTCATTGCGCCTTCGCCGAGTAGTGAGCCAGTCGGGCAAGCTTTAACGCACTGATTGCAGTCACCGCACAAGTCGCCAATTGGCTCATCTGGCGGGAAAGCAATGTTCGTTAGCATTTCGCCTAAGTACACCCATGAACCGTATTCTTTCGTAATTAATAGCGTGTTTTTACCGCGAGCACCGATACCTGCTCGTTCTGCCACAGCCACATCAGATAATTCGCCCGTATCGACCATGCTTTTCATTTTAGCTTCGGGCACTCGTTTTAAAATAAAAGCTTCAATAAGTGCCAGCTTTTCGCGCAAAATCGTATGATAGTCGGTGCCCCAAGAAGCGCGTGCAAAGACGCCACGCCGCGATTCACGCTTACTCACAGGGCTTTCCTTTAGCTTAGACGGATAGGCGAGCGCAATCGCGATAATGGATTTTGGCTCTTCGAAAATGAGTTCAGGATACACTCGCTCGTTTAAAACGGGATGTTCAAACCCGGTTAAAACCTCTTCTTTTTCGGCAATTTCCAAACGTTCTTTTAAAAACAAAAAAGGATCCGCAGTCGTAAAGCCAATTTTCTGCACACCAATTTCGGTCGCATACTGAATTATTTCAGCCTTTAGCTTTGTCGTATCCATGCGAAAACCTCCTTTTAAAATAAAAAATAAACGCAATGCTTCGCTTAAAAAGGTCGAAACACTGCGTTAGTAACAGTATGTAAAGAGCGGGTGAGGAGAATCGAACTCCCGACAACAGCTTGGAAGGCTGTGGTTTTACCACTAAACTACACCCGCACAATTGGCTTTATGACGTTGTTTGTAACAACTTTTATATCATAACACCAGATACTAATTTTGACAAGACCTTTTTTAAAAATTTATGTTTTTTTTGTTAAAAATTGGGTAAGCCTCACATCTAATCCGTCTGAATTTTAAACTTCTTTCCAAATTTATTCATAACCTATTCACATTTAGCTTTTACACTAAGATTATTCATAAAAAGAGAGAAGTGATTTCATGAAGAAAAAAATTGATTTTTATTTTGTTGGTATTATTTGTATAGCTATTTTTGTTAATTTTTATGGTATTTGGAATGATGCAACGGTTAATCCTTATTATACAGCAGCCGTTACAAGTATGGTACAAAATTCCCATAATTTCTTTTATGCCTCCTTTGATCCAGCAGGCTTCATTACTGTAGACAAGCCGCCTGTTGCTTTTTGGCTTCAGGCGATTAGCGCTAAAATATTCGGCGTTCATGGCTTTAGTGTCATTTTACCGCAAGCACTTGCTGGCGTTGGCTCCGTTATCCTTTTATATATCCTAATTCGGCCGCGCTTCGGAAAATGGGCGGCCCGTATTTCGGCACTTCTACTTGCGCTAACTCCAATCGCGGTAGCCGTTTCCAGAACAAATAACGTTGATGCCGTCCTCGTTTTCTTCCTAATGCTTGGTGCGCTCTTTCTATTCAAAGCTGTTAGGCGCGGAAAACTTGGCTGGTTGCTGCTCGCTTTCGTCATGATTGGGGTTGGCTTTAACGTCAAAATGTTGCAGGCGTACATGGTACTTCCCGCTTTCGTAGTTTTTTATTTACTCGCTACTAACATTTCTTGGAAAAAAAAGGCGGTCCATTTGGCGCTATCTCTCGTCCTCATGCTCGGTGTATCCGTTTCGTGGGCGGTTATTGTTGACCAAACAAGTGCGTCGAGTCGTCCTTACATTGGAAGCAGTCAGACGAACTCCGTCCTAGAACTTGCTTTCGGCTACAATGGCGTGGAACGTTTACTTGGGCAGGAAACCGGCACAGGAACCGGCGGCGGTGGCCCGTCTACTAGCAGTTACGGCGGACAAGGCGGCGCACCTAGCGGACAAAATGATGGCAGCCAGTCGTTCGGCGATGGCAATTCAACCGGCATGCCTAGCCCCCCTTCTGGACAAAACGGTGGCGGACAAGGCGGTTCAAAAATGATGGGTAGCGGCGGTATGTTTGGCACAGGCGAAAAAGGTCCGCTACGGCTCTTCCAAACGGCCTTAGGCGACCAAATTAGTTGGTTCTTGCCGCTAGCACTCTTTGGCATACTTGCGATTTTCATTGCGTATCGTCGTGAAAACGCAAAATGGTTCCACTTATCAGATGCCCAAAAGGAAATGGTTTTCTGGGCAGCTTGGCTTCTTCCAGTTGCCGGATTTTTCAGCGTAGCTGGTTTCTTCCATCATTATTATTTGATTATGCTCGCTCCTCCAATTGCGGCGTTAGCTGGCGCAGGGCTAGTCGCTCTTTTCCAACTATATCGCGAGCAGCAAAATTGGCAATCCTTTTTACTCCCAAGTGCCATTACTTTAACTGGTTTCTTGCAAGCCTTCTTCGTCTTTCAGTATAGCGCGCCATTTGCCATTGGGATTGCCCTTCTCGTAGCAGCGATTTCGCTTTTCCTCGTGTTATATCGCAAAGAATCGAAAGGTCTTACCGCAAAAATCACAGCGCTCGGACTGGCAATTTTACTAGCGGCACCAACCTATTGGTCGCTCACGCCTTTAATTTACGGTGGCAATAGTTCGCTTCCTGAAACAGGACCACAACTCGCAACTTCAAGCGGCGGCGGTTTCGCAGATGCTTCTGTGGACACTGGTTTAATCGCGTATTTAGAAGAAAACAATACCGGCGAAACATATTTATTCGGTACGACAGACGCGACAACAGCAGGCCCTTACATCATTAAAACGCAAAAAGCTGTCATGGCGATGGGTGGCTTTAACGGGACCGACCCGACGCTCACCGTAAGCGAACTGAAAACGATGGTTAAAAACGGCGAAATAAAATACTTCTACCTTCCAAGTAATAGTAAAGCAGCCGACTCAGACGTCATTAATTGGATTCAAGAAAATGGAACCGCAATTGATTCCAGCGAGTATAGTTCTGAAACAGACGCAAATTCGTCGGCCACTACAAGTGCTTTCGGAGCACAGGGCATGAATGGAACTGGAAATGGAACGCTTTATTTATTGAAATAGGAAAGGAAGATGATGTGAAATGACCAATCTAATCGAGCTTTCAGTAGTCATTCCAGTCTACAATGAAGAAGAAGTTTTAATAAGCAGCTACGAACGTCTAACGGCCGTCATGCGGGGTCTAACGCCTAATTTTGAACTGATTTTTGTGAATGATGGCAGTCAAGATAATACACGCCGCATTTTAGATGACCTCCAGGAACTAGATATGCACGTTCGAGTGATTCATTTTTCACGGAACTTTGGCCATCAAATTGCGATTACCGCGGGTGCTCGTTATGCAAGTGGCGCAGCCGTTGTAGTGATTGACGCCGATTTGCAAGACCCACCGGAACTCATTCCCGCAATGGTAGAAAAATGGCGCGCAGGCTACCAAGTTGTCTATGCGAAACGTTTAGTCCGTAAAGGTGAATCGTTTTTCAAAAAATTTAGTGCCAAAGTGTTCTACCGGATCCTTGAAAAGCTGTCCGATACCCCGATTCCTGTTGATACTGGCGACTTTCGGCTAATGGATGCGAAGGTGTGCAGGGCGCTTCGGCAGTTGGAGGAGAAAAATCCGTTCGTCCGCGGTCAGGTGAGCTGGCTCGGGTTCAAGCAAACGGAGGTCGAATACGAGCGCGATGAGCGGCTTTACGGTGAAACGAAGTATCCGCTCAAGAAAATGATTAAGCTTTCGCTTGACGGCATTACTTCTTTCTCTTATTTGCCTCTAAAACTCGCAACTTATTTAGGCGTAACGGTTGCCACATGCGGCTTCCTCTACATGATTGTCGTCCTCTTTCAAAAACTCTTTACCACCATGACGGTGCCTGGCTGGGCGTCTATCGTCATCATTCAGCTCATCTTTTTCGGCATCGTCCTCCTCGTCCTTGGTATGATTGGCGAATACATTGGCCGCATGTACGAAGAAACGCGGCACCGCCCGCTTTACGTGGTGGACGAGGCAAACGGCTTTGAGGCAAGCCATTTATACGCACTGAAAGAACAGATCAAATAAAATGAACCGCCCGAAAATCGGGCGGTTCATTTATTTAGTTAGGCCATAAACTAGGATTATGATAGTAGGCATCTAAATCCGCGCTAAACCATCTTCCATTTAATACAGTGTGGACAATTTTACTTTTAGCTGCTTCTGAAATGCTTGTGTCCGCTTCAATGCGTTCAATAATAGCTTGATTCGTATCCGTTTCTTTCTCCATTTTAATTTGCGCATGATTGTCATTCGCATCGAGAAGTAAACTAGCTTGATTTTGTTTGCTCCATTTTGTCCAGTTCGTCAAATCATCACCGTTTGGATTACCATCATGCAAGAAGTTTTTAAGATACGCTCTGAATTCCCCTTGCAACTCTTTCGCTCCAGGTAGTTGATACGATTCCGTAATCGTAGATAAGTACGTTTGATTGTTGCTATCCAAGAAAGGAATAAACACGCCGTGAAATGCCCCCACCAAACTCATATCTGTTGTCGTTTTAAGATTTGTTCCAAAAGGCATTTTCGTGTTATAAATATCACCTTTATAATGTTCACTTAGTTTTTCTGCTGACAGCTCTGTGTTAAACAAGGCATACATATCGCTACCATATTGTTTCGCAAAGTTAAATTCGGCTAGTTTTTCCTGATTTTTTGGAATATCACCATTTGCTAGGCTTTCAGCAAAATAAGGATCTCCCATTGCGAAAAAGGAAAATTCACTTGTCCCTGACAACATCATTAATGGCATATCATTATATTCTTTCGTGTCAAAACCATTTTTAGGTAACACAGCTCCGTCCGTATAAAGATGCGGGAAAGCGCTCATGCGAATAGAGGCATTGCCCATCAATTTGCTTAATCGTTCCGCTGATAAACCGTATAAATAGTCCCGCACTTCTTTCTTATCTTGTTGTAACCACGTATAAGCTTCTTCCGTTGTCTTTTTGACACCATCTTCTACAACAAGTGGCGCGATTGCCTTCGCAAAAACTTTCACGCTATCTTCTGGATCTGCCACTGTCATACCACCACTAAAAGCAATGGCTTTTTGATATTTCCCGTCAAAAACAGGCGAAGTTAACGACGCCATAACATCTCTTCCTCCTGCTGAAAAGCCGGAAAATGTAATGTTTTTGGGATCCCCGCCAAAAGCTGTAATATTTTCCTTCACCCAGTCTAATGATTTCGCCATATCAAGTAACGCGTAGTTGCCAGAATCCTCTAACTTGTTGCCTGTATGTAAAGCTGGGAGAGGATTAAATCCTAATGCTCCAAGACGATAATCTACTGAGATAAAAATCGCATTTAAATCCTTTACAAAAGCTTCACCACTAATTTCCGTAGCGCTCCCGCCTTGATTGTTCCCACCGTGAATGTAAACCATAACAGGTAAATTTTGCTCTTTTGTGTTAGGTCGGTAAATATTCAGACGCAAACTTGATTCGCTTCCTGTCACACCATCTTGAGAAGTTTGAATAAACATCTCACTATCCTTGGTTGCATCTAACGTGCCTTTGTATTTCTTAGGATTTTCTGGTTTTTTCCAGCGCAATTCATCAACAGGTGCCTTGGCATAAGGTACTCCTTTCCAAATTAAAACGTTTTCATTTTTACTCTGATAACCTTTTACTTTTCCATATTTTGTAGTTTCTAGCACCCCTTGTTTATACGTTAATCCTGTTTGTGCTTCCGATTGGCTAGTTCCACACCCTGCTAAAGCAAATAAACAACCTACTAAAACTAACATAATCCACTTTTTCATAGTTCCACTCCTTTTTTATGAATATATAATAAAAACCTGAAACAAAAATACACAAAAAAGCTGCGTATCATTGTTTCAGGTTATGCCCATAAGGTTACATTCCTTAACAAGAATATATATATAAATTTAATATAGCACGTATTCTGATGAAAGCAAGAGTAAGCATACAAAATTTTCTAAAAAGACATATTTTTTTATTTTCTTGTGTGTTTTACACATTTACTTCTTAATTTATACGCTTTCTATTATAAATTCGCTTGATACTCTTTTAATTTCTCTGTATAACGTTTCCCCTCTTTTCTAAAAAATAATTCGCCTAAAATGGCAATGACAATTAATCCGACCGCAATTATTGCTGTAACCGCAATCCATAAACTGACCCACTGGAGTGATAATGTAAGTAACGCTAGCGCACTAATCTTAACAAGCCCTATAAGGATAATAGCAAAGATGATTAGCCGGATAAAGGTGCGACTTTTTCTTTTATTATTAAACAAAATGGACCACAAACACGAAATTAATAGTGCTAACACAAGTCCTTGTAACACAAAGGTGAACGGGATTTTATAATCAAAATCTGTGTTGTAAATGGCACCGAACAAGACGCCTGTCACCATATAGAGGATAATAAATCCTGCAAAAATCATGGCTGCAAAATTTTTCATTGGCAATATATAAGCCATTATTTTGTTCATTATAGACCAATCCTTTCTTTTAATTGCCGAGCATACTGCCTCGAAACAATTAATTTTTCTCCATTTGTTAGGGAAACTTCTAATCTACCGTTAAAATCTGGGCGAAGAGCTGAGATATGCGAAATGTTTAAAATTTGGGACTTGGCGCTGCGAAAAAGACTGCTATCCGGGAATCGTTCCTCAATTTCATATAATTTTAATGCCGTTTCATACGTCTCTTCCGCTGTATAAACAAAGCTTTTTCGGTCAACAGATTCCACATATAATATATCTAGCAATTCAAGTAAATATGTTTTGCCACCGAGTTTCCCACTAATTTCTTGTCCCAAACTTCTAAGCAGTCTTGCAGCTCGTCGTACTTCGGCATCTTCGTAAGGACAACGTATTTCAGCTCGAACTGCCTTAAAACCTTCTCGGATATCCACTTCCATCATTCTACCTCCTCACTTCATACGCCAATTATAATCGAAAAACATTCTATTTGATAGGCAACTTACGCAATCAAACATACAAGTTGTGAAAACTTAGAAGTTCAAACCTTTTACGCATGTGAGCGCACAAAAAATGCCCAGAAGTTTTTGACGACTCCTAGGCCATTTTCTAGCGTAACTTATGTATTTTCCCTAACAAAATCGTTTATTTCTGGCTATTTGATGAACCAGGTTTAACTATGTAATAATTCTTAATACAAAAGAAGAGCGTGGTCAAAATCCCTACAAACATTACTACGGTCCCGATTAGACTATTCCAAAAGAAAGATAAAATTAACAGGGCTAGAACAATTCCAAATAAAAGAAGAGCCGTCGGATTTGTCTGTATTTCTACCGATTCCCCTGCAGCAACTTTCACTCCTTTACTTCCGAAAAAACCTTGATTAGCATTTACTTCGGCTGAATCTCCTTGTATGTCTACTTCTACCTCTTCATTGTGTTTTAACGATTTCACCTTTTGTTGATTTACTTTTAAGGCGACTTTAGTTGCCGCTCCCATAAAACCGGTGTTTCTTTTTACTGTTATTTTCATTTTCTAATTCAACTTCCCTCTTCGCCGCATCTCACCATATGTCAAAAATATCATTCGGTAATCATTCAGCTCATTATTATTTTTAAATCATTCCAGTATTAAGTGTAGCATATGTAAAACTAACATTCTGTGTCCATTATGTGAATTTTTCAGTTTATTACTCTCCTGAAATCAGGAAAAAGAGGATGCGTATTATACGTATCCTCTTTCACGCGTTAATAAAGCAACTCTAAAAAGTCCGCTTTTGTGATGTTGCCAAAATATTTTTGAATGTCTAAATCAGCAAGCGCCGTTTCAAGTTCCTCTTTTTTATAGGTAACACCTTTTAGACGTTCTTCAATATCGGATACGTTTAAAACGCCGAAGAAGTCACCGAAAATTTTGATGTCGGAAATGATGCCCTTATTGACATTCAGACGAATATCGACAGAACCTACCGGGAAGCGTTTTGTTCGCTCCAAATCAAACTTAGGAGATTTTCCGTAGTTCCAATCCCAATTGGCGTAGCGCTCTTTTGAAATTTCGTGAATGCGCGTCCAGTCGGCGTCAGTCAGTTTGTATTCTTTCACATCGGATACGTTTTCCACGTCAAAAATGTAAAGAAGTAATAAATCGCGAAACTCCTCCGTGGTCATCTTTTTATCCAAAAAATCAGCAATATTTGCAACTCGGCTGCGCACGGATTTGATTCCTTTTGACGTCAGCTTATCTTTGCGCGGTTTGAGCGAAGCCGCCACATCATCGAGGTTTAAGTCGTACATGAGCGTGCCGTGCGAGAACATCTTTCCTTTTGTCGCGAACTGCGCATTTCCAGACACTTTGAAACCGTCAATTAGCAGGTCATTTCGCCCCTTTAACTCCGCATTTACGCCAAGTTTTTTGAGCGCCTCAACAATCGGCTGAGTGAATTTCGCGAAGTTGTGGAAAGAATCGCCATCATCTTCTGTAATAAAGCTGAAATTTAGATTTCCTTCATCATGATAAACGGCGCCACCGCCTGATAAGCGCCGCACAACGATAACTCCTTCTTTTTCGATATATTCCGTATTGATTTCCTCAATCGTATTTTGGTTCCGTCCAATGATAACAGACGGCTTATTAATATAAAACAGCAGCACTGGCTCGTCTAAATTGAGCTCCGTTAAAATAAATTCTTCGACCGCAAGATTGATGCGTGGATCTTTTTCATCCTTGTTATCAATAAAATACACGTTTCTTACCCCTTTTTATATATGAATTTTTAAACCTTTTTCAGCCAATTTCGTGTCGCCGGAAAAAACCGATTCCGCTTCATTTTTCAGCTCTTCTAAATTTCCTTTTTGTGGCAGGTGGCTCAGCAGCAACATTTTAACGCCCGCTTCTTGCGCCACTTTCCCCGCTTCAACGCTCGCCATGTGCACCTTCGACTTCCCAGCCATATCCTGATAGAAATTTGTGTCCGTAATGAGCAAATCAGCATCCTTTGCAAATGGAATAAACGCCTCTTGATACGCACTGTCCGCCGTATAAACCAGCACTTTCCCATTCGCTTCAAAACGCATCGCATAACACGGAACTGGATGAATTGTTTTTAAAAAGCGAATTTGGAATGGCCCAACTTTAAGTTCCTCATTCGCCCGGTATTCATGTGCTTTTGAGACGCCTTCCATATCTAAATACGAATAGCCACGTGCGTCTTCCTTATGCGCATAAATCGGCAAAACAGGCGGTTTATTTTCCATATCCGAAAGTAGGCGGACATGTTGTAAAATACCAACATCGGCCACATGATCTGGGTGGAAATGTGAAATGATGACCGCATCCAAATCATTTGGATGGATGTCATTTTGCATAATTGAAACAGCGCTTGCTCCGACGTCAATTAATAGATGAAAGTCACCTTCTGATAGCAAATAACTACTTGTCCCATCATTCGCTAGCGGATACCCGCCCCAGTGACCAAAAACAGTAAGTTCCATATGTTTTTCACCCTCTCTTCAACATAATTCCATGATACAACACTTCGTTTTTAAACCAAAGTAATAGGCTTTGTGCTGTTGTTTCAATCCGCATTGCCCCGCCTTTATATTTATGTTATTCTTTAAGCTTAAATGAAAAGAAAGAGGTGATAACATGAATTTTTATAATCGCATAAAAATCATGGTTCCACCGTTTCCCTGTGAAGGATGTTTTTTTCCCAGATTATAATTAAATTAGGAGTTTAATAATGGAAAAAAACATCGAAAAAAGTAAAAAAATAAATTTAGCTCTATTAGTCTGCCTAGTAGGCTTTCCACAAATAAGCGAAACAATCTATACACCTTCACTAACAGAAATCGCGCATGGTTATGGTGTCCAATTAAATATCGCACAAATGACGTTAAGCATTTACTTTGTAGCTTTTGCGTTAGGCGTTTTCTTTTGGGGAATCGGTTCAGATTATTTTGGTCGAAGAAAAGCAATGAATTTAGGTATAGTGATTTATGTTGTAGGGTGCATACTATGTGTGTTATCTAAAAATATTGAATGGTTATTTGTAGGTCGTTTTATACAAGCATTTGGTGCAAGTACAGGTTCTGTAACTACACAAACAATTTTACGAGATAATTATGAAGGCACGGAACGCCATCAGTTATTTGCTAAAATTTCAGCCGCTTTAGCCTTCTCACCAGCAATTGGCCCCTTGATTGGTGGCTATCTTGGTGAATTTTATGGATTCCGATTCGTTTTTTTATTTCTAGTCGTCATGGGCATGCTTTTATTATTTTGGAGTCTTAAAGGATTGCCAGAAACTGTCCGTCTTTCCTCAGAAAAAAGGAATGCCAAGCAAATTTTTTCAATAGGTATAACAATGTTGTTAGATCGATATACGCTAGCATTTGGCGTCCTAATAGGAATCTTTAATGGGCTGCTTTTTAGCTATCACACCGAAGCACCCACAATCTTTATTGAAAAGTTTCACTTTACTCAAAGTCAATACGGACTTATGGGATGTGTAGTCGCTTCAGCAGCCATTTTAGGTGCATGGCAATCCAATAAATTATTGAAAAAGAAAGCACCGCATGCCATTATTCAAAACGGCATTAAATTATCATTAATAGGTAGCCTATTCCTTTCTTTCATTTCACTTTTAGTTTTACCTTTATTTTTGCAAGTGCTTGTTTATATAATAGGTGTTTTCATCATTCTTACAGGAATTGGAATGGCCTTACCAAACTGTTTAAGCCTAGCATTAGCTAAATTTTCTGATGTAGCTGGTACAGCTGGGGCATTTTTAAGTTTAGGCTACTACAGTATTGTAAGCATCTGTACATTTTTAATTAGTATTTTTCACACCGGCTCTATCCTTGTATTTCCTTTATTTTGTGTATTGCTTTTACTCATTTCCATGATTTGCACCAAATTCGCAAAATAAAATGAGTCGCTAAAAACAAAAAGCATAAATCTAGTAATACTACCATCTAAAGAAATGGTTCTTACTGGATTTATGCTTCTTTTCATTCAAAATATTTACTTTTAAGTTCTGGAGTTAATTTTTGCGTATTCGTTAGTTCGCCAACTGCTACGAAGCGTTTTGTTGTTTCGGTTGGCTTATCACACGTAATGAGCGTGATGCGATTGTCTCCGGCATCGTCCAGTACGCTGACATTTGTTTCATCAATGATTTTCGTCGATGTGATTTTATATTCATAAAGTGAATTTAAATCGGTTAAATAAACTTTAGCACCTTCTTTTACATCCATTAGCGGACCAAAAAGCATCGACTCATTGCGCATATGGTGCCCTGCAAGTGGATAATTCCCTTTGCCCATTTGTTGATCAGGAAGCATTGTCGTTGCACCAGCAAGCAAGTTCGCCGTATTCGTCCCTTTTAATACCATTAGTTGGATATCGACAGACGGAATCGCAACGGAACCAACAACCGCGTCTTTATCATAGTTCGCTGCTCCTTCAACAACATTTTTCATAGAAGGAAGTTGCACACTATCATAATCAAATGTTGCCTCTTTTTTATTATTATCATCTAAAGTTTGGGCCGAATAGTTCGTAATGTCATCATGACCACTTAAATATTTCACGATGCCACTTTTTATAAATGGTGAGAAAATAAGTAGTAAGCCAAGAACTAAAATAATAATTGCAATAATTTTCTTTGCCATAACCTTCCTCCTCCTTCTTTGCTTTTCTATTATATAGTAGCAACCGCGTCACAGCAAATTAAAATTCAATGAAAACCGTTGTTTTCTGATAAATTCTTCACTTTTCCCGAAACATACGGATTTCCACCCACAATAAACCTTAGGGGAAAATGCTTCGCCAATTTTTTATTTGGGAGGCCAATTCTCTCGGTCGCAACAATTTGAACTGGCCGCTTACCTTCTTCAAGCCAAATGTTGCTATCAAACAGCGTTTTACCATAGTCCTGCATCGAAAAAGCCATCGCCTGTGTCAATTTGCCAGGCCCGTTCGAAATATCAAAACCTGTTTTTCCGCCGCGATTTATCTCCATTTCAGGGAGGGCAGTAAGCGGCGCTACAGCGCGAATCAAAACGGCTTCTGGAATGCCTGCTTCCATCGTAATGAAATTCAGCAAAACTTGGCGATGCATTTGGTACATGTAAATCGCGCCTGCTTGTCTGAACATGATTTCCGTGCGTTTTGTGCGCCGTTTCCGAAAACTGTGCGCCGCCTGGTCAGTTTCGCCTAAATAAGCCTCGGTCTCGACGATTAAGCTTTCGTATTTCACGCCGCACTTATCGTGTACGAGTTTCGCCCCTAGTAAATCTCGCGCCACTTCAATTGTAGTCTTTTTTTCAAAAATTTTTTCTGTTAGTTTCAATGGTTTTCCTCGTTTTTCTTCTATAATAACCGATGTTGCGTATTTTTTTCTAGTCATCCATCTCAAGACCCATGTGTTATGTTTTCCCTTTTGTTAAAATTATGTTAAGATTATGTTGGTGCAGGCTTTGTATTTTATATACGAAACCCTGCTTTTTTTCATCAAAATCTAAAAATTACTAGATAGTAAATAGAGTGTAGGAGAGGTGTAATATGAAGGATGGGAAAGGAAAAATCCTGACTTTTCTAAGCAAAAATTATGGATTTTTTATTCTAGCCGTCGTTCTGTTTTGGCTAAAATCAGTCATTGCCTATGAAACGCAATTTAACCTTGGTATTGAAAATGCAATGCAACAATTTTTATTGATCATTAATCCGCTCAGTACGGCTGTCTTCTTTATGGGACTGGCACTATTTGCAAAAGGTCGACGTTCTTTTATTTGGATTATCGTGATCGATTTCCTTTTGACTTTTATTCTTTTTGCAAATATGGTTTACTACCGTTTCTTCTCGGACTTTATCACGCTTCCGAATTTAAATCCGAAGCAAATGCAAAATATGGGTGACATGGGTGGAAGTATTCTTGCCTTACTAAACTGGACGGATATTTTATTCTTTGTCGATGTACTCATTTTGATTGCCTTGCTAGTTTTCGGTATCGTTCGTCCAAATAAAGAAGCGCGCATTCGTGCAAGAAAAGTGGTTGGCGTTCTGACGCTTGGTGTTGCGATGTTCTTCGCCAATCTCGGTCTAGCCGAAATTGATCGTCCGCAACTTTTAACGCGAACATTTGACCGTAATTATATTGTGAAATACCTAGGAATGACTAATTACCAAATCTACGATGCTGTGAAAAGCACTGAATCACAAACGCAAAAAGCGCTTGCTGACTCTAGTGACGTCAATGAAGTACTTAATTATACGAAATCAAAATATGCGGCACCGAACATGGAATATTTTGGTAAAGCAAAAGGTAAAAATGTTATTTATATCCATCTAGAAAGTTTCCAACAATTTTTAATCAACTATAAATTAAATGGTGAAGAAGTAACGCCGTTTATTAACTCCTTCTTTAAGGATGAAAACACGCTTAGCTTTACAAACTTCTTCCATCAAACGGGGCAAGGCAAAACGGCTGACGCCGAAATGATGCTCGAGAACTCCCTTTACGGCTTATCTCAAGGGTCCGCCTTTACAACAAAAGGTTCGAATACATTCCAATCAGCTCCGGGGATTTTAGCGAACTATGGCTATGATTCGGCTGTGTTCCACGGAAATTATAAGAGTTTCTGGAATCGCGATGAAGTGTACAAGCACTTTGGCTACAACCATTTCTTTGATGCAAGTTATTACGATATGAATGAAAATGATGTTTCGAATTACGGCTTGAAAGATAAACCGTTCTTTAAAGAATCTGAGCCATATATTGAGACGCTTAAACAGCCATTTTATGCGAAGTTCATTACTTTAACGAACCACTTCCCTTATCCGATTAATGAAGATGAGGCAAGTATTGCGCCAGCTACGACAGGCGATTCTTCGGTAGATACTTACTTCCAAACGGCTCGCTACTTAGATGAATCTGTGAAATCGTTTGTCACTTATCTAAAAGAAAAAGGGCTATACGATAATTCTGTCATTGTTATGTACGGTGACCATTACGGAATTTCCGATAACCACGCTTCTGCGATGACGCAAATTTTAGGGAAAGATTATAATTCTTTTGAGAATGCTCAAGCGCAGCGCGTGCCATTCATGGTTCACGTTCCAGGCGTAAAAGGCGGCGTTCAAACGCAGTACGGCGGCGAAATCGATGTGCTTCCTACGATGCTCCACTTGCTAGGTATTGACACAAAAGATTACCTACAAATGGGAACAGATTTACTTTCGAAAGATCATAAAGAACTCGTACCGTTTAGAAATGGTGATTTTATTAGCCCAACTTATTCTTTAATTGGTGGGAAATATTACGACCAAACAACGGGCGAACAAATTGAAACAGAAACGAAGGAAATGGAAGCAACAAAAGATACGGTCGCAAAAGAACTACAACTTTCCGATTCTGTCTTGCAGGGCGACCTACTAAGATTCTACACACCAGACGGCTTCAAAAAAGTCGACCCATCAAAATACAACTACAATAAAAAGAAACCAGACAGCGACGACACGTCTGAAACAACAAAATAAATAATCTGGACCACTCATTTTACGAGTGGTCCAAATTTATAAACTTAAGCAAAACGTGTCACGCATAAGAATACAGATGGTGAGATTCTAAGTAAATTCGAGTACCACAGGGGCGTAGTTTGCCCGACCATGTGAGAAGTTAGGCGAAGCGGAGGCAAAAACTCCGAAGATTGCCGTTTGTCATCAGTCTGAAGCCACTCATAATAGAGTGGCTTTTTTATGTCACCTCTTCCATTCCCCCACCATCTCTGCTATTCTAATAAAGTACTTACTAGAAAGGGAGAATTGGAATGAAATTATTACGAAATTATGCGTTTACCATTTGTCTGCTACTTGGTATTGTTTTAGGTGGACTTTTTGGTGTTATTTTTGGGGATAAAACGGTGATTGTGAAACCAATTGGGGACATCTTTTTAAACTTAATGTTTGTTGTCATTGTTCCTCTTGTTTTTCTAAGCGTTTCGTCGGCCATCGCGAACATGAAGCAGATGGCAAGACTTGGAAAAATTATCGGTACAATATTCGCAGTGTTTTTTACAACAGCAGCTCTTGCAGGAATTATTGCTTTTATCGGGATTTCGATTTATAACCCGCTACATAACGTAGATTTATCGGCTATAACAGCGAATTTGCCAAAAGCGCCTACGGAGGAAGGAAAAGGACTTGCGGAAATTTTAGTGACAACATTTACTGTACCTGATTTTCTCGAGCTCTTTACAAAGTCCAATCTCCTACCGCTCATCATTTTCTCGATTTTGTTTGGATTAGCTACTTCGATGTCTGGAGAAAAAGGACAGCCCGTTGCTGCATTTCTAAATTCAGCAACCGAGGTTATTTTAAAGATGGTGCAATTCATCATGTACGCTGCGCCAGTTGGACTCGGCTGCTACTTTGCGGTGACAGTTGGTCAGCTCGGTCCGCAAATTATTAACGGCTACCTCGGCATTTTCTTCCTTTATCTCGTCCTAACCGTGATTTACTTCTTCGGTATGAACACATTGTATGCTTTTATTGCTTCTGGGAAAACTGGCGTAAAAGTTTTCTGGAAACATGTCACAACGCCAGCCATTACGGCTATCGCTACCTCTTCTAGTGCGGCTTGTATTCCAGTGAACCTTGTCGCGACCAAAAAAATGGGTGTGCCTGACGACATTGCTGAAACCGTCATTCCACTCGGGGCGAACACGCACAAAGACGGTTCGGTCATGGGTGGCATCATGAAAATTGTGTTCCTCTTCACCCTCTTTGGAAAAGATATGACGAGTGCTTCAAGCATTTTAGCAATTCTTGCTGTTGCCTTTTTAGTCGGCGCAGTCATGGGCGCCATCCCAAGCGGCGGAATGACTGGCGAACTTTTAATCATCTCGATTTTCGGCTTCTCACCTGAACTTGTCGCAACGATTATGATTATTAGCACGATTATTGATATCCCTGCAACGCTACTCAATTCAACCGGCAATACAGTTTGTGCCATGCTCGTATCGCGCTTTGTCGAAGGGAAAAATTGGTTAAAAAGAAAAGTCAGTTTTTGATACTAAAATTTAAGTACTATTTTTTGAGCAGTTTTCTGGAACTGCTCTTTTTTTCGTTTTATAATAACATTGTAAGCGTTATCAAATTAGGAGGGATTCAAAGTGAGATTAAAAGATAAAGTTGCGATCATTACAGGCGCTGCTGGGGGACAAGGGAAGGAAGAAGCATTGCTGTTTGCGAAAGAAGGGGCTTTCGTAATAGCGACGGACATGCAAGAAGAAGTTTTAAATCAAACAGGTAAAGAATTAAAAGCCATTCAACCAAAATCTGAAGTTTTAACGCATAATGTAGCACTTGATGAAGATTGGGAAAAAGTGATTCAACTTGCTTTAGACAAATTTGGTCGTGTCGATATTTTAGTGAATAATGCTGGTATTAGCACCGAATTAAATCTTGTTAATACAAGCATTTCGCAATGGGATAAAGTGATTGACGTCAACTTAAAAGGAACGTTTCTAGGTATGCGTCATGTTATCCCACTTATGGAAAATCAGGGCGGCGGCTCCATCATTAACATCTCCTCCATTGCTGGTTTAACTGGCGGTTCTGGTGCAAGTGCCTATACGGCATCAAAAGGCGCTGTTCGATTGTTAACGAAGGCTGTGGCAGTCGATTACGCCAAACAAAACATTCGCTGTAATTCGGTTCACCCGGGCTATATCGAAACGCCGATGACGAAAAAATTATTTGAAGATGAAGCCACAAAAGGCTGGTTCGAATCGCTGACACCACTTCCACGTCTTGGCCAGTCACGCGACATCGCTTATGGCGTTTTATATCTCGCAAGTGATGAGTCGAGTTTCGTCACGGGAATTGAATTACCTGTTGATGGAGGATACTACGCGCAGTAAGTGAAATCCGAGCTGACCAAATGGTCAGCTCTTTTTTATCCAAAAAATGTTCTTCTTTCTTAAAAGAGTTTGTGCTAAAATGAATATTTGTAAACAGCTTAAAGTTAATGGAGGTGCGTCTAGTGGGCAACAAAAATCTTTCCTTCCATCGTAAAAGTCCGGAAGAGTTGCTAGCACAAATTGAAAAATTAAAGCGCGGTAAGTTAAAAATCTATATTGGATCGGCACCGGGTGTCGGGAAAACGTACCGAATGTTAACGGAAGCGCACGAACTGAGGAAAGAAGGCATTGATGTAGTGATTGGGCTTGTTGAGACGCATGGTCGAAAAGAAACGGCCGCATTAATCGATGGCCTTGAACAACTTCCTTTAAAAGAAATTCCATATAAAAATAATACGTATTTTGATTTGGATGTTGAGGCCATTATTGCTCGAAATCCGGAGGTCGTCCTGATTGATGAGCTGGCGCATTCGAATATTCCTGGATCAGCGAACGAAAAGCGTTATCAGGACATTCAAAAAATATTGGAGCACCGAATTAACGTCATTTCAGCCGTCAACATTCAGCACTTGGAGAGCTTGCGTGATGTTGTCCACGACATTACTGGGGTCGTTGTGCGCGAACGAATTCCAGACTTTTTATTAGAAGTAGCAGATGAAGTCATTTTAATTGATGTTACGGCAGAAACATTGCAAAAACGGCTAAAAGAAGGGAAAATCTATGCGCCGGAGAAGATTGAACGGTCGCTTGAAAACTTCTTCACGACGAAAAACCTGTCTGCCCTTCGCGAAATCGCACTCCGCGAAGTCGCCGATGATGTAGACGACAAAGCGGATAAAAAAGCGGCACGCCTCCGGGCAGCGATGATGAATGAAAAAATTCTCGTTTGTATTAAAAATGATGCCAATGCTGAAAAATTGATTCGCCGCGGCTTCCGCATCGCAGACCGGTTACGTAGCGAACTGTACATCTTAGCAGCCATCACAAAAGAGCTCGATGAACTACCTGAAAAAACACGACAAGAATACGTGGCATGGCAAAGTCTCGCCAAACAATTTAACGCCCACTTCTTAGTAGAGCCGATTAAAGAACGGAAAATTGCGCAAGTGATTACAGATGTGGCAAACAAGCATAATATCACCCAAATTATTTTAGGCCAGTCTGTTAAAACAAGAGTCGAGGAAGTTACAAAAGGCTCGATTGTCAATGCCATCATGCGCCAAACAGATGGCGTAGATATTCATATTGTAGCTAATTCGCGGAAAAATTAATAAAAAAAGCCGGAAACGCGGCAGACTCGCCTGATGGAAAGTTTGCTGTGTTTCTGGCTTTTTGTGCAGCAATTGGACGTACTTCGTAAATTATTTGGAACTAGTTTATTGTTGTTGCAGTGCCGGCAATTCATTTTTATTCAGTCTATTCAAGTAAGGAATCATCATTATGGTTCCCGTAATAAAAGCAATTCCTTCCGTTACCGTCATTGACCAAATCAAACCGTTCAAGCCGTAGAAATAATGCAACAGCAAAACAACTGGAATGAAGAAAGTTCCTTGAATAGTTGCCATAATCCCAGTCTGAGCACCCAAACCAGACGCCTGGAAGATTCCAGTAAATAAACCGGAAAAACCGTTAAAGACCGAGGAAATGAGTTGAGCAGCAAGAATGGTTAAGCCGACTTGAATGACACGTGGATCACTGGTAAATAAACTTAATACGGGTACGCGGAATAAGTAAGCCAAAAGGGCAAAGAGGATTGAGATTCCCCCGATCCATAAAGAAACTTCCTTCAACGCTTCTTTTAAGCGTTTCGTGTTATGTGCGGAGAAGCTATAGGCAAATAATGGCATCACACCTAAAAATAGCCCCATCGTCAAAAATTCAGGTAGTTGGGTGATTCGAACGGCTATGCCAAAGCTAGCAACGACATTATCACCGTATTCAACGGAAAAATTGTTTAACAATAAAGTTGTGACAATCATGAATGCAGATTTAAACAATTCCGAGACCCCAATTTTGTAAACTTCTAATTGATCTTTGATTGAAAGTTTAAATTGCTTCAAGAAGCCTTTTAAAGACGCGCTTTTCTTTTCTAAGAACCAAACATAATAAATCGATGAAGCGAGATTCGCAATGACGATCGAAATCCCTGCACCAATCATATGCAGATTAAAAACTAAAATCAGTAATGCATCTAAAGCGATACTAACAGCAACACTAATGAACATGCCATACATGGATTCTTTTGATGCCCCTTCTGAACGAACCAATTGTTCCAAAGCAAAATTTAAAATGAAAGCAAAACTTCCTGCAAAAAGGATTGTTGCGTATTGTTTTGTATAAAGTAATGTTTGACCATCTGCGCCAAGTAAGTGGACAAATTGATTCATGAAGATGATTGCGACAATTCCAATAATCACACCAAATAGGATGCTCATGTAAAAAGAATAACCAGCCACCTTTCGACCCTTTTGCTCGTCACCACGGCCTAATAAGCGCGTGATAAAGGTTCCTCCTCCAACTCCAAACATATTCCCAAAAGCCATCAAAATGATTGTAATTGGTAACGCCAAAGTAATCGCGGACATCATATTCGTATCATTTAGCAGACCAATAAAGAAAGCATTGATTAAATTGTAGACCGTCGTTGCTGAGATTCCGACCATCATCGGTATTGACAAATGGGCGATAGCTTTGCGGATTGGCGCTTCCTTTAAATAGTAAATATTTGATTCATTAACTTCTAATTCTTCCATAATAATCCCTTCTTTTGTTAGATTTATAAATGTTAGATTTCTAACTATAAGATTGCAAGCAGTTAGTAACTGCTCGTTCGTTAGAGGCTGCGATCGATTTTTCTTAGTAAAGCTGTCAATTGCTGGACTTCTTCTTCGCTTAAAGCGTGGACTAGTTCTTTTTCTGCCTCATAAAAAGCTTCATTGGTTTCAGCAATCAGCGCTTTTCCTTTTGGCAGTGCGTAAATATTTTTCTGCCTTTCATTGTTTCCAGGTATGCGTCGCTCAATATACCCTTTTTTCTCTAATCCCTGCAACATACTTGTGATGCTTGCACTACGGCGTTGAAACACTTCTGCCAAGTCTTTTTGAATCAATCCTTTGTCTTCATTTTGCGCGATATAAGAAATCATCCGACCTTGTTGCGAACTAACCCCCATATCTTTGACACGCTTTTCCATCGATTCGCGGGATTTATGCATGATGGAACGTAACAAATTCGAAACTACCATTTTATCCAAAATAATCCCTCCTACACCAAATAATTAGATATCTAACTGTTAGAAATAAATATACACGCTTTAAAATAGAATGTCAACTATAAATTTTATATCTAACAATTAGAATTCTAATAAATCGGCAAAAATTTTCGGATTTCTTAATAAAATTAATTTAAAAAAACGCGAAACTCATGGAGATTCGCGTTTCTAAGCCTTGCTAGGCCCACCTACAGATTAATCATTTAACAAGACCTTGCATCATATAGCGGACTGTGAAATTAATTTCGGCTTCGTCGTCCCATGCTGCATCAGGCATGACGATGAAGCGGGTGAGGATAAATCCGACGATATTGGTAATCAAAGCGCGCATGATGGTGCTGTTTGGCATGTCTGCCAGTTCGCCTTTTTCTTTGTAGAAATCGATGAGCGCATCAAAATGCTCTTTTACGTGCGTCATGAAAATCTCAGAAAATTGCGTTCGCAATTCATCATGATACATGAGTTCCATAAAGTAAATTTTAATGACTTTTCCGTTGTCTTTTGCGAATTCAAAACGGTTTTTGATGATAGCTTTTAGGAACGTCTCAAAATCGGCATACTCCTTTTGGAACACTTCTTCGGCGAAATCTTGCGCTAAAAACGGGACGACTCCTTCAATTAAGGTTGGCATCGTAATTGCCATCAGCAAATCTTTTTTCGTTTTATAGTGCCGGAAAATCGTTCCTTCTGCTACGCCGGCGCGTTTTGCAATTTCACTCGTACTCGTAGCAGAAAAACCTTTTTCGGCAAAAAGCTCAATGGCGGCTTTGATAATGTTTTTTTGCTTCTCGCTCATTCGCTTATCTTTTTCTGTGACGTCTAAAATCTGGCGTAAAAGGTCAGTTGGTTGTTTCTCCAAATTTGTTTCCTCCTATACTTTTCGATATTTCTTTAAGGCAAAGATGTTGAGAATTAAAAAGGCCGCTACGAATAGAAGAAGAATGTAGAAATCACCGGCGAAACTACTGAAACCCTCTCCTTTAATCATAATGCTTTGTAGTGCTTGTGCGCCGTAATACATCGGCATGATGTGCGCAATCCATTGCAGCCAGTCGGCCATTCCTTCGAGTGGGAAAATTCCGCAGAAGAGAATTTGCGGCACAATCACGATTGGAATGAATTGGATAATTTGAAATTCGTTGTTGGCGAATGTGGAAAGCAACATGCCGAGTGCGAGTGAGGCCATTGCGAGCGTTAGTGTGATGAGTAAGACATACCAAATGGAGCCGTTTTGAATCATATCGAGTACTTGCACGGAATAGATGGCAACTAGGACGGATTGAAGGAGTGCAAATATCCCAAAGCCAATCATATAGCCGAGTTCAATTTCGATGCGCTTAATTGGTGTGGCCATCAGGCGTTCAAGCGTACCGGTCGTGCGTTCGCGCAAAAATGAAATGCCGGCAATTAGGAATACGAAGAAGAATACGAAAAAGCCGATGAAAATTGGGCCAATGGTATCAAAAAATGTCGTATCTTTGTCGCCGTAAACATAGTGCGCTGCCACTTGAATATCTGCGCCATTTGTTGGCATGGTAATCGTATTTCCTTGCATATTCGCACCGCTTGCTTGCATTTGTTTGGCAAGGGTTTCCAATTGTTTGGCAGCATCTTTCATTGCGGTTTCTTGTTCTTTTAACAGAGCACCTTGCATTTTCATCGCAATTTGTTTACTTTTTGTAGGATCGCTGTTTTCATAGGTGATGGTTAATTGGCTGTCAGATAAATCGATGAAGGCATCTAAATCGTCCTTTTCAATTTTTTCCTTTGGACTCGAATCATTCGCATATTTTTTTACAGATAAATCACTTTTCTCGAGTTGTGTGATCATGCTATCTGTCATGCCGTGAACGCCAATTTTGGGATTTACAGAATCGCTGTCGAATAGGAAATTGAGTAGCGTGATGAGAAGCAGCGGCGCAATAAACATCAGTGCGAGCGTTCGTTTATCTCGTTTAAACTGGTTGGCGATTCGCTTTACAATGGCTAAAACTCTCATTTTGTCACCCTCCCAAATTTCAAGAATGCATCTTCTAACTTGCCGCTTTCCGTTTCACTCGCGAGCTCGTCAGGCGTGCCTTCCGCAATAATCCGTCCCTCGCGCACCATCGCAAGACGATCACATTTTTCCGCCTCGTCCATGACATGCGTCGTCACAAGAATACATTTTCCCGCGTTTTTCAGCTCATTCAGTTCGTCCCAAATCGATTTCCGCAGTTCCGGGTCGATGCCGACAGTTGGCTCATCCAAAATCAGCACGTCCGGATCCGCGAGCACTGCAATCGCAAGCGATAGCCGCCGTTTCATTCCACCCGAATAGGCACTTACTTTTTTGTTTAAATCATCGGTCAAGTTCACAAGCTTAGCCGCATAAGCTATCCTTTCGCGTTTTATCGCCCCTTTGAGCAAATAAAGCGAGGCGAAGAAATCCAAGTTTTCCTTAGCCGTCAAATCCACATACAACGCGTCTGATTGCGCCATATAGCCGATTTGGTTCATCACGCTAAGCGTTGGCATTTTGGCATTCAGCACATGTACTTCCCCGCTATCCGCTCTCTCCATGCCAACAATCGCTTTCACAAGCGTCGTCTTACCAGCACCAGAAGGACCGATAAGCCCATAAATTTCCCCTTTATTCACGTTCATTGTCACATCAAATAAAATCTGCTTATTATGAAACTGGATATTCAATTTTTCCGTCGAAATAACCGCTTCCATATCACATTCCCCACTTCAGTTTTTTAATGAGTGATTACTCACTTACAATATAAACCTTTTTAATTGGAATGTAAAGTAAAAACCGCCTAGAAAGTCCTAGACGGTTATTTGCGCAAATACACATCCGAAATCAGATGATTATCCCCTTTATGTAAAATCAAATCAGCGCGGTATTTGGTTTTTTCGATATTTTCTTTTAAGTTTAAGCCGTTAATCGTGTCCCAAATTTCTAGCGCGTAGTTTTCTGCAACTTGTTCGCTAATTTTGGTATATTGATGGAAATAGGAACTTGTATCTTGGAATGCCGTTTCGCGAAGCATGAAGAAACGTTCTAAATACCAGCGTTTAATACTTTCTTCCGCCGCATCCATATAGATAGCGAAATCAAAAAAGTCGCGTGGAAAAAAAGTCGCAGTCGCATCCGTTTGCAACACATTAATTCCTTCAACGATAACAATATCGGGATTTCGAAGCGTGCGCGTTTCTTCCAAAACATCATACGTCAGGTGCGAATAAAGCGGAATTTCGACATTCTTTTTGTTCGTTTTCAAATCCATCAGAAAATCAATAAACCGATTTTTATCATAGCTCTCAGGAAAGCCCTTTTTGTTCATAATCCCGCGTCGCTCAAGCTCCGCATTCGGGTATAAAAAGCCGTCAGTCGTCACAAGTTCCACTTCACGGGTTTTTGAAAACCAGCGATCAAGCATGAGCTTCAGCACACGTGCTGTGGTACTTTTACCAACTGCAACCGACCCAGCAAGCGCGATAATGAAAGGCGGACGTTCCTCTTTCTTCTTCAAGTATTCCATTTTTTCACCGTGAATAAAAATCGCTTCATGATACTGAATCGCAATTAGTTTTATAAGCGGCAAATAAATTTCTGATATATCCTCAAGAGAAATCCGGTCGTTTAAACCGCGAATTTCTTCCAGTTCATCTGAAGTTAAAATTTGGTCTTTACTTACTTCAAGTTCCTGCCAATCAGCGCGCGGAAAATGATAGTAATGGCGATAATCATTCATTGTTAAGCCCATCCTTTTATCGATTCGTGAAAACGTAAACAGCTCACAAAAATAAGCATAACGCAATCATGTTAAATCCGCAACCAAAAATTAATATTTTCGATAGACGTAAACATCTTTTGGCTTGTCCATTTTGGTATAGCTTTCCACATCAAGCGCTGGAATGTTCATTTTAAACGGCGCATAGTAATCTTGCGTAATCTCACCAGATACCCTTACCCACGTATCATTTGGCAAGTCTTCTGTCCCATCAGGCATTTTCGCAAGCATCCCAAAAACACCAGAGTCTGCCACACAATGAATAATCCCAAATCGAAATAAGAAAACGTTGCCTGATTTTGTGACAGGGTCATTGTAAACAAAACCGGTGAACTCAATTTTCTTCCCGGTAAACTCGCCTGGATAGTTATATAAAATTTCCATTGTCATTAAATAATTTTCATCGGTTACTATAATCGGATTTTGATTGACGATGGCCGCCTTCTCTTTTTCCATCATTTTTTCATAATCGGATTTGCCAAAATAGCCGCTTGTATCAGGTCGTAAAAATTGGTTTGCGGCATAAGGGTCATCGCCCGCCGCATTGTTTTTCGGAAAATGGAAACCTTTCGCGGACACAATCGTTGAATCAAGTGTGGCGACAGGAAAGAGAAAGCCTACAATTAGCGGGTATGCCAGCAAACTATAAACAAAGATTTTTTTCCAAAGCGTATTTTCTCCAGAATGCGTATGCCCCGCGTGATTATGGCTCGCCCCGTCCTCGTCACGAAAAACCATAATAAGCTGAATAGTGGCAAGCAAAAATGACGCTATCATCGCCGAAAAGGAGAGATAGGCATACTTCATATTAATATATTTACTAATATCGCCGGAAATGTGCAGAAACATCATATAAAAGCCAAAACCGAATAGTATAAAAGCGCGTAACATCGAACTCCTCCTTTTCTAAATAATAAGGGCGTAAAGGAACACCACTACTGTGACCGAGGTGACGAGTAGTAGTACGAATTTTGCTTTGAACGACGCGAGCATCATCATGAGGTTTTTAATGTCGAGCATGGGGCCGAAAACGAGAAAGGCGACAATCGACTGTGTGGAAAAAATGCTGCGGAATGAGGCGCCAATAAATGCATCTGCTTCGGAGCAGAGCGATAAAATGAAGGCTAGTACCATCATGAGTAAAATGGATAAAACGGGACCGTGTCCAATTTGCATGAGCGTAGATGTTTTAATGTACGTTTGCATGGCCGCTGCGATAAAGGCGCCAAACACTAAATATTTACCGACGGAAAAAAATTCATCGACAGAATGCTGTGCGGTATGCCATAATTTTTGCCCGAATTTCATTTCTGCGTGTTGGTGATGTTCGTGGCCATCGTGATGCGCATGAGCATGCGTTTTCGTTTCGTTCGCCACGCTTTCCATGCCGGCAAATTGCGTGATTGTTGTATCGGTTCCGGCAAGTTCAAGCGACGCCATTTGGACGGTTTCAACTTGTTCGTTTGGCTCAGATAAAATTTTCTCTTTCAAACCTTCACCTTTGTAGAAAAAGGCGATTAAATTCCCGACGACCATTGCGACAACGAGGCTGCCGACGACGCGTAAAATTGGGATTTCCCATGTACTTCCAAAGGCGACATAGGTTGAGAAAAGGACGACTGGATTAATAATGGGAGCGGTCAGCATAAAAGCGATTCCCGCATGAAGTGGTACTCCTTTTTTCAACAAATTACGCACGATGGGAACGATTCCGCATTCACATGATGGGAAAAGGACGCCGATGCACGAACCAATGACAACCGCAAAAAAGCGATTTTTTGGGATAACACGTGCGATGAATGCTTCGGAGATAAACATTTGAATGAATCCTGCGATAAACACGCCGATTAAGACGAATGGCAATGCTTCTATTAAAATGGAGATAAAAATCGTATTCATTTGTAAAAATGAGCTAGGTAAATTGCTGAACAATTGGTTACCTTCTTCCTGTTTCAAATCTTTGTTTATTCTATTCCTATCAGCCGCAGAAATCAAGTTAAAAAAGCACACCTTTCAAAATTGAAAGGTGTGCCCAGACTGATGACAAACGGCCATCTTAGTTCGCTTATTGCGTTTTATTTGGCTCATTATTCCATTTAAAAATAATCTGAGAAATAGGCGGTTTCAAGTGGAATGAGTTGTTCGAGCCAGGCGATGGTCTCTTCTTTTGCCTTGATGCGGCCAATTTTTGCTAGGTAGGTTGGGCGTTTGTAGCTAAATAGCATGGTGGTGAGTGTCCCGATGTCAATTTTCACTTCAGGGCCGACTGCTTCTTGGGTAATGCGTTTCTTACCATCAGCGAATGAAACGCCGAAAGGCCCCAAGTTCCAGTCTAGTAGTGGATCCTCCACAACAAAATGGAAAGCATACTCGTTTCCTTGATGTCGAAATGGGTATTTTTCCAAAAAGCCTAGAACGTCCACGATTCGCGCCATATAGTACGGCTGAATCGTTTCGACAATCTCGCTATCTTCGAGCAAATAAGCAATCGGTTCATTCGTGTAGGTGCGCCCTTTTACATCGGTCACCATCGAAAAATGTGCGCTGATGAAGTTCCACAGCCCTAACCGCGCCTCTTCTGTTAAATAAATCATTTCTTTTAGGTGGAAAATATCGTCCGCAATCCAGTAGAAGACAAAGCCCTGTGGTGTGTGGTTCGCGTCGTAATAAACACCCGCTGTGAGTTCATCTTTTTCCCAGCGAAAATATTCTTCCCACGAGAGCTCACCGCGAATCATCGCTGCGTGATGTGTGCGCGCAAAGCGGTCGTAAGTGGCTTTTATGTCTGAGTGATTAATGTTAGTGCGCTCCACCATGCCAGAAACTTGAACGAGGCTTGGGAGCTGCGTATCTTTAATGGAAAAGGTCATCATATCTGAAATGATTTCCCAGCCTTTGCGGCGATAATAAGGAATTGAATAAGGGAATAAATACGACACGGTTTGCTTGCGGTCGCGCATATCTTTTAAACTTTGCCGCATGAGTTGATGCATTAAACCAAAATTGGCGTACTCTGGATACGTGCCAACGCCCGTCAAGCCGCCCATCTCATAAATCTCACCGTGAATGTTCACCTGAAGCGGATAAACCGCAAGCTGTGACACAAGCTTCTCGTTATCAAACCAACCTAAAACATCTGCTTGTTTTAAAACGGGGCGTTTCGCTTGCTCGATCTCGCCTTCCTCGTATCCTACTTCTTGCAAATCTTGGTTCGTCACCTGAAACACATAGCGCAAAAGTTCATTAAACTGCACTAAGTGCTCCATCTCAACTTTTTTCATTTTCAACCTGTCATGGACATCATTCTGCAACGTAATATTACCTCGCTTTAACTTGAATTAAGTTCACTTTATCATAAACACCGCAATAATTCACTTTTCAAGTTGCCGCAAAATTCTACTATTTTCCAAATAAGCCTCGTTTAACTTCTCTTTTTCTGCCGCACTTATTTTCGGGTCGGAAAGCTTCGCGGCGATTTCTGTAAGCCGTAACTGGACAACCAATTTGTCTTCCGCAACTGTTTCTTTAGAGCTATCCTCTTCCTTCAAAATGTCCGTCATCGCTTTTGGAATCCATTTCATCGTGCCATCTTGAATGCGAATCACTTGTTCAGACACATTGCGAACGAACGCCCCGTCATGCGAGACAAATAAAACGGCGCCGTCAAAACCGCGAATCATACCTTCGAGCGCTTCCATCGCGTCAATATCCAAGTAATTGGTTGGCTCATCTAAAATGAGCAAATTGGCATCGCTTAGTAAAATCATCGATAGATAAAGCTTGACGCGTTCGCCGCCAGATAAAATCGTAACTTTTTTATTTAAATCGGCCTGCGTAAAATGCACGCTACCTAAAACGTCCATCGCAAGCTGTTTGTCGTGGGCATTCACACGGTTCACATTTTCAATTAACGTGTCGGAAAGTTTAAGCCCCGCCAGTTCTTGATCGAAGTAGGCGATTCGTACTTCCTTCGTCCGCCGAATAAAATCGTCCTCGTTTAAAACCGCTCGCAAAAAGCTCGTCTTCCCGCTGGCATTTTTCCCAACAAGCGCCACTTTATCTCCTATTTTTAACGAAAAAGCTTCCGTTTGAAAAAGCTTCTTCCCTGGAACTGTGACGTCCCCTTTCGAAATTTGCAAAAGCGTCGTGCCCTTTTTCAGTCTGCGCGTTTCCGGCAGCGTAATTTTAACGGGCTTAAACTGAAACGGTTTGTCGACGTGTTCGAGCCGCGAAAGCCGTTTTTCGGTCGCCTTAATCGTTTTATGCTGGCTTTTTTGCTGAACGCCTTTAAACATCTTGCCGTATGCCACTTCTTTCCGTGTCAGCCCTTTTTTAAATAGCTTCTCCTGTTTAGCGTCCATGCTGCCTGCCATATCTTTCCGATACGAAATGGCCGACTCCAGCCGTTTTTTCTCCGCCACATTTTCCGTGTACGCTTTTTGCTGCACTTCCTGCTCTTGCGATTTTTGCTTACGATACGCCGTATAATTTCCTTTGTACCGTGTAACCGTCTCCTCTTCAAGCTCCCAAATTTCCGAACAAATCGCATCAAGAAAATCGCGGTCATGTGAAATCACAAAAATCGTCCCGGCGAATTTCTTAAAATCGCGTTTTAAATGCGCCGCACTGTCCGCATCTAAATTCGAAGTTGGCTCGTCCGCGAACAAAAGCTCCGGTCTTGTACGCAGCACTTCCTGAATCAACTTCCGCGTTTTTTCCCCGCCACTGAGCCGCTCATCTTGCGGATTAATTTGCCGAATGTAACCTGTTTCACCATCACGCAAAACCGTCCCCGCATCAGCTTCCGCTTCGCCAGCTAAAATTTCAAGTAACGTCGTCTTTCCTGTCCCGTTCCGCCCAACAATACCAATTTTATCTCCGTGTTTGGCTGTCAAATGCTGAATTTCAAACAGCGTTCTTGCCCCCATATCTTTTTTCAAATCTTTTACTTCTAACGTAAACATAAAAAAACCTCCTGTCCATTTTCCGGATAGGAGTACACAAAATAAACATAAGTCCGCAGATGTTAACAAGCGAAATGAGCATACGTATCCTGTCCGAAAAAAATGGTTTTGCATTCATTTTTTCATATAAAACAGGATTATAATTTCATTGGCTTAAAAATAACACCCCTTTAATTTAATAATTTAAGTATAAAGACATTTGCGGTTTTTTGCAAGTTTTGCTTGCTAACTATATCGCGTCGTGATATAGTTAAGACATCAAATATATCGAGGTGCGATACAATGTTAACTGATGCTTTAAGAAAAACGTATCTTCCAATGACAGAAACCGCCTTTTACATTTTATTTTCTTTGAGTAAACGAAGGCATGGTTACGCCATCATCCAAAACGTTGATGAGCTAACAAATGGCCGCATCAAGCTGGGGCCCGGAACTTTATATGGGAGTCTTTCCAAAATGAAAAAAGATGGTTTAATTGAACCCGTTGAAGAAGTAAGCAATCGAAAAATCTATCAAATCACACCTCTTGGACTTGAAATTTTAGCACTTGAAAAAAAACGTATTATCGAACTTTACGAAAATATTGGGGGAATCCGCCATGAAAAATAGGAAACGGACGATTAAATTTTTTACTGTCGCGAATTTTGAAAAGGAAGAACAATACTTGGAAAAAATGGCGGCTTCAGGTTGGCACTTTGAAAAATACCGCTTTCCTTTTTACTATTTTAAACAAGGGGAACCTAAAAAAATGTCTTATCAGATTGATTTCAAAGCGGATTTAAATGATTTATCCGAGTACGTAAGCCTTCACGAGGATGCTGGCTTTCAAAACGTCTTCCAATATTCCATTTTTCAAGGGGCTTGGATGTACTTCACACACGAAACTGTTCCAAATGAACCGCAAGCGCAACTCTATACAGATTCAGAATCACTTATTGAACTTTGCAAACGAATTCGCTTACGTTGGACAATTTTCGGAGCTATCATGATTCCTTTTAGTGTATTTCCAACTTTTACCTTATCGCCATATTGGCTTGTATTACCACTTCTCCTCATCATTCTTTACGGCAATATCTTTATCACTTTAACAAGAAAAATAAAGACTTTAAGCTAAAATGACTTCTATTTATAAAAAAACGAGTAGTGACAAGCACTACTCGTTTTCTGTTACGGGTTGTCTAATTTCTTCTTTCTCCGGTTGTGGTACGTCCTTTTTAAACGCTAGGAAGTAGCAAAGGCTAACAAAAATGGCGCCACCGACTAAATTTCCAAGATATACCGGAATGATATTTAAAATGAAATCCCCCCATGTATAGTGCCCTGCGAAAATCGCGGCGGGAATAATAAACATATTCGCGACAACGTGTTGGAAACCAATGGCAACGAAAGCCATAACTGGAAACCAAATAGCTAAAATTTTACCAGCAAAATCTTTTGCACCGTAAGATAACCAGACAGCAATACCAACAAACCAGTTACAGCCGATACCTGAAACGAAGGCTACCCAAAACGAGGCGTCAATTTTTGATCCCGCCGTTGCAACGGTTTTTTCCAAAAAGTCACCTTCCGTAAGACCGATGAAGTGTCCGAAAAAGTAAGCGACAAACAAAGCGCCTACCAAATTCATCACCGTGACAATGCCCAAATTACGGAGCAGCATCGCAGTAGTTATTTTTTTATCAAAAAAAGCTAACGGAACCGCCATCATATTGCCGGTAATCAGTTCCCCGCCGCCGAGTAAAATGCAAACTAAGCCAACTGGGAACACACTCGCACCGATAAATGTGGCGAAGCTTCCCCACTCATGCGGCATCGTCCCTACAACGCGAATATAAAGCAAATACCCGAGCGAAATAAATGCGCCTCCTAGAAATCCTAAAATAACTAAACTTAATGTACCCGAACGCGCTTTTTGAATCCCCTTTTCAATCGTCACATCTGTAATTTCTTTTGGACTGTAATAGGACAAACTCAATCACTTCTTCCTTTTTGTTAATTCATTCACAAAAATGCGATTTCATTATAGCATATTTCGTCTGTTCCTTCTAGCCATTTCCAAATAAAAAACGCATCAGTCCAATTGAACATGATACGTTTTTTTATTTATGATGCAGGAATCTTTCCTGTGTTAGTCAACAATTTTACGGACAACGGGAATGCGGATTTCAAACTCGCTTTCTCCGTTGATGTCTTCTTTTAAATCAAAAATTTCAATTTTAAATGGTAGCGGATCGAAAACAGGAAAATCAGCCGTCATGTAGGGTTCATAATTGCGATTCTCGATTTCTGACGCAACTTCTTTGTAAGTTGCCTCGACATCTGTTTTCCCCTCGTGTTTTCCAACAAAGTAAGTGTGTGCTGGAATTTCTAGCCATTCGAGCTCATCAGGCAAATGTTTCGGCTTGTGGTCAGCTAAAACCGCCGAATAATGCGTCAGCCCTTCCTCGATATTGTGAATGGAAATTCCGTAAAGCTCTGTAAACTCGCCTCCTAGAAGCGATTTCATTTTCTGGATGACCTCCCGAATATTTCCCTTGCGTGCCTCGGCAAATGTTCCCTGCCAAGCTAAGCCAACTAAAAAGAGATCTTCATGTTCTTCTAACCGTGCTGATTGTAAAGACACTTCACTCACTCCTTTGCTGCTTTATAGCTAAAAGGATAACACAAAACGGCAGAAGTTGCACACTAAAGGATGACGCCGATTAGAACCGAAATCAAAATCACGGCAAGGAGCAATATCCAAGCAAGCGGTCGCGCCACATTAATCGTCCAACCAAGGCCAAATCTTTTTTCGACAAAGAGCGCAGGATCACTTTTGTTTAAATAAAAGATACCTAGTTTCCAGTACTTGTCGTCGTCCCGAATGGGCTTATCTGTATTTTTCGTCCCCCCGATTTTCAGCCTTGAGCCGCCTTGACCCACGAAAAAAGCAAGCAGGAAGACGATAACTAACAGGAGCAACATGAAAATAAGTGTCACCGTCGTCATTATTTCCGCACTAAGCCCAGTTAAAAATGTCAATTGAATCCCAAAAAGCATCAAGACCATTAAAATACACATCACAAGCATTGCTTTACTAAAAATAGCGCGCGCAAGCTGATTGCGCCTTACAGAGTCATTTGGATTATCATTATCCAGCACCTGTTTACTGCGCGACATGATAAAATTGATTCCCATAAATAAGCCAATCATGAAAAGTTGCATCACGATGAGCAACGATACATTCCGAACGTTCTTCGGCATTTCATTCGTGATATTTCCGTTGAAATCGTAGTGACTCGGTATGACGTCTGGTGCTGAACTGTAGAACACAATCGTCATCGCCACCGTAATCAGTGTAATCAAAAACGGAATGAGAAACCACGCATAAGAAATAATCATTTTATTCCGGTGAAAAGCTGTATCAACGAGGACAACGCTCGATTCGCCAATTTCCCCACGCTCAATTTTGTTCGCCTTCCAAGCGACCGTTTGCCGGTGATATTTCACGTAAAGCACGAATGCAATAATTAAAATTAAAAACATCGATGCCGTAAATAAAAAGCCTTGCGCCGTATCATTTCCTGAAAAAGCTGCCATTAAAGCAAAACTAAGCAATACAACAAAAATTCCGTATAGCACTACTTTATAGGCGTATTGCTTTTTCATTTGCTTTAGTTCAGGCTCCTGGTTAGCTCGGACCCCGACGCTGACACCAAAACATTCTGTCCGGTGCACAATAAACGGGGTTATCGCTTCCAATAAAATAATAAGTAGCGACATCATTATGAAGATAATTGCCTCCATTTTTATTCTCCTTCCATCTCGCTGTATAAAGCAGTAACCAATTTTGTCATCTCATCAAGTGGCATTTTGCGCGCAGCCGCTTCCGCAATTATCGGCCGAATAGCCCGCTTCAACTTTTCAAAATAAGCTTGATCTGCCAAAAATGCACCATCAGGGTGAATGACAACCCCTTTTTGTCTATGAATTAAAATAAAGCCTTCCTGCTTCAATATTTGATATGCTTTATTCACAGTATGAAAATTAATACCAATATCAGCGCCTAAACTTCTTACGGAAGGTAAATCATCGCCTGGTTTTAACTCATGCTTCGCAATGCCTTCAATAATCTGATTGACAATTTGCATGTAGATGGGCTCTTCTGCCTGTAGGTCAATCTGTAAGAGCATACTTCCCCCTCCTTACTGTTATATATATAATATAACAGTTCTCGCAGAAGGTCAATTTATACATGGCTATTTCATGCGGATAATGGTACACTATAAAAAAAGAATTTTAGAAAGGGGCTCCAAATGAAAGGATCACGCTTTAGGGAAAGCAAGTTATTCTTTTGGACAATCGAAGTTTTGGCGGTTGTCGCGATTGTTTTCTTATTACTTCAAATGAAATATATATTCTCACCAATTGGGGTTATTATTTCAACTTTATTTTTACCAATTTTAGTTTCGGGATTTTTATTTTATATGTTCAACCCACTCGTACTTTTTTTAGAAAAAAGGAAGGTCCCACGTCTACTTAGTGTCATTTTAATTTTCATCGCATTCATCGTGGTGGTCACACTTGCAGTCGTTCAAATTGGCCCTATCCTTGCCGATCAAATATCTGAACTTGCGAAAGCAATTCCAGGTTACTGGTCTGATTTTGAAAAATGGCTCAGCGGCATTACAAAAAATCCACCATTAAATGATTTTGATATTAAAGGTGAACTCGAAAAAGCAAATATTTCGGTACCTCAAATCTTAAATAGCGTCTTAAACGGTGTAACTGCAGGAATTGGCGCCATCGCAAGCTTCCTTACAAGCTTCGTGATGATTCTCGTTACGGTGCCGTTCATCTTACTTTACATGTTTAAAGATGGTCATCGCTTTATGGATTCCGTTGAAAAGTTTTTCCCGAAAGTTATTCGTCCAGATGCCAAAAAAATCATCCAAGAAATGAACAAAACATTATCCTCTTACATTAGCTCGCAAGCTCTGGATTGCTTATTTGTTGGTATTTTTACGTTTATCGGCTATTTAATTATCGGCCAGCCATATGGCCTGTTATTCGCGCTTATTGCCGCTGTAACAAACATTATACCGTACTTAGGGCCTGTCATTGGAGCGGCACCTGCCGTTATTGTGGCACTCTTCACTTCGCCGTTCCAGGCGTTGCTCGTTATTATCGTAGTTGTCATCGTGCAACAAATCGATGGCAACGTGCTTCAGCCACTTATTATGGGACGCTCGCTTAAAATTCACCCGCTAACAATCATCGTCATTTTACTTGTAGCTGGTAATTTAGCTGGACTACTTGGCATGGTTTTAGGTGTCCCACTTTACGCAGTCGTTAAAACGATTATTGTTAATATCGTCAAACTCATTCAACTGCGGCGAGGTGATAAGAACGCACCTCCTCCTGATGATGGGGAAAGTGAACTCGATACTTTGGAAACATAATAAAAAACGCAAAACAAAGAGGCTGGGACATGGAGATCAGCCTCTTTGTTTTGCTTATTCTGCTCGAAAATGCGAAATGTCATTCAGTCGTTCAACTTTAAATAGGCCGTTTTCGTAAGCTAAAACTGTTACGCTGGCGTTGTCTAGGACAAAGCTTTCTGTGATGGACGGCTCGAGTTCGTGGACGATGTTACGAATGGTGTTTCCGTGAGCCACAATTAGGACGTTTCCACCTGTGTCACGGTGTTGGTTGATGACGTGAAGGAAACCTTTTTCGACGCGTGTCCAAAAGGTCATGAAGTCCTCGGCATCGCCAGTTGGGTCGGCTTTTTTCGTGTCGTTCATCATCGTTCTGACGTCCACTTTTGAAAAGAAGTCTTCCTGCGAATCGTAGCCGTTAGAGCGGGCGATTTCGTCCCACGCCACACTCCCCTTTTCCCCCTCAAAAGAACCGAAGAACGTTTCGCGAAATTCACTGCGAGGTTCAAGTTGCAAGCCGAAGCCGTGTTTATTTTCGTGAAGCAAGATTTCAGCAGTTGAAATGGTGCGGTGCAAGTCACTGGAATAGGCGGCAACAAATTCTGTGTCCGCAAGACCTCGCCCGCTTTGACGCACGATTTCAATCCCTTCTGGTGTGAGCGGGGTGTCCGCCCAGCCTTGCATGCGCAGGTTTTTGTTTAAATAGGTTTGTCCATGTCTAACGAAATAAAGTGCAAGTTTTTTTGCCATGATAGCTCCTCCTTTTTTATCGCATCGTAACAAATTCTTCGGCGCTCGTCGGGTGAATCGCAACTGTGTTGTCGAAATCAGCTTTCGTTGCACCCATCTTAATTGCTACTGCAAAGCCTTGTAATAATTCGTCCATGCCGGCTCCAATTCCGTGTAGTCCGACAATCTTTTCGTTAACGCCTTCGCAGACGAGTTTCATGCGGCACGGCTCGCGATGTTCGGTAATAACCGTGTACATCGATGTGAACGACGACGAATAAATTTTAATATTTTTCTCCCCTAATTTTGCTTTTGCTTCTTCTTCGGTTAAACCAATCGTCCCAATCGGCGGATGGCTGAACACGACAGTCGGCACAAGATTGTAGTCCAAATGTTCGTCAAGCTTCCCGTTAAAAAGTCGCTCAGAAAGCCGTCTACCCGCTGCAATCGCTACTGGCGTCAGCTCGATATGCCCCGTCACATCACCGACCGCATAAATCCCCGGAACCGAAGTATTTTGATATTTATCAACTTTGACAAAACCTTTTGCGTCAAGTTCTACGCCACTAGCGGCAATATTTAGCGTCTCAGTAACTGGAGTCCGCCCAATCGCCCAGATTAGCTTATCAACGACCGTTTCTTGCCCATTTTGGAGTTCAAGCGTTAGGCTGCCATCTTCGTTTTTTCGAACAGCTTGAGGCACGCTTTCCGTGTGCAGCTTCGGCCCCGTTTTCGCCATCAATTCTTTTAGGGTCTCCGAAATCATTGAATCAAAATGGCGCAGTGGCAGAGACTTGCGAACAAAAAGATGCGTATCTACGCCAAACACGTTTAAAATCCCCGACAATTCAACAGCAATGTAGCCAGCTCCAACGACGGCCACGCGCTTTGGCAACTCACGCATTGCAAAAAAGCCGTTTGAATCCGTTCCAAACTCGGCGCCTGGAATATCCGGAATTGTCGGCTTGCCGCCAGTTGCAATTAAAAAGTGGTCCGCCGAATAAGTTTCGCCTGCGACCTCGACCGATTTTTCACTCGTAAATTTAGCGAAGCCGTTTAAAACCGTCACTTTATTTTTGTCTAAATTGGATTTATAAATACCGTGTAGCCGCTCAATATAGGCTTCGCGATTTTTGACGAGCGTTTTAAAGTCAAAATTCACCTTTCCGTTTAACCCATAATCCGGGCCTAGTTTTTCAATGCCCTCTTTGATTTGCGCCCCGTACCACATCACTTTCTTTGGGACACAGCCAACATTGACGCACGTCCCGCCAAGATGAACAGGCTCAACTAACGCCACCTTTTTCCCGTACATCGCCGCCCGATTCGCCGAAGCAATTCCACCACTGCCTCCGCCAATAACAATATAGTCGTAATGTTTACTCATAAAAATCCTCCATTCCTGACTAGCTCTTCTCAATTAAGTGTACTAGAAAAAGAGGATTTCTAATAGAAAAAAGCATTTTATTCGCCGCATTCTGGATCCATATCTTCCATAAATTGGTATAAAATCAGCTCCATAATCGCAATGGTTGAAATTCGCGATGTAATATCTAACGCATCTAACTCGATTTCATCGGTAAAAATATATAAATTGATATCACTCATGTTCTGAATGATATTATTATCTGCGCCTGTTATAGAAATTAGCATCGGCGGCGTTTTGCGCGCTTTCAATTTTTGCGCAGTCTGAATCAGCTCAATATCGTGTCCGCCATATGTCAAAATAAAAACTAAATCATCGGGGCCAATATGTTGCAAAATTGCTTGCCGGTATTGATAATCTTCTGGAAACTCCACTAAAAAGCCACTCATCGTGTACAGATACTTAATATACTGAGCCGCATGTTTACTTAACCCTTTTGCAAAAAAATAAATTTTTGATTTATTCATAAGCTTTCGAGTGATTTTGGTCATCTTTGACGGCTCTAATACACGGACAGACTCTATAATATTTTTCAAATATTCTTCCCGATAATCTTTTTGTTCCACAACGAATGGAGATGGTTTTAGTTCTACTTTGCTTAAAAGAGTAAATTTAAGTACAGTTGTAAATTCGCTATAGCCTGAAAATCCTAATTTGCGAACAAAACGCAGGAATGTCGTGGTGGATACAAAACATTCCGCCGATACCTCACGAATGCTTTGATTTTTAATTGTATTCATATTTTTTACAACGTAATCAAATAAAATTCGTTCATTTCGCGTCAAGGTTGATACATGTTTACTTGAGATTTCAAAAAAATCCATCAATAAGCGCTCCTTTATTTTACGGCTTCAACAAGATGCGTAATTTTGGGAATTTGTTCGGTAATGCAATGAATATTTCCTCCACCAAGCAAAATTTCCCGCGCTGGAATTCCGATAATTTTGCGCGTTGGATATAGTGTTTGGAGAAGTTCCCGCGCCGCTATGTCATTTTCATCATCAAACAAAGGAAATATAATACCACCATTTGCTGTGTAGTAATTCACATAACTAGCTGCCAAACGATCACCAGGTTGTCTTGGAATTGTTCCTTTAATAGCGTCCACGCCTTCACTTTCTTCTCTCGTTATGTACATTGGGGTGGGGCAATATAATTTATGTATGTGAAACTTTCTCCCCTTTGCATCTGTTTCATTTGCGAGCAATTGAAAACATTCTCTTGAAACCTCATATTGCGGATCATTTTTATCATCTGTCCAAGATAAAACAATTTCGCCTGGTGCGGCAAAGTTCACAATATTATCAATATGGCCATTTGTTTCGTCCAAATAAAAACCGTGTGAAAGCCAAATGACTTTTGACACATTAAAATACGTTTTTAAAACGTCTTCAATCTCTGCTTTAGACAAATGTGGGTTACGTCCTTCTGATAACAAACATTCTTCGGTGGTGATGAGCGTTCCGTCGCCGTCTACGTGAACGGAGCAACCTTCTAGCACGAACTTGTCCAAAAAGTAATAATCAATGCCAAATAAATCACTTATCTTCCGGGCCATTTGGTCATCTTTCTCCCACGGAAAGTATAAGCCATCAAGTAGTCCGCCCCATGCATTAAAGCGAAAATCTACAGCACGCATTTTCGTCCGTGCTTCATTTACTAAAAATATTGGGCCGTAATCACGCATCCATGCATCATTATTGCTCATTTCAATGACGCGAATATTGTCTGGTAACATATCACGTGCGTTTGCGTACTGTTCATAAGACACAAACATGGTAACTGGCTCGAACTTGCTAATCGCCACCGCGACATCACGATAACTCTTCTGTGCAGGTTTTCCCCCAAGCCGCCAATTATCGGTTCGTTCTGGCCAAATCATAAGGCAGCCTTCATGTTCTTCAAATTCTCCAGGCATAAAGAATCCGTTTTCATTTGGTGTTTCGTGTTTTAATTTTGCCATGTCCATCCCTCCACATTTCCATTATACAATAAACACGTAAAGCAAAATGGATTTTTAGTGAAAAATATCACTAAAGTCCATTTTGCTTTGTTTTAACCGGCGACAATAATCGTGCCGTCTTCATTTTCAAGAAATTGCCCGATATTTTCAAGCGATGTGATAACTGCCTTACTCATTGGACGTTTCCGGACGAAATCTGTAGCTGCCTCAATTTTTGGTAGCATGCTACCTTTCGCAAATTGATTTTCCTCCATATATTTTTCCAGTTCTGAAACCGTGACTTGCGTCAATTTCTGCTGATTGGGCTGATTGAAGTTCACATACACATTATCGACGCCTGTTAATATAACAAGCAAATCTGCTTCCACCATTTCCGCGAGTTTTAATGAGGCATAATCTTTATCAATAACCGTTTCAACACCGACTAAATCACCGTCATGGTTCACAACGGAAACCCCACCGCCGCCAGCTGAAATCGTCACAATACCGCCCTCAATAAGCTGTTTAATAGCTTTGTGTTCTTTAATCCCAACTGGTTTTGGTGATGGCACAACTTTCCTGTAGCCGCGTCCCGCATCTTCCACAAAAATCGCACCCGTTTCACGCATTTCAATTTCTGCTTCTTCTTTTGTTAAAAAAGGGCCAATTGGTTTTGTTGGATTTTGAAAGGCGCTGTCCTTTTCGTCTACAATGACCTGTGTGATGACCGAAACCGCTTCCTTCTCAATTCCATGTTTGTGAAACGCTTTATCAAGCGCATTTTGCATCCAGTAACCAATACTTCCTTGCGTCATCGCCACACATGAATCGAGCGGCAAAGCAGGGTTCTTTTCCGAATTGCTCGCTTGCTGTTGCAGTAACAAATTACCAACTTGTGGCCCATTACCATGCGAAATAATTAAGTCATCGCCGTTTAAAATGAACTGCACGAGATGTTCGGCTGTTTCTTCCAATGCTTTTTGTTGTGCCTCAGCGCTTGCATCGCTCGATAAGATGGCGTTTCCGCCAAGCGCAACTACAATTTTACGTTTTCCCATCTGCTTTCCTCCTAGATTATCTTGGCACCTGTTGAGTGATACAGTGAATATTTCCACCGCCAAGTAAAATTTCGCGCGCGGGCACGCCAATGATTTCGCGATCTGGATATAGCTCTGAAAGCTTCTGTTTCGCCTCATTGTCTTTCGGGTCACCAAACAGTGGGAATACAACGCCTCCGTTTGCCGTATAATAATTGATATAGCTCGCTGCAAGACGATCACCTGCTACACGTGGTAATGTGCCTTCTACAGCATCTACGCCGTGACTTTCCTCTTCAGTAATTAAAATTGGCTTCGGCACATGGATTTTATGCACAACTAACTTGCGCCCTTTTGCGTCCACTTCCTGTTCAAGGATATCTAGGCATTCCTTGGAGATTTCATATTGTGGATCGCTTTTATCATCCGTCCAAGCAAGCGCAACAACGCCTGGTGCCACGTAATTAAGGATATTGTCAACATGGCCGTTTGTTTCGTCTAAATAAATGCCTCTTTTTAACCAAATAATCTTTTCAAGGTTTAAATATTCTTTTAGCACTTGTTCGATTTGTTCTTTGGAAAGTTGCGGGTTGCGGCCTTCTGAGAGCAAGCATTCTTCGGTTGCAATGAGCGTTCCCTCGCCGTCAACGTGAATCGATCCTCCTTCTAAGACGAAATTGGCTAAACGGTAACGGTCCTTCATTTCGAGTTCAGCGATTTTTTGCGCGACTTGATCATCTTTGTCCCACGGGAAGTAAAGGCCGTCTGTTAGGCCACCCCATGCATTAAAGCTCCAATCGACTGCACGAATATCACCAGCATCATTTTTCACAAAAGTTGGGCCCGAGTCTCTCACCCAAGCATCATCATTATCGATTTCAACAACACGCACCTCATCTGGCAACATATAGCGCGCATTATTAAATTGAGCTGTTGACACGCCAACAGTTACTTGTTCAAATTTTGAAATAGCTGTTGCCACATCTGCAAAAGCCTTTTGAGCGGGCTTAGCGCCATTACGCCAATTGTCCGTGCGTTCTGGCCATAACATATAACAACCTGCATGTCTTTCGAATTCTCCTGGCATTCTAAAACCATCTTTTTTTGGTGAGCTATCAATTGTTTTCACTCGAATTCACTCCCTCTTCCCTATTCTTTTCCTTCTTCTTTCCAGCTACGAAAATACAAATTTCACCAATGACAAATGCGATGATAGAGCCAATTAAAATTGGAATTTTTTCATTTAATTCAGCGCTAGAACCATTTAGAGGAACCGCTGAGAAAATCAGTGTAACGACAAGTAGCACAACTGGAACAAACGTAATCAGTCGTAGCACTACTTTTCCACCAGGTACCTTAAACGGACGCTCGCGGTCCGGATCGATTTTGCGAAGTTTTAAAAATGCCGGGAACATCATAATATATGAAGCTAAAAGGGCCACAACGTTTAATGCGAAAAACGCCCAAAAAATGTTCTCGTTTGGAATGAGTGGCGCAATCACAATTAATACTGAAGCAACAATCCCATTTAAAATGCTTGAGCCAATCGGCATTTCATTTTTCTTATTCACCTTCCCAAATACGCTAGGCAAGTCATTATGCTTCGCTGCATACATCGCTACATAGTTCACACCAAGCGCCCACGAAATTAAGTTTGCAATGAGCGTATACATAAACATAAGCCCAATAATAATGACAAATGGGTTGATGCCGCCAACAAGCATAATGAAACTATCAATTAGTCCGCTAGACGTTGAAAGTTCTGACGTTGGAATGGCTGCCCCCATACCAAATGCTGCTAGCAAATAGAAAAATGCAATTAATATTCCACCGTAAATAATCGCTTGCGGAATTTGTTTTTTCGGATTTTCCATATCGCTCGCAAGCGTCGTCACGACTTCAAATCCTAAAAAGTTAAATAAAATAATAGAAATAAACGATAAACTTTGCAAATCAAAGCTCGGTAGTAACGCTTTCCCAGAAAAATCATTCGCCAAGCCTTTTGTAATCGCAAAATAAATGCCTAGTGCTCCTAAGCTAATCATAATAGCAACCTTACAAAAAGCTGCGACATTCAGTATCCATTTGCTATCGCTCACCGGATAACAACTGATTAAAACAACTAGCCAAACGAAAATAAGTTGAATGAAAATTGAAACTGGCGTACTAATATTCAGCTTAAAAATTTGTCCGCCTACTTCTACGAATAAAACGGCGAGGCTCGCCATCCAAATTGGGTAGTTAATCCAGTAAAACCAGGCAACACGGCCACCCCATTTTCTCCCAAAAGCCCTTTTTACCCAATCATAAATCCCGCCCTCATCATCATACGTTGTCCCAAGTTCTGCGGAAATAAGTCCATATGGCAGGAAAAATAAAATCAAAAGTGCAATCCACCAGAAAAATTGTGATGAACCAATGGCCGCCGCAGGAGCTGCTGACTCCACGACTAAAATAACACAAACCGCCATCAAAACAGCATCAAATAAACGAAATTTCTTTTTCTCCAAAATACCCACTCCTTTTTTTAAGTGGGGGAGAAGGTTGCCCCTCTCCTCCTTGGTTCAAACTATTTTTCTTGTGGCGCATTTCTAAGTAAAAGCTCAAGCTCGGCATCATACACATTTCCTACTTTTTCTGATGCAAAATTCAAGTATGGCTTCATAAAGAAAACGAGAAGCGCACGCATCGCTGTTAACCTGTTTTCTGCCTCATCAATGACAACCGAATAAGAGGCATCAAGCACTTCGTCGGTCACTTCTTCCCCTCTAGTCGCTGGAAGACAATGCATAAATTTCACATCTGGACTCGCCATTTCAATCATTTCTTTGTTCACTTGATACTTCGGATAGAAGACTTTCATACGCTCCTCTTCCGAAAGTTCAGCTTCATACAAACCATACCATACGTCTGTATAAATGAAGTCTGCATCCTGAAGAGCCTCACGAGGATCTTCAGTGATGAGATAGCTACCACCAGAAACCTTGCAATTTTCTTCCGCAATTTCCAAATGATTTTCTTTGAGCTGAAAACCTTTCGGACCATACTGTACAAAATTCATTCCGAGTTTTGTTGCCATAAACATCGTGGACGCACAAACTTGCGTAGCATCGCCCACAAAAACAATTTTGCAATCCTCAATTTTTTTACCCTCAGGTAAATGTTCAAACATCGTAATTGCATCCCCAAGTTCTTGCGTTGGGTGATTGTAGTCACTCATACCATTAATGACTGGAATGGACGCCGTATTCGCCAATTCCTGAACCGTATGATGTCTTTCTACACGAGCCATTAAAATATCTACTAAACGCGATAAAACGCGCGCTGTATCCCCAACCGATTCGTGCCCACCTAATTGAATTTGCCCTGGTGCTAAATACTGTGCGTGCCCACCTAATTGTGTCATCGCCGTTTCAAATGACACGCGTGTCCGTGTTGATGACTGCTCAAAAATCATTCCAAGTGTTTTATGCTTAAGAAGCTGTGGGTAATGTCCATCTTTTATGGATTGCTTCATTTTTAAAGCTATTTCAATCATGAATAGAATTTCTTCTTTTGAAAAATCTTTCGTATCTACAAAATCACGTTTTTTCGTCATCCTTCTCACCTCAAAATTAGATTCTAACGGGCTTTACTCGAGTTTTATTTGCCGCATGTTCATCATAATACAAGCATTTCTAATTTGGAATAGAAAAAAGCGTTTTCAAAACGAAAACGCAAGGCTTGTAACCTGTTACATTTTGCGTAACAGATTACAACGCTAAAAGTGCTGTAAAATTTTTATTTCTTGGTTCAAATAGAATTTGAAGTTTATCAATTTCTGATATAAAGCGTTCGATTGTCCATTTTAATCTCTCTTTTTTTAATGAGTGCTGCTAGCAAAATATCTAATTGTTGGCGCGAAATATGACTATATTTTGACAAAGTTATCTTATTTATAAAAGATGGTATTTGGTAATATCCTTTCTCAATTTTTATGTTCAGTTTTTCACAAATCATTTTTAGCGAACACATAAGTCTTTCTTCTGAGGAGTATTGGTATTTTATTAGTTCATTGTACAGATTCATATTATTAAGTAAAGAAATATCAAGAAACCATTTTAAATACGTCGGCTTATTCGTTGCAAAATTCAGGAAATATTCTCGATAAACGAACACCACTTTTACATCCGTATCGCACACTAACTGAAGATCATTATGAATACTTAGCTCTGACACTTGCTGATTGATGACATCCCCATCTGAAAAGAACAGTATGATTTGTTTGTTTCTACTCTCTAAGTGCATAGTCCCGTCTATCACAATCATAAACTCTTCTTTAAAATACTTCCCCGAAATCATTGTGCTTTTAATCAAATCCATTCGACGAACCCAAGTCGGCTCTGCCTGATTCTTCTCTAAATCCTTTATGACCTTGACTGTTTCTTTATTTTTCATTCTACTCACTCCTATTTTAATTTTTATAACTTAGGATATCAAAAAGCTTCTACTTTATCGTGTATAAACTATACACAACCACTATATTTCTCTAAAAATAATGTGACAAAATTTTCATAAATACGTATACCTCCCCTATGTTAGAAGAACAATTTATCTCCCCTCTTTTTTATAAAACACTAACAGATTCAACTTCAACAAAAGCACCCACATCAGTATTACCAAAAACAGGTGATACGTATTTTAGTCGGACTTGGCACATTATTAGGCGCTCTTGCAATATTCACTCGCAGACAAAGAAAAACAAAATAAGTATGATTAAGTAAAAATAAATGAAAAACAACTCCCAAAACTTATGGGAGTTGTTTTTTTAGCTATTCGTTTCTAAATACTTCTTAACCTTATTTTTATCTTCTTCTGCAAGCAAATCGATATCTTTTAAAATCGTATAAACATCTTTTTTTGTTGAAATAAAAAAGGAGGTTATTGTGCTTGTAATGATTCCAATTATACCGATTCCAAAAACCATTAGTAGTGAAGCAATCAGACGACCTGTGAAAGTTATTGGTGAAATATCTCCATAGCCAACTGTCGTAATCGTTACGAGTACCCACCAAAAAGCATCTCCGTAGTTATGAATGTTTGGCTCAATTAGATAAATCGAGAGCAGTTTTTTTAAGTTTATTTCTTCAATCTCTTTTGTCGAATCTGATAGTTTTCATAAATTCCCATTGCAATCACGGCGAATACGACTGGTCCGACTACCATCCAAATAGTATCATTCCAGTTACCGCTCATCGCAGGCTCAATAATTGTGAAAACATTTGAGAAGCCAACAATAGCTACGACAATAATTGTCACAATGTACGTGATTGCCTTTGTTTTATACACAACGAAAGGTCGTTCAAGTCCTTCACGATTTTTAAAGAACGGGAATGCAAAGGCTAGAAACACATATGGTAGTGTCATAGAAACATTTGCCATAAGTGTTAGCGTGTTATAGAATGCCGAAGCACTTTTCCCACCGAATGAAACGATGAGCACGATGATAACAACGAGTAAGCACTGCATCCACATTGCAAATTCCGGCATGCCGAATTTGTTGATTTTGCTCATGCGCTTTGGCCAGTACTCGGCTGTACCTTGTACAATGGCTTTTAGCGGTGAATAGATGAGCGTAAAGAACGCACCCGTGTATGCTAAAAACATAGAAAGACCAGTAACTCTTGCGAACCAATTGGCCATTTGCGATGCTGCGTCCGTTGCAAGACCAAGCGCGTTCCCAAATTCTAAACCAAGATTGTACATTAAAACGTATGTAATGTTCCCGTAGTTGACATTGGATCCACTCAAAATTTTATCCCAGTTGGTACTAATTCCCCACATGAAAATTTCTAAAGCATAGCCAATTGAAATAATAAAGGCGGCAATCATAATACCTTTTGGAAAAGTCTTCGTTGGGTTTTTCGTTTGGTCAACTAGGCCGGCTACTGCCTCGGTTCCCCCGTATGCAAATATCGCAAATACGCAGAACGACAAGATAGCAATCGGGCTAAGATAACTTGGGTTTGGCGATACAAGGAAATCTTTTACTCCCGAAATATCTTGCGCAAAATTTCCGCCGTTTAACATTAAAATAAGTAAACTTACGACGATTAAAACGATGTTTAGACCCATAACGGCGATTCCGCCGACAGCCGTTACTTTTGTAATTTGTTTTAAACCTTTTGAAGCTAGTAACGTAACGATAAGCATCCAAACAGCGGCAAGTATCCCGACGGTTTGTGTTGGCGATAAGCCGAAAAGCGACCATGTTTGGGTTTTATCTTCGCCAAATAGGAAGATGGAAAATGGAATCCAAACTTTAGAAGCGGTTCCGACCATCCAAATGACGTAAGAAGTAAACCACATGAAAGTAACGATGAAGGCATAGCGTGGCCCGATGCTATCGTTCATCCATGAATAAATTCCGCCTTTTTCTTTACGGTAAGCGGCTCCGTATTCGGCCATCATAAGCGCAAATGGAATAAAGAAGAAAATTCCGGCTCCAATGTACCATGGAATCGCACTATAACCCATTCGGTAAAAGCCAATTGGACCGTTTGCGAAACCAAATACGGACGTGAAAATCATTAGAATTAAACTAATAAGTCCCATTTTTTTAATTTCATTTGACATAAATCTCATTCCTTTTTGTGTATTATTATACATATAATTACTAATTATTGTATCCCATACTAGAATGTCATTATACCATTAAAAAACAAAAATCCTTTTTAAAAGAACAATTCAAATAGAATGTAAAGTCTGATGTGCGTGACTTTTCCGACAATGATTCGCGAAAAAAAAGCACATTTCAAATCGATAAATGAACACAAAACTAGCCTGATGACTTGTCTGGAACCGCACCGACGTGTATTTTAACGACGAAGATGGCCGTTTGTCATCAGGCTGATGTAAATTTCTCACCGCGCATCACAGTTAGCACCCGCGGATTCGGCAAATATCGTTTGATTTCCTTTAATTTTAAAAGTGTAGGTGTATCGTTGTAGTGTTCAGCAATTCCCATCGCAACCGCGCTACTTCGGCTGACGCCTGCGTTACAATGCACAACAATTTGACCATGATTTGCGTGATGGTCTAAAAAAGAATAAATCGCAGCAGCGTGTCGCTCGTTAAAGAGCTTCATTTCATGTTCTTCTTTTTGGCTTAATCCCCAGTAGTCGTCTTCTTCGTTAATGTCATTAAAGCGCACTTCAAGAATCCCTTCAAATAGCTCAGGATTTTTAAGCGTTTTAAAAGCCAGACCAACATCTGTTATTCGGATTAAAAGCGCATTTTCTGATTTTGGCGTAAACGAAACCGCCATAACTTCTGGGATGGCAATGATAGGCAACTGCAATGGATCGAAATCAATTTGTCGTTTTTCCTTATTCACATAATTCGCCATATAAAACGTGTCCCTTCCACTATTCCTACTCGTATTGTAACATATTTCGCCTTTTTCCACGCTATCATAGCTTTATAGAAAAAAACGTACTTAGCAAAATTCACTAAGTACGTTCCGTTTATTTTTTATTTTGACGGTATAAATCTTTACTTTTAAAGCCCGCCTTTAAAATGGTTTTTGTTTCTTCCAAGCGTTTCTCTTCTGTTGCCGTTTGTTTCGCACTAAAAACATAGCTTGCCCAAGTTTTTTGATAACCCGCAGCAAGTTTTTCATACAGCTCAGAAGCCTCCGCATCGTCCGCAAGTCGCGCTTTTAAATCGGGAATTTTCTCTGCATAATTCGTCTCAGCCTTCGCTGCACTTTTTCCTTTTTCACTGAAAGCTTCCTTCATACCAACAACTGTAAACGTATCATCCATGCTCACCATGCGCGAAAACTTCAAACTACTTTTTGGCAAAAAGCCTTCCTCATCAACTTTAAGCGTTGGCATAATTTCATCACGATGCACAAACGTGTCGTACACCGAATTTCCTTTTTTCGGATATGCCACAAACAAATAGCCCTTCTTGGCCAGGCGGTCGTGCTGAACAACATCGTTTACAAAAGCCTCCATTTCCGCCATCGTTAGCGCAAAACCAAAAATCAAATCGTACTGTTTTTGTTTAAAAGAATGGTCCACGCTAGCCAAAGCATCAAGCTCAGTGAAATCCTGTGGCACGTTTAGAACCGCTTTGTTCGCGTATTTCGTTAAATTAAGTTTTTCTACAATCGACTTTGCCATATTATTTGCTCACATGACTTGCGCCAAATTTTTGAACTACTTCCATGACTTCATCACGCTTATCCTCGCGAATGTAAGAAACCATTTTTGGAACCATTGCCATCAAATACTTTTGGTCAAAATCTCCCGAATCTTGTTTGCCAAAGCTCTCGCTAAGAAGCTCCTTCATAGCGGATTCTTTCCCCTTTTCAGTCCGCTCTAAAATAAAATCAAGAAACTTTTGTTGTCCTTCATTCATTGTCAATTCCTCCTTGTGTCTTATGAAATAAGTATAATAATCCAGCGCTTTTTAGGCAAGAAAAATCCCCTTTCAAAAAACAAAGGGACCCTTTACGCTATTTCACCATCAAAAACGTACTACGAACTTGCTTCATCATTTCAATTCGCTTTTCAGACATATGGTCAGCAGCTTCTGCTGGAATGATGCCTTCAGCCTTTGAAATCTCATAGACTTTTCCAATTTGATCATAAATTTCATCAATTTTTTTCTTCGCACGGTTTTCATTGTAGCCAAGCAATTCATCCGCCACATTAATGACGCCACCAGCATTTACGATATAATCGGGCGCATATAAAATTCCGCGTGCAGAAAGCATTTCGCCATGCGTTTGAATATCAAGCAATTGGTTGTTTGCACTTCCGCAAATCATTTTAAATTTTAAATTTGGTATGGTAACGTCATTTAAAATTCCGCCTAGCGCACACGGGGCAAAAATATCCGCGTCAACCGCATAAATATCATTTGGCAAGACCGCTTCCGCACCAAAATCGCGTACCGCTCGCTCTACCGCGTCTGGGTTAATATCCGTCACGACAAGCTCCGCGCCTTCCGCGCGTAACAGCGCACAAAGCGCGTACGCCACGTTGCCAACACCTTGGACCGCTACTTTCTTCCCAAGTAAAGAATCACTTCCAAAAGCCTCTTTTGCAGTGCGCTTCATTGCTGCATAAACACCCCGCGCTGTCATTGGACTTGGATTACCCGATGAGCCAAACGTTTCAGATATCCCTGTCACATATTTGGTTTCTTCATGAATGTAGTCCATATCTTGAACGGTCGTACCGACATCCTCAGCAATAATGTAACGGCCGTTTAAACTTTCCACATAACGACCTAGCGCACGAAACAACGCTTCGCTTTTGTCCTTTTTCGGATCTCCGATAATGACCGTTTTCCCGCCACCTAAATTGAGCCCCGCAGCTGCATTTTTATACGTCATCCCACGAGCTAGACGAAGCACATCGAGAAGCGCTTCCTCTTCCGTTTCATACGGCCACATCCGACATCCACCAAGCGCTGGTCCGAGTGTCGTATCGTGAATCGCAATAATCGCTTTTAGTCCAGAAGCCTTATCTTGACAAAAAACAACTTGTTCATAATCATTTTTTTCCATCTTCTCAAATAACATGATACATTGCCCCCTTTAGTCTAAAACACATGAAACTCAACTCGCTACCCTTATTATACGAATTTTGAAAGCGCTGTAAAAGTTTTTGGATTATTTAAGACGAAATTCATACTTTTTGTTTAAAACAAAAACTTTCGACCTATTTTATTTGTATGCGCTTTCATGAAAGGAAGGACTTTCGTTTTAGTTTCTACGTCGCACAAAGTGCCATAGTTTGAAAATTAACTCGAAGCAGAAAAATAAAAAAGTATTATTGTAAATAAGGAACCCCCACAAATTCTATGCTTTGCAGGGGAAATACATTTTACTAATTAATATTTTAAAGTTTATTTTGGTTGTTCCTTTTCTAACGCATCAAAATATACATCCATTTCTTTCTTATTCTGATTAATCTTCCTACATATACGAAATACAATGAAAATATATAATAAAATTAAAACAGAAGAGATAATGAGTCTAACATTCCGTTTCGTTAAAGACTCCTTTAATTCGACTTGCGTCATCTTATTTAGATAGCCAATATGCTGACTATAAGCATCGTTCACTTTTCTCGTTATAGATTTTGTACTTAGCCCAACAGCATTTTCTAATTCCGGATTCGCTTTTCCATTTTTCTCTCGGAAAGGTATTTCATAAACCGTATCATTATCGTTTTCTCCCTCATTTTTTTCAATCTTTCTAATGTATATATTGCCCGTATTCTCCCACGGAACACTAGCATCATAACCATTATTAAGGAGTACATGAAAAAAAACATCCGTGTCCCAATTAACTTTAGTAACTTTTCGATCATATCTCTCTGGTTCAACCCAAGCATCAATACTATAATCATTTAATGATAATTCATTTCGCCCAAAAAGAGAGTCAAAGTTAAAAGTAATGTTAGGGTTCAACTTTTTCCAATCTTTATCATACTTCAATTGTAAAAAATAATGTGTTCGCTCTTTTGCACCTGCATGTTCAAGCCAGTAACTATGCTTAATAGATGAATAATTAAATAGCCCTAACATGAATAAAAATATCAAGCTGACTAACGAAAGTAACATAACTTTTTTATTCATATTCCACCCACTCATTATTATGATTTTGTATGTTTTGAAAGAAATCAGCAGCAACTTTCCTATCTTCAATTGTTATATTTTGCGCTTTTGTATTATGCATATGCTCTTGATATTGCAAAACTAAACAATCCATTCCATTATCATAAGAACCTTTACCTAAATTCATAATAAACTCATCAGCTCGGTTTGTTTCACCCGCACTGATTTCAGAATAGTAATCATTAACTACAGTAATTATAGATTGTTTGCTATCTAATCTATCAGAAATGTTAACAGCATCTAAGTCCGCTTTATAATCATCTGACTTCATACTAGGTCTTGCTCCATTCGTGCCAAAAATGTCTCCAATATACCCTGCGTTAGCATTAACATCAGGTATGCCATTATACAATTCTCCCACACTCTCTGCAAGTTCTCTAAAATAGTCATCTCCATTATTTTTACCATAAAGAATTGTAGAGGTTGTAATCGCCATATGCGCAAAATCAGTCTTGCCACTAAATTGTGCAAATAAACTATTATACTTCTCTTTTTCTTCTGTTGGTAGCTCTCTATACTCAATCTTATATATTCCTTTTACGTATGACTCCACATCTGACCAAGAACAAATATTATGTTGATTAATAATTGCATTTTCGATAAGCATTAGCTCACTTTCAGTCATACCACAGTTATCTAAATTACCTCCATGAAATAAGCTCCCATTTATAAGTTTCCATTCCATTCCGTCATATTGTAACGTTCCTAATATAGAAAAAAATAAATAACTCCCATCTTTTTCTCCGCACTTAGAAGACAAATTATAATATAGTTTATACATTGCTTTACTTTCTTCTTCATTAAAGCCAAATTGCGCTTGCATATTTAACATAAAGTCAACTTTTTCATCGTTAAATACCATCATTCCTTTCCGATAATTCGTAGGAGTGATTGTTTGATTTCCAACTTTAGTTAGCATACTAGCAAGTTCTTCTTGCAAAGCTTCGACCTTTTCAAACTCTACAGTCCATTTTACATCAAAGTCTGTTAGTTTCGCTTCAACCAAAGTAATTTCTCTCAATATATCATAATGTAATTGTTCCAACTGCCCTAAATTGGCAGGTTCTATCGGAACGAATTCATTCACTTCCTCAATTAATTGGTTTAATTCCCGGTACACTTGCATTTCTTCTTGCATCATCTGCTCTAGCTCTCGCTTGTATTCATACTTGATTGCAGGTACATCCACAATCCCATATGCTCCAAACTGGGTTTCCGCATTCGTAACATATTTTTGCAATGTGGTCAACATCAACTTATTAATGTCAAGCGTTTTTTGTTGAACGGGTTTATAGGATTCCTGCAAATAAGCTCGACTTGCATCTGCTGTTTTCCCCTCGAAACTCTCTTTTGTTTGTATAACAAATGTATCCGTTGCTTGAATCGCATCTGTTAAACTGGTTTGTTCTTCCTTTAAATCCTGTATGACTTCTTGTACATGTTCCCGTAACGCTTGTACATCTATCTTCATAGATTCACTTCACCCCGTAATTTCAATGTTGTCTATTAGACTTTTATCCAACTGAACAAATTCAACGCAATTCGTTTCTATATCCCTTGTTGTATCTTCTCCGAACTGCTGGACTTCTTCAATTTGCGTACTTCTCATACATAAAACAGCCTCAACCTTTTGACAACTTTCCAATTGATTTTTTCGCATTGGTACCGCTGATTTCTTGTAGGAAATCGTTTGTTTATTGAAAAACTGGTGTGTACTTTCCAAAATATTGGCTTCATTTATCTTGATGCTAGACATTCTCTTGCGCCTCCAGTCGTTTTAAGTTGGCATAGTACTGGACATTATTTTGATACTCGCTCATATACCCAGTTCCTCGCTCAATTTCTTGTTGAATTCCACTTAACATGCTCTCCACTCGTGACACTTGGCTAGAATAATAACGCCTGTTCTGATCTATCATTTGATTGATAGTACTAGAAGAAGTATCCCGCCAAAAATCTTCCGTCAGAGAATGACTTCGAATTAGAAGCTGATTGATTTGCCCATCTTTCTTTTGGGTTTGCTTTAGAAGGACTTCTAATTGTTTTTGCTTGACTTGTTGTTTCGAAAGCATTTGTTTGAAATGTATGATTTCTCCGTCATATTTTGACATGGTGCCACCTTCCTTTGTTTATCATCTCACAATTTGATTATATACAATTTTATACCGCATGACAATAAAACAAAACTAATGTTTTATAAAGCAAATCATTTTATCTTCTATTTGTAATTTTGGATTTACTTATTGGTCGAAATCAGAAATTAATCCTCTCAACATTTTTAAAACCCACAGAGCAAATTCTCCGTGGGTTTACACCTACTTTTCCAAAAACCTTACTTGCTCTGTAATCTCAATATCAGGGTGCATGCTTTTCGCGACGGGGCAAGCGTCTTTCACGAGATGCACCGTTTTTTCAGCCTTTTGTTGGAATTCCGCTGCCACTTTTACTTCGAACTGCACATTAATCTTTTTAATCACGTGCACCGGCTGCTCTAAATCTTGCTCGTAGTCCACATCAACTTCCAAATCTTCGAACGGAATCCGCTTCTTCTCAAGCAACTTCGCGTACACATAGACGCTACAAGCCGCGACAGCCGCCACCGTAATTTGCACCGGTGAAAAACCTTCTTCTTTGATTAAAGGCCAGTTCCCAGTCTCGTGTAAAAGTTCCACTTTCTTTCCTACTTTTTTTAAATACAATCCAAACCCCTCCAAATCCCGACTAAATAAGTAAGAATAATTATACCGCTAGTTGCTTCGCCTGTCAAAAAAAGCAGCTAAGCTTTTACGCCTAGCCGCCTTCATTTTATTCTGTGACAACAGCATAGATGCCGTCGCGTTCCGAGTACTCAAGCTTAAGCCCCATATTCGGATCCATGTGCGCGAAATGTTCCGCCCAGTAGCGAATCGCTTGAATAAGTGAGAAATGGTCTAATTGCTGAATCACACGGTCATTTTGAATGACGTCAGCGCCAAACCCAATTTTATCATCATAGGTTAGCGCGACTTGTACATCATCGAGCGTTAAACCTTTTTCGTGCGTGAAGAAGGCGATAACCGCGTTTGAAATATTTCCTTCATCAAGGATTTCTTCTCGCGTACTTGTTCCTGCTTGAATCGTTTCATGCTGAACATCGGCATGGTTGCCGCGACTAGACTCCACCACTGGTTCCGCATGGCGATTTTTTCGTTTACTAAACAACATCATTACTAGACGAATAATTAAAATAATCGCTAGAATGTTAATCATTAAACCTAAAATGTTTCCAAATGCGCCCATTCCAGAAAGCAGACCGCCAAATAATAAACCAGCGATTCCGCCCATCATTAAGCCGCCCATAAGTCCTCCGCCGCTGAAAAACCCTCGTTTACCAGCATTCGCATTCGTTTGCGAGCGGTTTACATTTGAACGATTAATTCCGTTGTTATTTGACTTAAACGATCTAACTGGCGAGCGGTAGCCCCTTGCGTCCGCCTCTTTCACTTGCGAATATTGTGCAGGAACTAGGTTGTCAACAATCGTACCTCCTACTGGCGTAAAGATTAAGCCAGCTGCTAATAATACAGAAACTAATTTTTTCACACTCTTCCTCCTTCTTTTGCGTACAAAAAGACCTTACGAAATAAACGTAAGGTCTTGCAAACAATTTAAAATTGCTAACTATGCCGGGCATAAAATCCGGATTGACGACATAGCTATGACTGCTACTCCCCTTAAGCGGGATTTTCTTATGAACTTAACTACAACTATACACGTTTCTAAAGCAAATTTCAAGATGAATGATCACGAAGAGACACTGGTTTGTCTAAAACTTCTTTCGCAATCATGGCACGCTTCAAATTTATGCTTGAAAGTTTTTGTCGATGTGAACGATGCGTTTCAAATCCACTTCTCGTCACATTAATATCTTCAATAGTCGACTCGCGCTCCATTTGTTTTCGCGCACGCTCCGCTTGTTTTTTAGCCGCAACATCTACTTTCGTCGTTTGAACTTGCGGTGCGCTTGTATAAGTCCCACTTGTTACAGCAGGTTTTGCTTTCGGGCTCGGTTTTGAATGAGTTTTCATCGCATCACGATATTCATTCCGCGCCTCATTCATTGCTTGCCTCATCTTACTTTGCGGAGCTTTTCCAGTTCCAGCTTTCCGCTTACTTTCAGCCTCTTTTTTAGCATGCCTAGCAAGCAAGACGCCACCTACCATGATAATCAGTGGTAAAAAGCCCATCAAGTCGCTAATGAAATCCATTGGATCAAAAGACATATTAGGCACCTACTTTCCTATCAACCGATTGGTTTGTCGTCGCCGGCAATTGTTTCGCGCATACTTGTATCCGCTTGAACGTTCTCCATCTTATAGTAATCCATGACCCCTAGTTTTCCTGCCTCAAAAGCACTTGCAATCGCTCTAGGAACTTCGGCTTCTGCTGCCACAACGGCTGCACGATTTTCTTGTTCCAGCGCAATCGCTTCCGCTTTACGTTTCGAAGCCGCCGCCTGAGCAACTTCCATATCAGCATTTGCTTTTTCAATATCAAGTTTTGCTTTAATATTGTCCCCGATACGCATTTCCGCAATATCAATGGATAAAATTGTATATGCTGTCCCGTCTCCAAGCCCTTGCTCCTGAACTTTTTTCGAGATGCTATTTGGGTTTTCTAAAACATCTGTATGTTCACGCGTTTCACCGACTGTTGATACAACTGCTTCACCGACACGGGCGATAACAGTATCTTCACCGGCACCACCGACGATACGTTCAATATTAGATTGCACCGTAATTTGCGTAATAACTTTTACTTCAACCCCGTTTTGCGCTACACCTGTAAATTCAGGTGTACGAATAACTTTTGGCGTTACGGAAGTTTGAACCGCTTCTAAAACGTCACGACCTGCTAAATCAATGGCAGCCGCACGACTAAAATCAAGCTCAATATTTGCGCGATGAGCCGCAATAAGGGCATCAACCGTATTATCAACGTCACCACCTGCTAAATAGTGGCTTTCCAATTGGTTAACTTCAAGTTCAAGTCCAGCTTTTACAGCTTTAATAAGTGGTTTCACAACTCGCGACGGAACAACACGACGTAAGCGCATTCCGATAAGCGTTCCAAGCCCTACCGACACTCGCGCGGAGATTGCACTAATCCAAAGCCCCACTGGTACTAGTGTAAAGAAAATAATTAAAACTAGAATAATAAGTACTGCAATAATAATTGGTCCTGCATACATCATCTACTTCGCCTCCATTTTTAGTTCTTCTACAAGCAAATAGCCAAAATCAATTCCAACTACTATAATTGGCGTCCGAACGTCCAAATAACCATTTTCAAGTCTCGCCTCATATACTTTGCCTTCAATCTCAACACGCCCAATCGGCTTCATCGTTGTCACAGCAATACCAGACTTTCCATAAACCTTATCTCGTAGCGCTTTCATTCTTTCAATTTCTTTATCCTCTAAAACGCCACGATGAACGAGTCCCCAAGAGTCTCCGTATACTAGCTCGTCTTCTGAAAAATTGTGCGTCATTTGTGTCACCCTCTTTCATCAAGGTCATGCGCAACTGCTATACCTTTACCATACCTTAATTACCATTCATTTACAATTATTTTTTTGTAAAAAAGCTCCTTTCTTGTAATTTAATTAACGCCAATAAATAGTTAACTGAAAATTTTTGCTTATAAAATAATTATAGCTGACCTAACGTTTATTTTCCAACGTCTAGGAAAGTATGGCTTATCCGTCTTAGGACTGATTCGTATGGGAGTGATTGGGAGGGGCAGAAGGTTAAGTTTGGTGAGAAAGCCGTCTGAATGGCAGCTCTTGATGCGCGGGGGGATTTTATCGATTAACACCTTTCTTCGTTCGGTCTTATATTGCGTTTCTAAACGCTAAAGCGTTATTTTCTTTTATGGATTAACACCTCTCTTCGTTCGGTCTTATATTGCGTTTCTAAACGCTAAAGCGTCATTTTCTTTTATGGATTAACACCTCTCTCCGTTCGGTCTTATATTGCGTTTCTAAACGCTAAAGCGTTAAGAAACGCAATAAAACCCATCCACAAAGTGGATGGGTAGTTGTTAGCTTAAAGTCGTATGTAGATTATTTTACTGCTTCTTTAAGCGCTTTACCAGGTTTGAATGCTGGTACTTTACTTGCTGGAATGTCGATTTCTTCTTTAGTACGTGGGTTGCGACCTTTACGAGCAGCACGTTCACGAACTTCGAAGTTACCGAAACCGATTAATTGAACTTTTTCACCTTTAGAAAGGTTTTCTTGAATAGTTTCAAATAATGCTTCTACAGCTTTCGCAGCATCTTTTTTAGAAAGTTCAGCTTTTTCAGCTACACTGTTTACTAAATCTGTTTTGTTTGCCATTTTTGTTTCACCTCCCTCAAAAGAATAATCCAAAATAATCAGGTCTTAATTATTACTTGGACGTTCCTTTTCCCAAAATCACTTTAAGGCTTAAGAAAAATCTTTGAAGAATTAAGACCGAAACGGCTTAAATGCAAGCCTTTGCAGTAATTCTGATAAAAGATTATCACATAATCCCCGCGACTGCAAGGATTTATGCCAAATTGACACTATTTCTTAACATTTCAAACATAATACATTACGCTTAAAACGTGATAGTATCAATCTGTTACACATAATACTAACTTGGAAGACCTATAATAGCAAGCGAAATCATCGCTTGGAACGAAAATAGTTCTTTTTCCTCATAAAAACAAAGCAAAAATATGTCTGTTACCTGAAAAATCTAGGTTTCTTCGCCTAGTTTAATACAAAAGCATATTTTGTAAACACGCTTTCATATCGCTATTAATGCCAATTCCTTCTTCAATGAATGCCTCTACAGAACCATACTTCTTTTCCATTTCTGTAAACGCAATTTCCAGATAGCTCGGCTTCGCTTCTGCCATTGGTCGAATGGCATCTAGCTCAAGCGGGACGTCATTTCCAGTGAACGCTTTAATTAAATCAACCATTTCGCTTAAAATCTCGTCCGTATACTGGTTTGTAAGCTCATAATCGTTAAAAATCGTTTTCTCTGGAACGTCTAGTACTTTTAATAAAAGGGCGCCTAAAACGCCTGTACGGTCCTTTCCGGCGGTACAGTGGAATAAAAATGGTGTTTGACGTGTGAGAATTTGTTCGAAAATTTCGCGATAGCTACCGAGCGACGTTGCAAAAACTTTATAGCTTTCCCCCATCAGCGGTTCATAAATCGCGCTATCCGTTGGTAAATCTAACTTTTGTTTTTCCGCTGGTTCATTTTTAGCTGTACCAATTGGGATATTGAGATTTGGAATGTTGGGGATTTCAGGCGTTTGTTGTGCGGTCACTTCGGTTGTGCTACGCAAATCGCAAATCCATTTGATGCCAAGCTGTTCAATTTGTGCTACGTCATTTTTGGTGAGGCCTGCTAAATTGCCAGAGCGATACAGTGCCCCCCACTTTACCTGCTTGCCGTTTTCATTCATGTAGCCGCCTAAATCGCGGAAATTAAACGTACCTTCAAAGTTTAGAATCCGCTGGGTTGAAACGGTTATCTCACCATTCGGTTGTTCTAAAATAAAATAGGGACGTGTCTTTGTTTCAGACGTGTAGGCGATAGTTTCTGGAACCGCTGTCAAGGTTGCAATTTGGCGGCTCGCCTTTGTTTTTTCAGGCTTTGTATCGACGTACAAAATGGAGCCGTTCTCAATTTTTTCATCAAAAGTAATGTTGTATTGTTTTTCTTCCTGAATGACTAACATTTTATCCCTCCTCTTGATTTTTATTCTAGCATAATCCGCAAAAAAAGCCGACTCTAAAATAGAGTCAGCTTTTCAATAAGATGAATGGCTTGTTTTATGGGTTTCTATATTTTCAAGGCGTATAAATCGCTTCAAAACCACTCTATTTTAGAGTTTTCGGTTTTAAAACTTCTCTTTCTCTACTTTTTTCTCGCGTCCCATCAACATATCAACGGCTTCGCCTGGAGCTTTTTCGGCAAAAAGCACTTCGTAAATCGCTTTTGAAATCGGCATATCGATGTTCAGTTTTTCTGCCCAACCGTAAACCGCTTTTGCCGTTCGGACGCCTTCTACGACCATGCCCATGCTTTCTAGCACCTCATCTAAGCTTTTTCCCTTGCCAAGCATGTTACCAGCTCGCCAGTTGCGGGAGTGCACACTCGTACAGGTAACGATTAAATCGCCAATCCCTGTTAAGCCGTAAAACGTTTGCGGATGAGAACCTACAGCAACCCCTAGACGCGTAATTTCCGCCATTCCACGGGTCATTAATGCCGCTTTCGCATTATCTCCGTAGCCAAGACCGTCAGAAATCCCTGCACCTAACGCAATGATATTCTTAAGGGCTCCGCCAATTTCCGCACCTACAACATCTTCATTGGTATAAATGCGCAAATTATTGTTGATAAAAACGTCTTGAACTTGCTCGGCCAGCGCTAAATCATGGCTACTTGCACAAAGCGTTGTTGGATGACGAAGAGCGACTTCCTCGGCATGGCTCGGACCAGAAAGGACTACAATGCCTTTCCGTTTTGTCGCATCAATTTCTTCCGCAATCACTTCAGACATGCGTAAATTCGTTTCAGGTTCAATTCCTTTGCTTACATGAACAATGATTTTCGGCTCCGTAAGCGTGTCATTTAGCTGTTTACAAACGATGCGCATCGCATTTGTCGGAATCGCAATGACGAGCATATCTGCATGGCTGATTGCCTCTTCTAGCGAAAGCGTAGCCCGAATGGACTCCGGTAGCTGAATATCTGGAAGATAATGAGCATTTTTATGCGACTGGTTAATCTCATCAACAATCGCATGATGATTTCCCCAAATAAAAACCTCTTCATTATTGTCGGCTAAAACCATAGCAAGAGCAGTTCCCCAGCTTCCCGCACCGAGAACTGCGATTTGTTTTTTAGTCAAAATAAACTCCTCCATTTCTATTTCCGCTTACGTGGTATCACGCGAATTGGTGTCCCTTCAAATGGAAATGCTTCACGAATTCGGTTTTCTAAGAAGCGTTCATATGAAAAGTGCATAAGTTCGGGTTCATTGACAAACACAACAAAAGCGGGCGGTTTGACAGCCACTTGGGTCGTATAGAAAATTTTAAGTCGTTTTCCTTTATCCATCGGTGCCGAATTCATTGCAACGGCATCACTAATGACATCGTTAAGCATGCTCGACTGCACGCGCAGTGAATGATTGTCGCTCACTTGGTTGATAAGCGGGAACAAATTGGTCAAGCGCTTTTTCGTTAATGCTGATACAAAAACGATGGGTGCGTATGTTAGAAATTGGAATTGTTCGCGAATATCTTCCGTAAAAGTATTCATTGTTTTTTCATCTTTTTCGATGGCATCCCATTTATTTACGACGATGATAATCGCGCGGCCTGCATCGTGAGCATAGCCAGCAATTCGTTTATCTTGCTCGCGAATGCCTTCTTCGGCGTTTAAAACGACAAGGACGACATCGGAGCGCTCGATGGCGCGCATGGCACGTAAAACGCTGTATTTTTCAGTACTTTCGTAAACCTTCCCTTTTTTCCGCATACCGGCCGTATCGATCATAACGTATTCTTGATCTTCAAACGTATAACCGGTGTCAATCGCGTCGCGTGTCGTTCCTGCGATATTTGAGACGATAACTCGGTCTTCGCCTAGCATGGCGTTAATAAGTGAGGATTTCCCAACGTTCGGACGGCCGATTAATGAAAATTTAATCACATCATCATCGTATTCGTCCTCTTCTTCTTGCGGGAAATGTTTGCGTACTTCATCAAGCAAATCCCCGAGTCCTAACCCGTGCGAACCGGAAATTGGATAGGGCTCACCGAAACCAAGTGAATAAAAATCATACACTTGATCGCGCATTTCAGGGTTATCTACTTTGTTGACGGCCAGAACGACTGGCTTTTGCGAACGATATAAAATTTTAGCGACTTGTTCATCGGCATCAGTCACGCCTTCACGACCATTTGCAATAAAAATAATGACATCCGCTTCATCAATTGCGATTTCTGCTTGTGCACGGATTTGGTCTAAAAACGGCTCGTCGCCAATTTCGATTCCGCCCGTATCAATAATATTAAACTCTTTTCCAAGCCATTCTGCTGTATTGTAAATTCGGTCACGCGTTACGCCTGGGACATCTTCTACGATAGAAACACGTTCCCCGACAATGCGGTTAAAAATGGTCGATTTCCCAACGTTCGGTCGACCTACAATTGCTACAACTGGTTTCACCATTCTATTCACCTTCTTTTTCTTTCAAATTCCTATTTATCAGACTTTATTAAGTTTATCAGTAATTGCCCCTTATCGCAACAGCTGAAATTTAAACATAAAAAAAGCTTTACCAGAAAAAGATAAAGCTTGTGTGATACGTTTATGGCGGAGAAAGAGGGATTTGAACCCTCGCGCCGCGTTAGCGACCTACACCCTTAGCAGGGGCGCCTCTTCAGCCTCTTGAGTATTTCTCCGAGTGACTCCACAGGCAGGACTCGAACCTGCGACCGATCGGTTAACAGCCGATTGCTCTACCAACTGAGCTACTGTGGAATAAACTTAACAAATTTAATTATAATCAGCTTTTTATAAAAAAGCAAGCGAAATTTCAGTTGAAATTTCGCTTGCTTGAAGCTGTTCCATTCGCTATATATTGCAACTTCCCACCACATTTCCCGCACGCATAACGATTCACGTTAAACTTCCTTTTCCTAAAAAAGTCTTGCCCGCATTGTTCGCAAACATAGACGTGCTTCGGAATGTCCGGCTCGATAGCTTTACAAAAGCGCGGGGCATCGACTTCTTTTAAAAGGGCGCGAAATTCAGCGTCGCGGTGCATATAGCCTTTTCCTTCTAAATGCAAATGGTAATGGCAGAGTTCGTGCTTCATAATGCCTAAAAAATAGTCTGCGCCGTAATGAAACAAGTATTTCGGATTCATTTCAATATCGTGCGAACGAAGCAGGTAGCGCCCGCCCGTTGTCCGCAACCTTGAATTAAAACGCGCCTGATGTTTAAACACTTTATCAAAGTATCGAAGCGATGTTTCTTCCATCCATTTTTGTAATTCCGCTTGTTCCATTTTACGCCCCTGCAGGTCCTACCATAGAAAGTGCGATACGGTTTTTCTTCAAATCGACTTCTTCTACCCAGACGGTCACGATATCGCCTACTGAAACAACGCTCATTGGATTTTTGACGAACGAACGGCTTAGTTTCGAAATGTGAACTAGTCCATCTTGTTTGACACCGATATCAACAAAGGCTCCGAAATCTACCACATTTCGAACGGTCCCTTGAAGCTCCATTCCCGCTTTCAAATCCTCCATCTTGATAACGTCTTGTTTTAGCATGGGTGCTTGGAGCGAATCACGTAGGTCACGCCCGGGCGCAATTAGGTTTTGAATGATATCTTTTAGCGTTTCTACCCCGATTTCAAGTTCTTTGGCGGTTTCTGTGACATTCAAATCGGCGAGCGCTTGTTTTAAGCTGTCTGACCCGATATCTTTTACCGTATGATTAGCTTTTTCGATGAGTTGTTTCGCGGCAGCATAGCTTTCTGGGTGAATTGCGGTCTTATCAAGCGGATTCTTCCCTTCTAGAATTCGCATGAAGCCAATACTTTGCTCGTATGATTTTGCGCCAAGACGGGGCACTTTTTTCAGTTCGGCACGCGATTGAAATGGCCCGTTTTCCTCGCGATATTTGCGAATGTTCCCCGCAACCGTTTTGTTTAAACCTGCCACATATTGGAGCAACGCGGCTGATGCGGTATTCACGTTTACGCCAACTTGGTTTACAGCCGTTTCGACGACAAACGTCAAAGTATCATTTAATTTTTTCTGTGCTACGTCATGCTGATACTGGCCAACGCCAACTGATTTCGGATCGATTTTAACCAATTCGGCGAGCGGATCTTGCAGACGGCGACCAATTGAAACGGCGCTTCGTTCTTCGACTTGATAATCAGGAAACTCTTCACGCGCCACATCACTAGCGGAATAAACACTTGCGCCGGCTTCGTTTACAATCGTATAAAACGCTTGGCTATTTGCTTCTTTTATGACTTCTACAATAAATTGCTCAGTTTCTCGCGATGCCGTTCCATTACCAATGGCGATGATTTCAATAGCATATTTCGAAAGCCACTCGGTTACTTTTTGTTTAGCTTCTGGCCGGCGCGCTTTAGCTGTATGCGGATAAATAACACCAATTTCAAGCACTTTTCCTGTAGAATCTAAAACGGCGAGTTTACAGCCTGTACGATAAGCTGGGTCAACGCCTAACACGACTTTGCCTTTTAACGGCGGTTGCAAGAGTAATTTTCGCAAGTTTTCCGAAAAAATATCAATCGCATGATCTTCGGCGATTTCGCTTAACTCGGCGCGAATTTCACGTTCAATTGCTGGTCCAATGAAACGTTTGTAGGCATCTAAAATCGCGACGCGGACGACTTGAACGGAAGCGTTCTCCTTTTTCGGCAACATGCTTTCTTCCAAAAAGTGGTGAATTTTCGTCGTATCGACTTGTACAGCAACACGGAGAACGCCTTCTTTTTCGCCGCGGTTGAAAGCAAGGACACGGTGATTTTGCATTTTAGCAATCATTTCTTGATACTCGTAATACATTTCGTAAACAGCTTTTTCGTCCTCAGCATCGTTTTTCTTCGTGGAAACAATCATCCCAAATTTACGCGTAAAATCGCGAATCCATTTGCGATACTCCGCCACATCGCTCACTTGTTCGGCGATAATTTCGTGCGCACCTTGCAACGCTTCTTCGGCAGTTTGAACGTTGTTTTCAGCCGAAATATAACGCGCCGCCTCTTCTTCAGGATTTCCGTCAGAAAATGTGAGTAACCATTCAGCGAGTGGCAGTAAACCTTGTTCCTTCGCAATGGTCGCTTTTGTTCTTTTCTTTTGTTTAAAAGGGCGGTAAAGGTCTTCTAATGTTTGTTGTTTATCCGTCCCTAAAATTTGTTTACGTAGTTCTTCCGTTAATTTTCCTTGTTCCTCAATTAAACGAATGACTTCTTCTTTTCGCGCCTCTAGCTTGGTGATATATTGGTAAGTTTCTTCAATATCTCGAATTTCGACTTCGTCAAGACTGCCCGTTTTTTCTTTACGGTAGCGGGCGATAAACGGTACGGTATTCCCTTCTTCAAGCAATCCAATTACTGCATCAATTTGCGCGGGCTTATAAGTTAATTTCTTGTAAATAAATGGTAAGACACTTTTTTCCACGGTATGTACCTCCTCGAACTTCCTTCTTTTCTAGTGTATCAATAAATAGAAAAAACTGCCATTTAAAAATGACAGTTCGGTTCTCTATTCGGGAAATTTCCCAAGCACAAAAGTAACATCATCCATTGGTATATCCGGCACTAAGCGCTCGATGTCGTATCCCGTTTTCGCAAGGCACTGCGCTGAAGTTAAATAATTTTTCACTTTTTTTAAAACTAATCCGTCTGAATGGAGCAGAAATTTTGAGCCGGGCTTAAATTCCATATTCTTTTGCTTAAAATGCTGTTTTCTTCCAGACAGAAACCCAGTTGTAGAAAGCGGAAAACTTAATTTCCCATGACTATCAAGCATGTAAAAACGAATGTTACCAAGAGCGACATATGCCAACTTTTGTGTTTTAAAATGGGCGCGTATAATGGCAACTGCAGCACCTCGAAGGCCAGAAACAGCCTGATTGCAATGTTCTATCATAGTCACCAAATCCGCCTCTGGTTCATTTTCCACAGTGTCCGTTATGGCTTTCGCTGCAAGATGCGCCTCGTAACCACTTCCTAATCCATCTGCTAAAACGCATAAAAAATGATCGTCTTTTTCATACGTGTAAAAAACATCACCACAATACTGCTGGAGCAGCTTAGCGCGTTGGAAAGTGAATAAATCTAATTTATTCTCCGTTGCCATTTCAATCCACTTCCTCATTTTGCAAAGCATCTCGCAACTTTTTGATGGCTTGGCGTTGAATACGTGATACGTGCATTTGCGAAATATCAAGCAGTTCGCCTGTTTCTTTTTGACTGCGATTTTCAATAAACGTATATTGCAAAATTTTCTGCTCACGTTCATCTAAAACTGGAAGTACCTTTTCTAAAAGCATCCGTTGATTCACTTGTTCAAAACCGTCATCATTGTTACCGACAACGTCTAAAAGTGTAATCGTACTGCCGTCTGAATCTGCTTCAATAGAATGGTCAACAGAAAGTGCTTGATAGCTCTTGCCCATTTCCATTGCTTCCAAGACCTCTTCTTCAGAAACACCAATGTAAGCGGCGATGTCTTTGATTTGCGGTGAGGTTTGCATTTCCCGTGTCAGCTCTTCAACCGCATTTTTAATTTTAGGACCAAGTTCTTTTATTCGTCTCGGCACGTGGACACTCCACGTTTTATCTCGTAAAAACCGCTTGATTTCGCCGACAATAGTTGGGACAGCAAATGCTTCAAAGCTTTTACCAAAAGTGGCATCATAGCGACGAATTGCTCCGAGTAGGCCAATGTTTCCGACTTGAACTAAATCTTCATGAAAAGACTTTCCTTGCGAATATTTACGCGCGATGGACTCAACCAAGTTTTTATAGTGCACAACGAGCTGATACTGCGCCTCGTCATCGCCCGTCTCTTGGTAAGCCTGAATCCATTCATAGACTTTTGCTTTTGTGGCATCTTTATCAGGTTGAGACACTCTCTGCATTCTCCCCCACCTGCTTTTCATCAATATATTTGGTCATTACAACGGAAACTCCGTCATCATAATACAACTTCACATCGTCCATAAGTGTTTCAATCAGAAATAATCCTAAGCCTCCAATGCGCATAACATCTGTTTCATCTCCAACTTTGTATGGCCCAATATCGGCTTTTTTCGCTTCTGGATTAAAACTTTTTCCTTTGTCTGTGACAATAACGTCTAGTTTGTCTTCATACAACTTAAACTCAATTCTCACTTCACCGTCTGCCACTTCTTTTAACCCGTGATGAATCGAATTCGTTATCGCTTCGCTCACGGCAATTTTTAAATCCTCAATTGCTTCATAGGAGAAACCGGCTTGACTTGCAATACCAGAAAGCGCAAGGCGACCAAGACTCACATATTCTGGTTTTGCCGGAAGCAGTAGCTCAATTTTATCACACGTTGTTGCCATTCATTTCACCCTCTATATTTTTGATTTCAATAATATCCGACAGTCCAGTAATTTCAAATAGGCGATACAATCGTTCAGAAAGACCAATGAGCACCAATTCGCTCTCGTTTGAGCGCAAGTTTTTAAATACGCCCACAAAAACGCCAAGTCCTGTACTATCCATATAACCAACTTCTGTTAAATCGACTTTTAAAACAAAACGCTTTTTATCTTGAAAACCTTCAAGCGCTTCTTTTAGTTTTGGAGCCGTATAGGCGTCGATTTCCCCAATGACAAAAGCACTTGCCGTATTTTCATTCTGCTCTTTAATTTCGATTTTAATGTTCATTTTGTCACCTCATTAAATTTTGGTATACCCAGTGCTATTACCCTAACCCTTTTGTCTTTAAACCTGCTTGCTTCGCTTTATTGCGATTAGCGTAAAATCATCATGCAATAAAAAATTTTGCATTTTAAGTAAATGATTATAAATGGCCTCAACCATTTTTTGTGGTTCTAAATGTATGTATGTGTCAAAAATCTTAATCAAGTCATCTCGTTCGATGAAATCATTTCCCACTTTAGCTTCCGTAACGCCATCTGACATGATGAAAATGACATCTTCTTCGGCTACCTCTTTTTCAAATTCGCGATACTGCGCCTGTTTATCCACGCCAAGTGGCAATCCTTTAGCATATAAATCTGAAAATGTTGCGGTTTCTGCTTGATAATGCAAGCCCAGTTCATGCCCCGCCGAACTATACTCGAATAAATGTGCATCCGCATGGTAAACTCCAAAAAACATCGTAATAAACATGTTGTCATTAATATTTTCTTCGGCAATTTCATTTAAAGATTCAAGCACTGTTCTAGGTGTATACTTTTCGCCGACCATATTGTTTAGTGCGTATTTTATCATCGAAATACTAAAAGCAGCTGGGATACCTTTACCGACAACATCAGCAAGTGCAACGGAGACTTTATCTGGAACCAATTCGTCGCGGATAAACGAATAATAATCTCCGCTCATCTGTCTTGCTGATCTGCTGACAACACCAAATTCCATGCCTTCTTGACAAGGCAAATCGGTTTTCATTAACGTTTTTTGAATCGTCTCAGCTTGTTCAATTTCGCTTCGAAGCGCACGTTGCTCTGTTCGCAAGCTGATATGCTCTAAATAGGCTAAACCATAGCCAATCATCATTTCCAGTAAAACATCAAATGATTTTCTGACATGTTCCGGCAAATTTGAATCATATTCTTCAAGAACAGAACGATGAATGTTAATAATTTCTTCTGGTGGAATATTATTTTCCATAGCCACTTTTGTTAGTTTTTCACAGCTATATAAAATTTCCTCATCCTGATGTTGTAAATATTCAAATAAAATCTCTTTATATTGCTCATTAAATCGTTCGTTCATTTTAATTGCCCCCTAGCGAACCCACTTCGTTGCAACAATGATCGTCCCTTTTTCGTCCCCACTTGTGTAGGAATCAATATTAAAACTATCCATAAGACGTTTTACTCCTGGGAGCCCTGCACCTAATCCGCCTGATGTTGTAAAGCCATCTTGCATAACTTTTCTAATATCCAAAATACCTGGTCCTTTATCTTTTGCTTCAATTTGTAACCCTTGTTTTCCCGTTTCAGTTACTTTCGTAATACATATTTCCCCTGTTCCAGCGTAGAGAAAGATATTTCTTGCAAGCTCACTAATGGCTGTTGTAATTCTCGCTTGATCAACTGTACCAAAGCCAATTTCTTTTGAAATTTTTCTTCCAAGTTGTCTAGCTGAAACAATATCCCATTCATCCGTAATTTTTACACAGGATTGGAAATTCATCTCTATTCCCCCAATTCCTGTTTCAATTTTTCAAGGCCACTTTCAAGATCCATGGCTGAAAGAACACCTTCAAATGTAATTCCAAGTTCAATTAATGTAATCGCGACTGCTGGTTGTATTCCCGTTACAACAACACGCGCTCCCATTAATTTTGACATACTGACGACATCCCCTAGAATTTTAGCAATAAAAGAATCAATAAAATCAATGGACGTAATATCAATCACGACTCCACGAGCAGAAGTTTCATGAATTTTCGCCAGAAGGTCTTCTTGAAATTCCATCGCTGTTTTATCATCTAGTTCACTTTGAATCGAAATTAATAAACATTCACCTAATTTCAAAATTGGAATCCCCACAGTTTCACCCCTCTTTTTCTACTATTTCTCTATTTGTTAAAGCTAGCGCACGTTCCATTCCTTTCTTCAAGGTGTTTGTTGTAATAATCTGATCAAGTTCTATCCCTAAATTAACGATGGTCTGTGCAATTTCTGGTCGAATACCAACAAGCATCGGCTGGCAGCCAACGAGCCGAACTGCTTCAGAAGCTTGGATAATATGGTGTGCAACCATTGTGTCTACAACTGGAACACCTGTAATGTCAATGAGCACTACTTCAGAACGATGCTTGACAACCCCCATAAGTAGGTTTTCCATAATTTGACGTGCGCGTTCTGTATCGATGGTTCCGATTAAAGGCATGACGGAGATGTTGTTAAAAATCGGTAAGAGCGGTGCCGATAATTCTTGTAGTGCCAGTCTTTGAATTGAAACAGTTTTTTCCCACGTATCTGCATAAGCTGTTACGATTTTGTTATACATGGAAGATAACCAGTTTTCAAAACGGTAATAAGCGTCTTTTTCCGCTGTGGCCTCTCTTTTTTTGAAAAATGCTTCATCACGAATTTGTTTGTAGACGAGCAATCCGAAAATGCGTAAACCGGTTGTTACAAAATGTACCGGCCAGCCTAAGAGCACTACTTTCTCAGCGAAATCGTCTAGTTTATCATTGAATGTTTCTATTTCAATGACGTTTGAAATGATTAAATCAATAAATTCATGACTTGTTTCTTCATACATGACTTCCGTTATAACATCGGATATTCGTGAATCTAGCTGTAGCTTCATCTCATTCATCCATTCGGATAAAATGTCATCTCGATTTAAACGGATAAAATTCGCAAAATCTTTATACATCGTGTTAAAATCCAACCTTTCTTCTACCACCTAGTTAAACTCTCTTTTTGTTTCAAAAAACCTGCCATAAGGAAACATTTTTTGAACAACATAGGTTCGATGCTTCTTATGCCAGGTACTTCAGACATTTCAATATGATTGTTTAGAATTATGTACAAGTAGCCCGTCATTTAAAACGTCTTTTTCGCGAAATCTTGACCCTATTACCATCATTCGTTTTTCCCATTTGATTATGTATTTTTTAGAACTCAACAATTCCTAAACTAATTTCAAGTGCGCGATTTACTTTATCCATGAGTTCATCGTCCAAATGGGTGATTTTATCTGTTAAACGCTGCTTATCTATCGTTCTAACCTGCTCTAGTAAGATAACCGAATCTCGGTCAAAACCATGTTTTTTGGTTGCTTCAATATGTGTGGGTAGTTTTGCTTTCTGAATTTTCGCAGTAATGGCCGCAACAATAACGGTTGGGCTAAAACGATTGCCGATGTCGTTTTGAATGATGAGAACAGGCCGTATCCCCCCCTGCTCGCTACCGACCACGGGGGAAAGATCCGCGTAGTAAACATCACCACGCTTAATCAAAAGCCTAACCTCCTAATACTTCAATATTCTTACTTTCTGCCTCTGCCTCAACATGAGTGCATTCACAAGCGATTGCAAAATTAATTTTGGCCATTTCTGTGTAGCCACGTTCCATTTCTGTGCGCATTTCACGTGCCTTCTTCTGTTTCAAAAATTCTTGAGTTGCTTCCATAATTACTTCACTCCGCTCCACTTTTTCTTCTTCTACTAGACGGTCGAGTTCATCAATCACTGCTTGAGACAAAACAATAGAAATTTCTTTGTGTTGTTCTCTTTCTAACACGTCTTACACCCCCAAAGCTGCGTACAAAACTTGTATCACCTCTATGGTACCATTATGTGCTATTTTAGAAAAGTATTTTTATGGTTTTTCTAAGTAAAATAAGCAAATTCTAGCTATTAGTCCTATGGAAACGGAAAATTTTCAGGCCAATCTAGTTATTTTGTATTATGCACTACATTATAAACTTCCTTTTTAATAAAAGCACGAAAATAGACTTCTAAGATGGATAAATTCTTGGTAAGCGGTCTGATAATAAACACGTTACCTCATAATTAATGGTATCTAAATACTCGGCTACATCGGTCGCAGATATTGAGGTAGCGCCGTCTTTCCCGATTATCGTTACTTTTGTCCCAACATCAACATAATTGGGGAGGCGGATTATAAGTTGGTCCATGCAGACACGCCCGATGATTTCACATGGTTTGCCGGCTACTAAAACGTGGAAGCCGCTGTAGTGACGGATTATTCCGTCTGCGTAACCAATTGGGACTGTTCCGACCCATTCGTTTTTGTTCGCTTCATAAGTTGCGCCGTAGCTCACGTGGTCGGAAGGGTGCAATTCTTTTACTTGCACGATTTTTGAAAAAAGGGAGAGTGCCGGCTGTAATTTAAATGGCAATTTCGCTTCAATTTCGGTTGATGGCGGGAGCCCGTACATGCCGATGCCGAAGCGGATTGCGTTGAACTGGTTTTGCGCTTTTGCATGTAAAAGCGATGTGGCGGAATTGGCAGCGTGAACGTAGCGCGGCTTTTCTGGTAGTGCGGTTAGCATGTCTTGGAATTTGTCCCACTGCGTATTAAAATATGTTGTATCGATTTCGTCGGCGGTTGCAAAATGCGTGTAGATGCCTTCGAAATGCAGCTGCGCATTTTCGTTCAAGCTTTTTAGAGCCGTTTTTATTTCTGGTTTTGTGCGGAAGCCTAGGCGGCCCATTCCGGTATCGACCTTTAGGTGAATTTTAAGCGGGCGGCTGCCCTCATTTAAGTCTAGTTCGTCAAAAAAGGCTTGGTGAAAAACGGTAATGGAGATGTCGTTTTCGCTAGCTAAGGCGGCGTCTTCAACTAAAATGGCGCCCATGACTAAAATTGGATCGCTAAATCCGGCCGCACGAAGCGCTAACGCTTCGTCAAGAATGGCTACGCAAAAACCTGTGGCACCTGCTTTTTTTGCGGCTTCCGCGACGGGAATCATGCCGTGTCCGTAAGCATTGGCTTTTACAACAGCGAAGATTTCGACGTTTTTAGGTAGTTGTTTTTGTTCGTTTTTAATATTGGCTTCAATTGCGTTTAAATTCACTTCGATCCATGTCGGTCTATGCCATCCGGTTACCATTTGAAACACTCGCTTTCCTTAAATTTCGATAATGACTTGCGCGGCGGCTGAACGGCCTGTGTGCGTGATGCTCACGAAAACTCGCTCGCCCGGTATTTGCGGCTTCAAAAGCTGCGGTTCGCCGCTTTCTCCTGTTAAAATTTCAACGTCGAGAAAACTTAACTCCTTGCCAAATCCAGTGCCATTTGCTTTGGCGTATGCCTCTTTTGCAGAAAATCGTCCCGCTAAAAATTCCACTTGGCGTCCGCCTGTAAATGTGTGGTACAAATTTTGTTCCTCCGCGGTTAAAATGCGTTCAACAAAACGCGGATTTTGTTCGACTGCGCGCTGAATTCGTTCTAGGTCAATCATGTCGAGCCCAATACCTTTAATCAATCGTTTCCACCTCATTCAAAAGTCTGTTTGCACCTAGTTCTGCTCCCCGAATACAATCTGGGATTCCTACACCATTATAGCTCATTCCAGCGAATTCAACACGCGGATAGTTTGCCGCCAAGTTCTGCTTGAATGCGCTAAGGCGCTCAATATGCCCAACATCGTATTGCGGCATGGCGTGGTTCATTCGACTGACCTCCGCAAAAAGTGGCGTTTCCGTAAGGTTCATCATTTTTTTATAGTTGTTTAAAACAATAGCGGTTAGTTCTGCGTCACTCTTCTCTGCGACTAAATTTTCGCCTGATTTCCCGACGAAACCGCGGAGGAGCATCTTGCCATCCGGCACCATGTGCGGCCATTTTTTATGTACCCACGTGCAGGCGGTCGTTTCGTCATTTCCGGTTCGTGCGACGAGGTAGCCAGTTCCTTCTGGCAAATTGGCGCGACTGGCATTTTCGTATGCGATGGAAACGGTAGCGAGCGTTGTGAGCGGTCTATTTTGAAATGGCGCGGTCGTTTCCGCGTCTAGAAGCGTGACGAGCGCATCATGTGTTGCGGCGATTAAAATGGCGTCAGCCTCTTCGGTCGTTCCATCTGAAAATCCTACCGCATAGCTACTGCCCCGTTTCGAAATGTGAGTAGCCTGCTTGTTCGCGTGCAGCCGTTCAGTCGGCAGCTTGCGCAAAAGTTCCGCTGGCAATTCAGATAAGCCGCCAGAGAGCGTGCGAAAAGCCCCAATTGTATTTTTCGTGCCAGTCGTACTCATCTTCGCGTCACTCGGCGTCTTTAGCCCTTCCATCAAACTCCCAGCTTTCAAAATCGCCTGCTCGAATTGTGGGAACGTCGCGCGTAAGCTCATCTCATAAATATTCCCCGCGTAAATCCCCGAAAGTAGTGGCTCCACCAAACGTTTAACGAGCTCATGGCCGAATCTCGCCTCAAAAAATTCACCTAACGAGACGTCTTTTGAAGCGGACTCATATGGCAGGGTTTTCTCCAAAATCGCTCTTTCTTTCCCCGCTGCCGTCAACAAACTACTCGCAAGAAGTGCCTGTTCATCAGTCGGAATGCCCATCACAGAGCCTTCTGGGATTGGGTGCAGCCGTCCTTCGTTAAAAATATATGAGCGCCCCGTCGCGTTCGCAATCAGCTTGTCCGCTAGCCCGAGCTCATGTACTAATTCCACTCCCGCCGGTTTTCTGGCTAAAAAGGAGTCTGGCCCTTTTTCAATTAAAAAGCCGTCCCGTTTCACTGTTTCAAATTTCCCGCCAAACGTTTCAGCCTGCTCATACAAATCCCAAGCTACGTCTTCACGTTTGCTTTTTTCTATCGTATACGCCGCAGTGAGCCCTGAAAGCCCGCCACCAATAATTAAAATCCGTTTCAAATCCAATCCGCCCCTTCATGTAAGTTTCCACGTCTATTTTAGCACAAAAAAGCATCCCCTTTAAACAAGAGAATGCCAAATTGCTTACTTCTTCGTCGTCCGGTAACGGAGTGGCTGAACAAAAGCGCCAAAAAGCCCAGCAAAATCCCATTAAAAATAGAATCTGCCAGACTTTCATCAAATTGGGTCGAGTATCCGCTCTAAAAATTGTTTGGTGCGTGTTTCTTTCGGGTTTTTGAAAAATTCGTTTGGTTCGCCTTTTTCAACGACAACGCCGCCGTCCATGAAGACTACTTGATTCGCCACGTGTTCTGCGAATTTAAGTTCATGCGTCACAACAATCATCGTCCAGCCTTCTGCGGCAAGCTCCTTCATAACGCGAAGCACATCGCCTACAAGTTCAGGGTCAAGCGCTGAGGTCGGTTCATCAAACAATAATAACTTCGGCTTCATCGCGAGTGCTCTTGCAATGCCCACACGTTGCTCTTGCCCACCAGAAAGTTCATATGGATATTGGTTCGCCTGCGCCTCTAAATTCACTTTTTTAAGTAGCGCGAGCGCCGCATCACGAGCCGTTTGTTTATCCGTCTTTAACACTTGAACAGGGCCTTCCATCACATTTTCAAGCGCAGTTTTATGCGGAAAAAGATTGTAACTTTGGAACACCATCGATGACTCGCGGCGCACATCTGCAATTTGTTTTTTTGTTAGTTTTTTGGAAAAATCAACGGTCAAGTCATCAAAACGGAGGACTCCTTCTTCCGGAACCTCAAGCGCGTTTAGCGAGCGCAAAAATGTAGTTTTGCCAGAGCCAGACGGCCCAATGATGACCGTTACACTTCCTTTTTCAACAGCTAAATCGATGCCTTTTAGCACTTCGTTTTCGCCAAATTTCTTATGAACGTTTTTTGCTTCCACATACATATTAGACGCCTCCTTACTTTGCAACATAGCGGTCTAGCCTTTTCTCCAAGCGATTTTGAATCCCGGATAAAAAGACACAAAGAATCCAGTATAGAAGCCCTGCTTCCATATAAATCAGTAAAAATTCATAACTTGTCGCAGCAATTTCTTGTGCCTTCCGAAAAAGTTCAGAAACGAGCACAAGCGAGGCGAGTGACGTATCTTTTACAAGACTAATAAACGTATTCGAAAGTGGCGGCACGGACACTCGTGCGGCTTGCGGAATGATAATCCGAAACAGAGTTTGACTGTAGTTCATCCCAATTGTGTAGCCTGCTTCCCACTGTCCTTTTGGGACGGATTGAATGGAACCGCGCACAATTTCTGCAGCGTAACCTCCGACGTTCAGCGAAAAAGCAATGACCGCAGCTAGGAAGGGATCAAATTTTAATCCAATCGTAGGTAAGCCATAAAAAATCACGAAAAGTTGCACAAGAAGCGGTGTTCCGCGAATGATTGACACGTAAGCGCGCCCTAATCCTCGCAATACTTTTGAACTGGATAGACGGCAAAGTGCGATGAAAAGCGCGATGACCATACCGATAATAAATGAAATTAGCGCAAGCGGAATTGTATATTCAATTCCGCCTTTCACCATCGGCCAAAACGCTTCTTTTAGCACATCCCAGTTCAAATTATTAAACGAGATTTCCCCGAGACTAATTGGTAACATCTTCACCAAACCATTTTTCGGAAATCTTTTGTAATGTGCCGTCTTCTTTCATCGCTTTAATTTCCTTATCAAATGGCGCTTTTAACCCTGTATCTTTACGAAAAGCGAAAGCAGAGCTGCTCGTTTCTTGATCGAGTTCGGCAGCAATTTTAATATCTTTATCGCCCGTTTCTTGAATATAATCTAAAACCGCAAGTTTGTCATTGACCGTTGCGTCTACGCGCCCTTGTTTAATGAGCTCAAGCGACTGCGCTAGCCCTTCCACGGACTGAATATCTGCATTCGCATCTTTTGCGATTTGGCCATAGTTACTGGTTAAACTTTGGGCTACTTTGACGCCTTTTAAATCATCAATCGATTGAATCGAATCATTATCCTTAGCGGTCACAATAACGGCCGTGCTTTTCGAGTATGGCAGTGACAAATCATATTTCTTTTCACGTTCGGCGTTAATCCCAACTTGGTTGGCAATCACATCAAAACGCGATGCATTTAATCCAGCGAACATCGAGTCCCATTGAGTTTCTTCAAATTTCGTTTTAATGCCTAAACGTTTAGCTACTTCATTAATCACATCAATATCATAACCGGTTAATTTATTCGTTTTACTATCATGAAAAGTGAATGGACGATAAGTTCCTTCCGTTCCGACAGTTAGAACACCATCTTTTTTCACTTGATCATAGATTGAATCATCAGCTGATTTTGAATCGCCCCCGTCTGAACTCGAGCAAGCTACAAGAACCACAGCAAGAAGAGATGTAAATAAAACGGCAAGTAATTTTTTCATTTTGAAACGCTCCTTTTTTGTGTCAGACCTTCAGAAAATCAAACTATTCCGATTTAAATAGAAGGGATTGACTTCATACATAAATTGATTTTAGCAATTCTGTGTTCATTTTAGGTAAATTTCCTATTTTTTGCAAGCAAATCGACTTACCAAAGATAAGTGCGCGGCTTGCCATATAAAAAAAGCTAAAGCAATTAGGCTTTAGCTCTCAGGGCGATACCAGGCGTATAGTTCAGTTGTTTGTTCGTCGCCTAAATAGCGCAGGTAGGCGGCTGTACTGCTGTTACCGGATTTAATCGCGATTTGGATATGGTTGGTTTTGCTTTTTGCCATCCACACACTTTGGCGTACGTGCATCGCTTGAATGCGTTCTTTGCGAACTAGATGCGATGTTTTAGACAGAAACGGTCTGGATCTAAAAAGAACGGTTCCGCTTGCAAAATGAAATCCCGTGGCGCGGTAGCTAAGAATGGCTTTTAGTACGGCTAGAGCCGGTAAAATGAGTGCGATGAAGCCAAGTGGATAAAACAGCACGCTTGCTACGATGGCCGGAATGATGGTCCAGATGAAATAAATCCAGATGAAGCGTTTTAAGCTTGATTTTGGCGCATGTTTTAGCGCCTCATTCGGCACATGATATTGCGGGAGCACGTCTTGAATGATTGTTAGTGCTTCTTTTTTCTTCATAATCGGGAGCATTAAAATATCGCCTGAATGTTCCTTGTCGCCAGAACTTCCTGCTGTAATTAGTTTGACGGCAACTAAACCGAGCATTTGGCGAAAAGGCGATTCGGTGATGATGACACCTTGAATTCGCTCCAAGCGGATAGTCGTGTGATTTCGTTGTAGCAAGCCCTTTTCAATTTCCAAATGATTCTCAAATTGTTTTAACTTAAACTGGAAATATTTAAACAGCGTAGCAACAATCGAAACGCCCCACATGATAAGCAGCGCTAAAATGGCGAGAATGACAAACATGAACACGCCTAACTTGACGATTTGATCATAGCTTTCGGAAATCAGGTCATCTGGTATCACTTCTTGAAATTGGCCAAATAAAGCTAGCAAAATCACAAAACCGCCGAGCACCCCACTTGAAGTAACTGCCATCAGCAGCAATTGGTTCGTTTTCAGCGTGATCGTTTGAATGGGCTTCTCCGATTCTTTTATTTTCGGAACATCAAACGGATTTTCCAAATTGTTCTCTTCTATTGTAGCAGCTTCTTCGCGTTTTTCTTCGCGTTTTCCTTCGCGTAAATCGCGCAATTCAGTTGCCACACTTTTTGGAACCGCGGATAAGTCGCCTTCTGCTTTTCCTTTCGTGCCAGCCGTTTCAATTAGAATTTGCGTCACATTAAATGGTATGTAGAAAAACCATTGCTTCTCTTGAATCGTTTGAATTCTTTCATAAGGAATATAAATATTTTTCCGAAACACGAAACCATATTTAATCCGAATTCCTTCCGCTTCAAGCGTATAGCGATATGTCATATACTTAAGAAACGCAGGTGCCAAAATAAGTAAGGCCAGTAAAATTAGTATTAAAACTAAGAGCCACATTGGCAAAAAACCATTGTTTCGAATCGCCTGAAATGCCGAGAAAAAACCAACGAAGATTGGAACAATATTTTGTCTAACGTTCACAATGATTTCTTTAATAAGCGCAATCGGATGGAGTTTTCTTTCCTCAAACATCTTCTTTCGCCACCTTTACAAGCTCTAAGATGTGATGGCGCAGCTCATCCGAAATCGAGGCGTTGACTGCTTCAATCACGTGAGCTCCCGCTGCTGTTGTAATGGAAAGCGACACCAAATTTTGCATACGTAAAAGTGGTCCTTGCGCTGTTTCGACGTGCTGAATCCGAATCATCGGAATTAAAACGCGGCTTCTGAAAATGATGCCGTGTTGGATTTCAATTTCATCATGACGAATTTGGTAGCTCCACCTTTTCCATCTATACGGGATAAGGAATAGATAGCAAAATAAAAAGTATGCTAATGTTACCGAAAAGCCAATTAAACTGAATCCAAGATTTATATTTGAGAAATAAAATACAGTGAAAAGCGCGACAGAAATAAGTAATAAAATGGCACCGTTAATCCCATACGTTTGACGCCATACCGTTTTAATTTCTGGCGGTAACTGTTTTTCCAATTGTTTTAGTTCCACTAAAGCCCCTCCTTTTTATTTCATCATACTGTATTTTAGTTTACAATAAAAGACTTTATTCATGGTTTGTTCATAATTTTGTGCTATTATGAATTTACAAACCATTCTAGGGGGTTTTAGAATGCGAAAAAAAGCTAATTTATTTGTTGTTTCGGTCGTCGTTTTTGCTGTATTTTGCTGGGTTGCCCCGCTTGCGAAAGCCGCACCAGTACCAGAATCCGAGATTACATACTCGGCAAAAACGTCCGAAGAACTTTCCGATATGTTTTTAATTGATGACTATACATTTGATTCACCATACGTCGTTATGAATACGAAAAATCAAGCAACTGTGATGTTTGGTACAACTTCTGCAGTAAAAGTATCGTATTCCTTCCAAAACAAAAAAATGACGGGACATACTTTTACGGAAAGTCACCAGTTTACGATTTCTGGTTTAAAACCCGGTGAAAACCATATTTTGCTAGAAAGCTCCGATAAGAACGGGCATGTTGAAACAGCAATACTGACGGTATCAGCCCCTGAAAAGGAAACTTCTAAACAAAAACATGGAACTCAAATGACTTTTTACAATTTAGCTACTACCCGTGAAGTAAAACAATATGAATAAAAAAAACGAAAGAATCCAGTAAATTCCATTTATTAAATGGTATTTTTACTGGATTTTTTCAATTCTATCTACCATTATACCTCTCAAGCTTCTATCTGTAACAAAGCAACCTAGCCCGAATCATTCAAAACAACATAGCTCTAAAACTTGTGGGTCCACCATAAGAAAGAATTTTTTGTTTTGGAATCATTCAAAACAACATAGCTCTAAAACAGAGCCCTGTTCTTATTATGAAACGCTCGTGTTTTGGAATCATTCAAAACAACATAGCTCTAAAACAGAAGACGCTTTAGCTGATTCTTTGCATAGTTTTGGAATCATTCAAAACAACATAGCTCTAAAACATATTTTGCGCTCTGTGAACTGGTTATCTAAGTTTTGGAATCATTCAAAACAACATAGCTCTAAAACACCTTACGGAAGATAACCGCATTGGCTAATGTTTTGGAATCATTCAAAACAACATAGCTCTAAAACTTTTGCCCACTCTTTTTTTAGTTTGCCCAAGTTTTGGAATCATTCAAAACAACATAGCTCTAAAACTGACATGGGACTATGTTTATCTGAGTCAAGGTTTTGGAATCATTCAAAACAACATAGCTCTAAAACACGCTCCTCGTTAACGAACTTTGATTCTTTGTTTTGGAATCATTCAAAACAACATAGCTCTAAAACATTGACAAGGGCGGAATCAACAGAATGGTCGTTTTGGAATCATTCAAAACAACATAGCTCTAAAACCTCGTAATTTTTTTCAAGGTTCCGTAATCGCACTACTCAGCCTATAGCAGGGCTTGAGTTTTGATGATTCCTTTTTACCATTTACCAACGGACGTGTTTACTTTAAATTTACACCGAAATTATAGAAAAAGCTATCTTTTATTATCTTTTTTAAATGCTCGGTGATTGATGGAAGCTTAAAAAATAATCTTCATCTAAAATAAATTGCTTACACCCATGAACTTGTCTTGGTTCAATCATTAATGTTTTAACTTGATTTAGTGAAATATAATTCATGATTTCTAACATTTCTTCTGTCGTTAAATAAGAACCAACATTTATTAAAACCAAAAGTTTTTTCTTTGATAAATATTTGTAAACTTGAATAATTTCAATGATTTTTTCAAAGAATGAATCACTTTGTGTTTCGATTTTGATTCCAAGTGCCTTAAACAATTCCAAAACTGTTATCTCATCATTTTCTAAATCAAGTTCATGCTCTAATAATTCATATCCGATTAATTCACCGATTGTTGAAGTTAATTTATCTATCATAGACTTTACTTCCGGTTTATCATTTAATTGTTGTTCTAAATCCGCATAAATCAATTTTAAAATTGTAGGAGAGTTAATGTCAAACCCTAGAATATCAGTAACAATTATTAATTCAGATTTTTTCAAAGCGGTATATTTTTCATCAAATAACTTTAGTACATTCTCTTCTTCATATTGATAAAAATGTTGTACAGTTTCTGAAAATAATTTCACACTCTCAATAACTAACACTGTTCCTGAAGAAATTTCAATTGGATTTTCCAATAATGGAAATTTAATGTTCACCATAATCCTCTCCTAAAAAAATGATTCTTGCATCTGTGTTGCGCACACTATAATCTTTTGCACCGTTTAGATAAATCATTCTTGCAAATTGTTTTTCTGTAACTGTCAATAATGTAATCAATCCTTTCTTAGGTGTATGCTGATTTAAACGTCCTACCATTGCTGTATTTGCTGAACCATTTAATAGAATTTTACTGTAGACAGAAAACTGATGCATAATGAAACCCTCATTTATTAAGAAGCGACGAAATTGTCGATAGCTTTTTCTTTCCTCAGCTGTATCTGTAGGCATATCAAACATTAAAATCATTCGCATAAATCGATAACTCATATCCTAAATTCCGGAACCCTTTCTATTTCTTTATTTAATGCTTTAATTACTTTCTTAGTATAGTCGCTAACAATATTTGTTAAAAACATTTGCTGATTACGATACAAGTAATTATTCTCGAATAAATCAAATAATCTTCGTTTTATAATCGGAAACTCCTCATTTCTATTTGTATAAACAATTTGATCAACTAATGGACGAAATGGTTCCATGATATCACTGGCTAAGTTGAAATCATTGAATTGATTTGCATGCTTTAGACCTAATTGAGTCAAGCATCCTGACTTTACAACTTCTCTTGCAAACATGCTCATTAATAACGTATATCCATAATCTAAAGCACTATTTACTGCTATTTCTGCTTCTCTTGTAAAGTCTTTTCCAAAAAGACTATTAAAATAAATACGCGCCGAGTGCCCTTCTCGGTTAGAGGGATCAAATTTCTCTAGTCCGTCATGCAATGTCTTTAAAGCCTCCGCTTTTTCATGCTTTTCCAATTGGATAAGGTATTGTTGTTGGTTTGAAATTTTTTGGGATATAATTTCTGTCCAAATAATTTCTTTATGAGCCGATTGCCAAGCGATTTGTTTAGCAAGTTGGAGACTACTATCATGGCGAGCATAAAACGGTTGTAACTGAGCAGTTGGTAACCGTTTTTCATCACAAAAAATAACTAAAACTTGTTCATCAACTAATCTTTTCATCAACATTGTCGTCACTACAATATCTGTTGTCTCTAGCAATAAAATGTCAATTTCTGAAAGGTGAATTAACTCTTGTTCACTCGATGTGCGGTAAATTAAATGATTGTTTTTATACGACAATTTTGAATGTTTATTTACAACAACAGTCCGAAATCCCATTTACTCACCTAATTTCCTTCTTGATTCATATAATCCTGTAATAGATTGGTAAACAATTGTAGCGTTTAGTATTTCTTTTACATTCGTGTAACGCTTTCTTTCAATGGGCTCACCAAAAAATTCAAATTTAGCAGGAGCTCCCATTTTATTGAACTGCATTAAATTAACAAAAGAAGTAGCTATCTTTTTAATATCCTCATCTTTATTCTTCTCATATAATTTTTCAATCTGTTCCAGTCGTTCAGGGGCCAACGTGTATTGTTCCGCAAATGCTTTGACAGCAGTTAATAAGTCTGAAAAATCTTCTAGGTGTCTTTTTATATAGGCATAGCTCTCATTAGCATCAAAAGAATTATTTACATAGTTTTTCGAGTGGTATAGTAATTCAATTAAATAATTAGGTAATATCATTTGGTTTCCTTTTTGTGCTTCATTAGCACTTGCAAGCATTCGCTGCCTGCCATCATAAAACTCATACAAGGTATATTTAGGAAATTTTAACTGTAGAATAGGGTTTATATAACCTTTATTTTTTAAAAACTGAGTCGAATTTTTTTCAAAATCTGTACGTTCCATAATGGTTATTCCTATAAGCGCATTTATGACTTTTCGATTTTTCCCTTTTTCATGGGAAAACAAGATAGAGTAAGCCATATTTTGACTATCAAATCCGCCATATTTTGCTGTATTCCAGCCAGTTTTACGCGGAACCAACTTCTTTGATGGTCCTTTTTGTAAAATAGATTCTTTAGAAAAACTCCCTGTTTGGATTTCTGTTTTCTTCACAATGTTCATTTGATGATAATTTAAAACCTTTCTTATTGTAGAAATATCACGCTTTTGGTCCCACAAAATTTCTTTATCCTCGTTAATTTGGAGAGTTTCTTTGAAGCAATTCATTATATTGGAGTAGAACCATTTTTTCTCTGTTGCTTTTTGTTCTTTTAGAAAATCAAATTTACGATAATCCCCATAAACAAATTCAGGTTCTAGTTTTGGATATACCTTTAGCAAAGTGGTTGCGATAACTCCGTTTAAATAAGCATCATGCGCATGATGATAATCATTCACTTCCCTAACTTTAAATAACTTAAAATCTTTCCGAAATTGGCTAGTTAATGCAGACTTTAATGTGATGATACGAACTGGTTGATTGTCTTCTGAATTTTTTTGAGAGTTAAATTGTTGCTGTAATATTCCAGCAACATGTTTAGTAATTTGTCTTGTTTCAACAAGTTGTCGTTTAATAAATCCTACTTTATCTTTTTCTTCTAAGCCTCCTCTTTCACCTTTTGTTAAACTATTTAATTTCCTATCACTGATTAGTTTTGAACGATGCAATGAATTCCAAAATGGTTTCATTTTATCGACAACTTCCTTACTAGGAACATCATCAAGTTTTCCACGATTTTTAGCAGATGCTACGAGCACACGATTATCGAAAGAATTATCTGTTACGAAACTTTGAGGTATGATATGGTCAATATCATACTGCCAAAGTTTATTAATATCTAAAGGAGCATTTGTATACATGTCTCGCCCATTTTGCAAATAATATAAATACAATCGATCATTTTGCAATTCCTCGTTTGTAACCGGATTATCCTTTAAAATGCCACCTTTAAGCGCTTCCTCTAGCTTTTTCAATCGCGGTTCAGAAGCCCTCTTTCCTCTTTCTGTCGTTTGGTTTTCTCTTGCCATCTCTACAACTATATTCGTTGGCGGATAACCCATGATTCCTCTTATTTCTTGTACAATCTTTAAACTTTGTCGGATTCCTTTTTTTATAGCAGGGCTGCCTGGCAAATTTTGCACTACTTCATCAATATCTAGACTTTCATCTAAATTATTTTTTTCGATAGTTTTTTTAAACGATAGATTTTTATCGGTAATTAGCTGCATGAAATTACGATTCAAATTCTTCTTGACGCCGTCATCTTCAATCAAATAATCTAGGATTGTTTTTTGAGAATGGTAATCACGAATTCCTATCAACAATTTTTTAGAAAAACGTCCCCAACCAGTATAATGACGTCGTTCCAGTTTTTTTACTATATCTTTTGAAAAAAGCGATTCATATTTTTCCAACTGTTGATGAATCATTTTTCGATCTTCAAAAACCGTCAAAATTTTAACGATTTCTTCAAATGCCTCTTGATTCTCTGGGTTATTTAAAATCTCCTTTGAAATACCACCTTTATTAAAATCATGATAGGTTTTAAGCCCAGCATTAAACGCCGTTTCAATACCTTTTATTTTTGGACTATCCAATTCAAAAATATTAAATAGATAATTTTCTAGCATTTTTTTAGTGACTTTACGTTCATTTTTAAACAAATGTGTGAAAATATCTCGTTTCTCACTACCAGAAAAATTTTGCATGATGCCACGTTCATCGCAATATGTTACCTTTGTTAGCTCATTGTAAACCATATACGTTTCATAGAGCATACTATGTTTTGGTAATACTTTCTCATCTGGTAAATAGGTGTCGTAATTGGTCATTCTATCAATAAATTCTACTGCTGAACCTATTAAATCTACATTTTCACTCATGTTCCATGGTCTAATTGCTTGTTCTGTAGTTCGTTCTATCCATGCAAATCTACTCTGACCTTTTGCTAAAGGCCCTACATAATATGGTATTCTAAACGTTAGAATCGCTTCTATTTTTTCTTTGTGTTCTTCTAAGAAAGGATAGTATGTAGCCTGTTGTTTAATAATTGCTTGTAATTCCTTTAAATGAACTTGATGTGGAATAACACCATTATCGAACGCTCGTTGCTTTCTTAAAAAATTTTCATTTTCAATCTTAGTAAGAAACATTTCTGCTCCTTCTCTTCCAAAAAGCTTTTTTTTCAAAAAAGAATAGAACTCAGCTTGAGTTGTTTTATCTTCAATATATCCAGCATAACCATTTGTTTTTTTATCTTTGAAAAAAGAGTTATATTCGTGTGGCAAATTTAGCTTTACATATTTTTTCAATGCACTCAAATCATCTCGGTGCTCGTCATACCTTTTAATCATCGAGCTAGATAGTTTTGCTTTTGTTCCAACTTGATTCATAGTTAAAATATTGGCAAGCTCCATAGCCTCATAAACATTTTTAGCAGCTACGAAAAGATCCGTGTATTCGTCACCGATTTGATTTAATAAATTTTCCAAGTCCTCATCATACTCTTCTTTATTAAATTGAATTTTTGCATCTTCTGTTAATTTAAATATCGTTTTAAAGTTTCCTTGATTACCAACAATGAGTTTTAAAAACTGGCCTAGCATTCCGTTCGACTTCTCGTTAGGGAATAAGCTAAGTAGATCTTCTACTTTTTTCATTCTAGATACTTTATCTTTCAAAATTTTTTCTACGGTATCTAATTCGAAATGTTTATTAAAAATAGGTGCTTGAAAGCCTGTTGTTTCACTGTAGATATTTAAAAAATGGCTAAAGGTTTTCTGAATTGAACTATTTTCAAGATTTAATTCCCCTTCAATTAAAAAATGCCCTCGAAATTTAACAATGTGCGCTAACGCTAAGTAAATTAAGCGTAAATCAGCCTTATCTGGCGAATCCGCTAAGAATTGTCGTAGATGATAAATCGTCGGAAATTTCCCATGATACTCTCTTTCTTCTTTTAACGTACCAAAAATAGGGTGCCTAGGATTATTCTTATCATCCGTAACTAAAAAGCTCTCATTTAACCTAGCAAAAAAGTTCGCGTCCAATTCCATTATTTCTGGCATAAAAATCTTTTGTAAATAAATCAAGCGATTTCTTCGGCGGCGTAGTCTTCGGCGAGTTGTGCGTTTTAGACGTGTATCTTTCGAAACCTGACCTTCATCAAATAGTCTAACACCCCAAAAATTTTTCTTTACTTTCTTTATTCCCGTGTCTGTACTAACTTTCATTCGACGGCGAACTAGATTATAGTCTTCCGTCAAAACGGCCCAGCCAACACTATTTGTCCCAATGTCTAGACCAATTGTGTAATCTTTCATTCGATTCCCTCTTTTCTCCTTAATGATACAACCCATGGTGATATCTATAGCGTTATTCAAATTAAAACTTAGATTTTTAATATAGATTTCATTCGTTAAATTTATATCTTGCAAAATACATTGAATTTGGTATAATGTATTTGTTGGAATCATTCAACACAACATAGCAAGTTAAAATAAGGCTTTGTCCGTAATCAACTTTTTAAGTAGCGCTGTCTCGGCGCTTTTCTTATGCCATTAAAACTTTTACAAATCTATATTTTGAAAACGCTTTATATAAATTATACAATACTACGGAAAATAAGGATACAATTACAATAAATTAATATGTATTATTTGTACTTTTTCTGAAAAATATTGCTATAAAAACTTTCAGCCTTCGTTACAAAAAACGAAGGCTGGAAGTTTTTTCATTCTATAATCTCTTTAAATTTCACACGTTTATTAATAAAATACATAATCGGAATGCCAATTCCCATCACTGTCAGTTCGCCAATTGCGCACGTTAACCATGTGAAGAAAAATGGTAATCCAAACGCTAGATGTAGTTCAAAGGCGATGATGAACATTGTGAAGGAAAAGACGAGCGTGTTTACAATCATGCGCCAAATCGTTCCCTTTACGTATTTCATGATGCCGAACATCAAGAGCATCGTTATGACAGATTGCCCTACGCCAAAGACTAAATCATACCAGCCAAGTGGCGAATATAAATTTGTGATGAGCACGCCAAGCGCGATTCCCCAAAAATATTTTTTACTGAATACAATTAGATGGTTGAACAATTCTGGCACCCTGAACTGGATGGCGCCAAACGCTATCGGCTGAATTAAAAAGCCCACAATAACGTACAGTGCAGCCACGATGGCGTTAGCCGTGATTAATTTTATTTTCATTGTTTTCGCTCCCTAGTTTTTTTACGTAGGATGGTTTCGAACTACGTGTTTATCAAACTATATCATTATAGCTTAGTTCATTCGTAAAGGAAAGACTTATTTTTTTCAAAAAAAGAAGATTTTTCTCTTGCATTTTCTGAAAATGGGTTTATAATCAATATAGACTTTAAATATCCATGATGGATATCGGATATCCCTAAAGTACTTTTGAACAAAATCGAGGTGAACATGATGAAACTCACAAAGGGTCTGGAGCAGGCCGTTTGCATTATTACACTCTTGTCAACGCAGGATAACCGGGCACCGCTCGCATCGGACGCGATTAGCGAACGTCTACTTGTCTCTCCTTCTTACTTAAAAAAAATCATGCGTAAACTAGTTGTGAAAAACATTATCAGGTCCGTTCCTGGAAATAACGGTGGTTTCTTTTTGGCAAGAAGTCCCGAGCAAATCAGTTTATTCGAGATTGTTGAAGCTGTTGAGGGCGAGACAAATTCGTACCCCAATAGCGGGTTGATTAAAACTGTGTTTGGTGACATCCGAAAAGAAGCAGCAGAAAAAGGCGAGACGATTTTAACACATGCGTTTAGCGCAGCGGATCAAGTGTGGAAAGACGCGCTTAAAAAGCAAACTGTGGCCGACTTACTTTTAGAAACACTTGGACGTGACAAACTTCCATATACGAACTGGAATGAAATTAACCCCGAATTACATTTTTAAGATTGGTGATGATAGTAGTGTTTAAAAACGAATGGAAACGACTGTTTAATAATAAAATTTTACTTATTTCTTCCATCGTTATTTTGTTTATTCCGATTTTATACGGCGCATTTTTCTTAAAATCCGTTTGGGATCCATACGGTAAAACTGGCGATTTGCCTGTTGCCGTTGTGAATCACGACGCGCCTGTAAATTATGAAGGAAAAACGCTTGAGGTCGGCGATGAACTCGTAAGTAACTTAAAGAAAAATAATGACTTAGATTGGAATTTCGTAAGTGCAAGCGAAGCAGAAAAAGGACTAGATAATGGAAAATACTACATGATTGTCACGATTCCTAAAGACTTCTCCAAAAATGCTTCCACTATCCTAGATGATAATCCAAAAAAAATGGATTTAACGTATAAAATTAACCCTTCACAAAACTACATCGGTGAAGTCGTCACGCAACAAGGCGCAAATCAACTCAAAAATGAAGTTGCAACAAGCGTCACTAAAGAATATGCCAAAAGTGTTTTTGCCAAAATTAAAGAAGTTGGCGCAGGCATGACAGAAGCAGCGGACGGCGCGCAAAAACTAAATGACGGCGCTAGTAAGCTTTCTGACGGCAACAAAACGATTACGGAAAACTTAAACAAACTCGCAAAAAGCACGCTTACGTTTAAAAACGGGGCGGAGAGCGCAAATGACGGGGCAGCAAAACTACAAGACGGCGCTGACCAAATTAATGTCGCTGTTGGGCAAGCAATTGGTGGCGCTGGTAAACTGACAGACGGCGCGAACAAAATCGCAAATGGCGCAAATGATTTAAATAGCGGACAAAGTACCTTCAGTGGCAAATTGAATCAATATACAAATGGCGTAAGCCAGTCGGCTGATGGAACCGCACAACTGTATCCGGCGATGAGCCAACTAAACGGCGGCTTAGGTCAGCTACAAGGACAACTTCCTGCATTATCAGGCGGCGTTAACCAATTAGCTAGCGGCCAAAAAGACTTAAATAGTGGCATCAGCCAATTGGTATCAGGACTTGACCAAGCCGCACAAAATGTAGAAGCAAGCATTAAAGAAGGCAACTCTACAGAAACACAAAATAACATTAAAGCATTAGAAACAGGCGTGGCCGAGCTCGAAGCTGGCATCGCACAACTGAATGCAAATGTTAATGCGACCGGAACTGGCGACAACAATGCACTCTCCAAACAATTAACCACACTGAAATCCGGCCTCGAAACATTAAAACTAAGCAACACATCTTCCTACGATTCCGCCATCGATCAAGGTGTCAACCAAGCCATTCAACAAGCCGGAATCGATCCCAACTCAGAAGAAGCGCGCACAATTATCGCAGCGGCTAAGCAAGGCGCGAAAGCAGGCGCTAGTAGCGTAAATACCGCGCAAAATCAAGAAATCGACAAAGCCCTAACACAAATCACGAATTCACTTCCATCTATGAAAGCATTATCCGAAGGCATCGCAGAGCTAAACGGCGGAGCACCAAAAGTAACAGCAGGCGTCAACACGCTTACTACCTCCACACAAAACTCGCTTGCCAAAATGCAAACTCTTGCTGATGGATTAAATCAATTAAAAGCAGGTGCAGTGAAAGCGGAAAGCGGCAGCACACAACTTGTTAGCGGTACAAGTCAGTTACAAGCAAAAGTACCAACCCTTTCAAACGGCGTAAACAAGTTGTCAGATGGGTCACAGCAAATCACAACGGGGCTTGGCAGTCTAAACGGTGGGCTCCAAACTTTATCCCGCAACAACGGAGCATTAAACGGCGCTAGTGCGCAATTAGCAGCTGGTTCTGCCACCCTTTCAAACGGTGCGAACGCACTAAGCGGCGGACTCAATCAACTTTCCGCACAGCTACCAACACTTCACGCTGGAACAAATGCACTCTCAAACGGCCTTACCTCGCTAAGTGGCGGCATCGCACAGCTTTCTAGTGGGGCCGGTCAAATTAGTGACGGGTCACAGCAACTGGCAGACGGCTCAGAAACACTTGGCACCGGTTTAAACCAAGTTGGTGATGGTTCAAAAGAGCTTTCCGAAAAACTCGGTGACGGCGCAGAGCAAGTGAACGACACGAAGGCAACCGACAAAACATTCAACATGTTCGCAACCCCAACAAAACTTTCTGAGGAAAAAATTAGCGAAGTTCCAAACTACGGCCATGGTTTAGCGCCATACGTCTTGTCACTTGGGCTTTATGTGGGCGCATTAGTATTTAACTTCATCTTCCCAATCCGTCGCCCTTCGATGACGCCAACAAGCGGTCTATCGTGGTGGTTTAGCAAATTCTCGATTGGCTTTGTTGCTGCGGTTTTACAAGCTATTATTTTAGATGTCATTATGCTCATGCTCGGCCTTGGGGTCGAAAATCTCGCCCAGTTCATCACGATTTCTATTCTTACTTCACTCACATACATGTTCCTCGTGATGTTCCTTGCAATGAGTTTCGGAAATCCAGGTCGCTTCATTGCGATGGTACTACTCGTCTTGCAACTCGGTGGTGCTGGCGGTACATTCCCAATGCCACTCACCAACTCATTCTTTAACTTTATTCACCCGTTCCTTCCAATGTCCTACTCCGTTTACGGATTTAGACAAGCCATTTCTGCTGGGTTAGGAAATACGGTATTTGTGCATAGCGCCATTATCCTCTTCGTCATCTTCATCGCGTTCAACCTCCTACTAATTGGCACGATGTATTTAAGAAAAAACAAACGATTTAAAACAGACAGCCAAAGTTTAATTGAACAAGAAGCGTAAGTTAAAAACCCACAGGATCTTATAAAAAATCCTGTGGGTTTTGCTATTATTCCTTTTTGAAATAACCTTCAAACCTGAAAGATTCGTTCAAATAATTCAGCATCCGCCGCTTTCATTTCGTTAGCAATGATATTTTGCCTAAAAATAGTAATGGTGCATGGAATAACAGTGATATAACAATACTTCGCAAAAAAACAGAGGCAAACCAGCCTCTGTTTTCAATGTGTAAAACCATACGTCTTCTTGTCGCCCTTATCATGATACAAAATTCGCGCCTCGTTTAGCTCTGCGATTGCATCATTAAAATCCACCACAAGTTCTTCTGCCATGTTGAAACCTAAATCCGCCCGGCAAACATAACGCTGGATTACCGTGTCATTCATCGCGCTTGGTAGCGGATACGCCGGAACTTGCCAACCTTTCATCAGTAACCGGTCCGCCAGATCATATAGCGTCCACGATACGTCTGCATCGTCCTTTAGCTTATAGCAGACAATTGGGATATTTTCACCATCGTTATAAATTTCAAATAAACCCGTTTTGCTTATCTCTTTTGATAAAAAGAGCGCTACCTTTTTGGTTCGTTCATGGATTTCCCGATAGCCGCTAAACCCAAACCGCAAGAAATTGTAATATTGCCCAATGATTTGACTCGCGCTCCGCGAAAAATTAATCGCCATTGTAGGCATTTTGCCGCCTAGATAGCTCACTTCAAACACCAACTCTTTCGGCAAATATTCCTTGCTGCGCCAAGCAATCCATCCCACGCCCGGATAAACAAGACCATATTTATGTCCCGATGTATTAATCGACACAACATTGGGCAAACGAAAATCCCATTCCAATTCCGGGTCAACAAACGGCGTAAACATCGCCCCACTCGCCCCGTCTACGTGAATTACGAGCTCATGCTCATGTGTTTTATTATACACACTCACAATACGATCCAGCTCCCGAATGTCATCAAACTTCCCTGTATACGTAATCCCCAAAATCCCAACAATACCAATCGTATATTCGTCCACATAGTCCAAAACCTTTTCTGTATCGATGCTTAAATGAGCTGCGTCCATCGGCACTTCCCGCATTTCAATATCCCAGTACACACAAAATTTTTCCCAGCAAACCTGATAACCTGACGAAATCACCAAATTTGGTTTTTGGCGCATCACATCAAGCCCGCGTTTCAAAGCCAAATTGCGCCATCTGAATTTCATCGCCATTCCACCAAGCATGCAGGCCTCACTAGACCCCACCGTCGAAGTTCCCATATACGTTTCACTACGCGGCGCATTCCAAAGGTCCGCCAAAATGTTCACACAGCGGTTTTCAATTTCCGCGGTTTGCGGATATTCCGACTTATCAATCGCATTCTTCTCTAGCGTTTCCGCCATCAAGCGCTCTGCTTCGGGCTCCATATACGTTTGGCAAAACGTCGCCAAATTTTGTCTAGCATTTCCTTCATCAATCAGTTGATCTTTCACGAGCTGATAAGCAATCCGCGGCTCCATGCCATCTTCAGCCATTTTGTATTTCGAAATCGTTTTTCCCTCTTCCTCCGAACCAAAAATCGGCACTTCATAACGCCGTTCCTTCTTATCTTTCTCACCATATAACATAAAGGCGTACCTCCTTTTCTTATCTGTTTACAGGTACCCTGAAATCAAAGAAAAAAACCACCTGCCAAGTGCAGATGGTTTTGAAATGTTATTTCGATTTTTTATAGTTGCCTTTGCTTCCGCCACCAGAGCGTTCGCTGTTTGGACGACGGTCACGGCTGCCGCTGCTGGAACCACGACGACCTTTTCCGCTGTTGTTACGATCACGGTAGCCGCCTTTTCCACCTCCACGGTAGTTTCCGCCTTTACCTTTTCCGCCGCCACCTTTTCCACCATAACGTGATGGAAGAGGACGCTCTTCAGTAATATGAACCGGCGTTTGATCTGGTTCTTTCGCAAGCATTTTCAGCATAGCTGCTGCGATGTCTGTTGCATCATATTTTTCAAGTAACTCACTAGCTACAGCTTTATAATCTGCAAGGTTTTCTTCTGTCACGATTTCAGTGATTTTCTCAGTCGCCACGCGAAGTTGACCTGCAAATGCTTCATCCCAAGTTGGTGGCTTAAGAGGTTGCATGCGTTTTTTCGTTGTTTGTTCAACCGTACGAAGGTAACCCATTTCACGCGGTTGAACGAAAGTAATTGCCATACCTTCTTTACCAGCACGACCAGTACGTCCAATACGGTGAACATAACTTTCAGGGTCTTGCGGGATATCATAGTTATAAACGTGTGTCACACCAGAAATATCGAGTCCACGCGCAGCAACATCTGTCGCTACTAAAACGTCGATTTTTCCTTCTTTAAACTTACGCAAGACACTCATACGTTTCGCTTGTGTTAAATCACCGTGAATACCTTCTGCAACATATCCGCGCATGTCTAGCGCTCTTGAAAGCTCGTCTACGCGGCGTTTCGTACGTCCGAAAACAATCGCAAGTTCAGGGGACTGTACGTCAAGAAGACGACTTAAAACATCAAATTTTTCTTTTTCATGAACTTTAATAAAGAACTGTTCAATTAAAAGAGCTGTCATTTCTTTTGCTTTAATGCGAACCATTTCTGGCTCATGCATAAAGCGTTCACCTATACGACGAATTGGGTCAGGCATTGTGGCAGAGAATAATAGCGTTTGGCGTTCGCTTGGTACTTCTTTCAAAATCGACTCAATATCGTCGATGAAGCCCATGTTAAGCATTTCGTCCGCTTCGTCAAGCACAAGCGTTTGTACGTTATCAAGCTTCAAAGTGCGACGGTTAATATGGTCTAAAATCCGACCAGGTGTACCGACAACAATTTGAGGTTTCTTTTTAAGCGATCGAATTTGACGACTGATGTCCGAGCCACCATAAACGGCAAGAACACGTACATGTTTGTCATAGCTTAATTTGTATAGCTCCTCCGAAACTTGAATCGCTAATTCACGCGTTGGCGCAATGATAAGCGCTTGAACGTCACCATTTTTTTGGTCAATTTTTTGGATCATCGGCAGACCAAATGCCGCTGTTTTCCCTGTACCAGTTTGCGCTTGTCCAATTAAATCTTTTCCTGCTAACCCAATTGGAATGGTTTTTTCTTGAATTGGCGTCGCCTCTTCAAACCCCATACGCTCTACTGATTTCACAATTTTTTCGTCCAGACCGAACTCTGAAAACTTTGTCAATGTCATTTCTCCTTTACCTAATTAAAGTTTGGTAGGAGAGCTTTATTTTCTCATCTACATGTTTCCAAACGAATATTTTAATGAAAATAAACGTTCTAAGTTTCATTTTATGGCATAAAAAAATTGATTTCATCATCAATGCCACTCTGCACCTTCCAAAAATGTTAGTAAAAATAACAAATTCGATGCACATAAATAAAAAAAGCCCTCATAATTATCACTAGGCCGTAAATTTTAACCTAATAAACTTCCATCTTACATTTTAACACGTATTTTTGTTATTTTCAATGTGAAAGGAATATTTCTACCCCAATTTCGCGAATAAAAATATAGAAAGCGCTTTAAACATACGGAAATGAAACTTTTGCCAAATCTTCAGTTTGATTGTGCGTAATCCATTTTGTTTTGCTTCCTCCATAAAATGAGGATTTGCCTTTAGACAAACCCTCTTGAAATTATCCTTTTTTTAAAAAACTTAATAACGCTTCAAATAATTGCTCGCTTTCACTGTCCTGACAAATGAAATGGCCAGATTCATTTAGTAGCAGCAACTCTTTTTCCGATTGAATCGTATCCATTAGAAACTGCATGCTTGATTCAGCGGGAATCATTTCGTCTTTTGCACCTTGGGCGATAAATGTCGGCACCTCAATGTGTTCAAAAACAGGTTTGGCGTGTGTCACCATTTTCGCAAGTTGCATTTTAGATTGATTTGGCACATCCGTAAGCCGTTTAAAATAGCGACTTAGCATGGAATCTGGTTTATTTGCCTTTTCGGAAACAAAATCGGGCCAGTCTAAATAGTTGGCGGACGTGCTCAGCAAACCGAGTTTTTTCACTTCGGGATGATGTCTTGTCAGCCAGCCCGCTAGAAGGCCGCCAGAGCCAAAGCCGATGATATACACTTCTTCGTCCTCTTTGAGCAATTGCGTCAAGATACTTTCAATGAAAACATGCCAATCTAGGAACGTCGCATTTTTTAAAAAATGAGCTCGGTTTTGACCTGGGAAAGTGGGCGTTAAAACATCCCAATCGGTGTTTTTCTTCAAAAAATCGCTTAACGGCTTGATTTCATCGGGTGTACCAGTATAGCTATGGATACACAAACTTGCTACCATTCTTGTCAACTCCTGTTTTGTAGTTACCGCATATTACCCTATCATAAGTTTTTCTACGATATCTTTCAAGCCCATTCCGTAAGAACCTTTGACCAGTAGCCACTCACTCCCGTCGAGATTTTCGAGAACGGCTTCCTGAAGCGCTTCTTTTGTTTTAAAATAATGGATTTTTTCTTGACCAATTTGTTTGGCGGCCGCTTCGCAAAAAGCAGACATCGCGTCACCGTAAGCAAAAACCGCATCAATACTTCCTTGTAAAATGGCGCCTGATTCGCGGTGGAAACGTTCCGAGTCATCGCCAAGTTCCAGCATATCCGCCACTAAAATCTTTTTCGGCTTGCCTTCAGAATCCATGTGCATAAACGTATTCAAAACCGCATTTAACGCCGTCGGGCTCGAATTGTATGCATCGTTTAAAATTTTCGTTCCATTTGGTGCCTCAAGCCATTCCAGGCGACTTTTTGAACGCTCCATCGTGCTAAGCGCCGCCTTAACTTCCTCACTCGAAATGGCAAGCGTTTTAGCCGCCAAGATAACGGCCATCGTATTAAACACATTATGCTCCCCAATGATGGGTACAAAAATCGGCGTATCAGAAGCAAAATTAGTTGTAAACGAAGTGCCGTCTGGCTTTGTATCAATTGTGAGCGGATAAATTGTCGCCGTTTTTTCGCGCCCAAAGGTTGCCGTCTTAAACGCCTCAGCAGCATCAAGGTATTTATCTATTAACACCTCTTCATTCGGGTAAATGAGCATCCCATTTTCCTTCAAACCAACAGTAATCTCTAATTTTGCTTTGGCAATTTCATCGCGTGAACCTAAATATTCAATGTGCGCCTCCCCGATGTTCGTAATGATCGCCACATCTGGTTGCGCGATTAAGGAAAGCTTTTCAATTTCATGGCGATGGTTCATGCCCATTTCCAAAATCGCCACTTCGGTTTCTTCCGGTATCGTTAAAATTGTATAAGGCAGTCCTATATGGTTATTGAAATTCCCTTTCGTCGCATGTACGCGGTATTTCGAGCTAAAAATCGCATTCGCAATATCTTTCGTCGTCGTTTTCCCGTTGCTGCCTGTAATCGCAAGAACAGTCGGTTTTACTTCCGTCAAATAAGCTTTCGCTAACTCTTGTAAAGCTAAAAGCGTATCGTCCACAATCATAATCGGGAAATCCGTTGGCGGGTGTGGCACATCTTTCTGCCAAAAGGCCGCAGCAGCACCAAGTTCAATCGCCTGTTTAACAAACGTATGCCCATCACGCGTATCGCCAACAAAAGGAATAAACAAGTCCCCCTTTTTAATCTGTCTTGTATCAAAGCAAATGCCGGTAATAAGCGTGTCGTCAAACGCCGCATCGTTTTCAACAGCAATCAGCTTTGCAATTTGTCCAATCGTTTTTTTCATTTCAAATCGCTTCTCCTATAAAAAAGCAGTTTGCAAGAAAGTCAAACTGCTTTGCCTATTTTAATCCTCTAAACTATGTTTTAATTTATTCTTCACGCCGTAACGCTCCAGCGCCAGTTCCACGAGCTGCTCAATCAACTTATCGTATGGCAAACCGCTCGCCTGCCACAATAACGGGTACATGCTAACCGGCGTAAATCCTGGCATCGTATTTACTTCGTTTAAATAAATTTCCTGATTGTCTGTCACGAAAAAGTCAGCGCGCACAAGACCACTTCCGTCAATCCCTAAGAAGGCTTGAACCGCATAGCTCTTAAGCTTTGCAAGCACATCCTCCGACACTTCAGCCGGAATGACAAGCGTCGTATCATTATCTTGATATTTTGCTTTATAATCGTAAAAACTCGAATCAGCACCTTTTGGTAAAATCTCGCCAGGTACGGAGCATACAGGCATATCGTTCCCGAGCACCGCGATTTCGATTTCGCGTGCCACAACACCTTGTTCCACAACAACACGACGATCGTATAAAAACGCCTCTTCCATTGCGGCAACAAGTTCTTGTCTGTTCGTCGCCTTACTAATTCCCACGCTCGAACCTAAATTTGCTGGTTTAACAAACATTGGGTAGACAAGTGCTTCTTCCATGTCAGTGACCATTTCTTCTTTGTAGTCGCGCCAATCAATTTGCCTAACAGCGACCGCTGGAAGTTGCGGAATGCCACCGTCTGCAAAGACTTTCTTCATAACAATTTTGTCCATCGCAGAAGCCGATGCTAGAACGCCGTTGCCAACGTAAGGAACATTTAAGACTTCAAGCAAGCCTTGAACCGTACCGTCCTCCCCGTTTGGCCCATGCAAAAGTGGGAATACAACGAGATTTTCTGTTTCATCTGAAATCGCCGCCGGACTAACCGCATATCCCGTTGAAACTTCGCCTTCTTTTCCAGCAAGCTCGCATGCATCTGCTGGCGCAAACCGCAATTGTTCACTAAAAGTAAGTTTATCTGTAATTTCTGGACCGTTAATCCATTTGCCGTCATTTGTTATGTATATCGGGATCGCTTCAAATTTATTTAAATCGAGTGCATTAATGACCGAAAAAGCCGTCCGAATCGACACTTCATGCTCAGCTGATTTCCCGCCGTACAACAATATTAATTTTGTTTTCAAAATAACCCCTCCGAAACTTGAATTTCTGTAGTCTATTTTACCATGTTTTAGACAGATTAAAAGGAATTTCTTTTAAAATCCAAACAAAGAAAGAAGCAATGGCTTCTTTCTTTGTTTGGATTTATACGCCAGAGGTTAATTTGAGTCCGATAACTCCGGCGATAATCATCGTAATAAAAAGCAATTTTAGTGTGCTTTTGCGTTCTTTGAAGAGAATCATTCCGGCTAGCACACTTCCAACTGCGCCGATTCCAGTCCAAATGGCGTAGCCTGTTCCAATTGGGATTGTTTTTAACGATAAGGAAAGCAGAAAAAAGCTAGCTGCCATAAATAGGATTGTTAAAATCGAGTATTTTACATTTTTAAAGCCATTAGAGAACTTCATTGTAATAACAAAGGCCATTTCACAAACTCCAGCGATAAACAAAAAAAGCCACTCCATCCTAGCTCTCCTCCTTCCCGTCAACTAATTTTAAGCCAATAATGCCCGAAATGAGCACGAGCAGCGAAATAATTTTCCATAACCCCGCTGTTTCGTTTAAAAAGAGCATCCCGATAAGCGCCGTACCCGCAGCACCGATTCCGGTAAAAACAGCATACGCCGTCCCAATTGGAATCTCTTTCATTGATTTCGCAAACAATTCAAAGCTAATAATAAGAAAAATAATTGTGATTGAACTCCATCCTGACACTGTAAAGCCATGTGATTCTTTAAGACCAAATGCCCAAACAATTTCCGAAAGTCCTGCTAAAATTAGGTAAAACCACGCCAATTTATTGTCCTCCTTCTGCTATTAGTAAACATAACGTATCAAATGCTGATGCACGTCTTTTTTCAAATTCGACTAGGTCATATAATCCATGTTCCACGCTTAAACCGTCAATTAGGCAATAAAACATATGAATCCATCTTTCTTTCGCTTTTCCCGTCATGTTCAGTTCGTTTAAAAAGGTGCCGATGACTTCAAAACTGAACGTTTCATAACTTGCGGTTTCTTGATTCAAGTTTACTTTCAAGCTCGCCGGTGGAAAATAAACGGATCTTTGGAAGAATTTTTTCACTTCTGGGTATGTTTCAAAATCCGTTACCTCATAAAATATGGCTTTAAAATATTCTTCAAGTGACTCATAGTCCTCTTTGTTTCGCTCTTTAAAGCTACTCATACCAATTTGAATGACTTCCCGATAAATTGCCATGTAAAGCGCTTCTTTTGATTCAAAATGGGCATAAATAGATGGCGTTTTAATTCCTGCTTCTTTCGCAATTTCAGAAAGTGCTGTTCCGTCATACCCTTTTTCGGCAAATAAATGAAGTGCCGCATGCATTAATTTTTCCTTTGACATTAGAAAACCTCCTTAACTAACGTTCGTTAGTTTTATAATAACAAAAAATAGATTGAAAGTAAAGTTCAATCTATTTTTCAAGACAAGTCCATTCATTTTTCTTTAAATCATATACTAAATGCGCAACCGTTTGCGCATAGGAAAGTTCCTCGCCGCCAGTATGTAACAATTCCATCATGTCCTCATCAAGTCCGAAGCCAATTGGAATGCGTACTTGTGACCTTGTTTTTTCCGCCATAGAAAAGGCAATGCAAGCCCCTTCTTTAAAGTAATCTGCAAAACGTTTCAGCAAATCAATCGGTGGATTAGGAACATATTTGCGTTTATTTAATGTTAAAAACGTTTTTTCATTTAAAATTAAAGCCGTTTTTTTCGAAATAACTGCGCTTAGAACCGCGTAAAAGTGGTTCATATTTCGGTAATACGTCTTATTATAACGGCCATCTTTTTTAGTCAAATAAACGAAATTGTTTTGTAATTTATAATAAAATGGCGAACGCAAATGTCTTCCCGTATGCGCCAAATAAAGCATTTCTGCTACTTCTTGTGGTGAAAGTTGGTTGACTAAATCAATATCTTCAAAATCAATCCAGCAAAGTTCGCCAAATTTTTGCCCCTGACTATTTTGCAACTGTTGTAAGTCGTGCGATTCTAGATAATCAAAAGCAGTATGTGCATTGTAGGAAGAATCTTTTATATGATGTTTAATTAGCAAAATATTGTCAGGCGGAAACGTTACCCCTTGCATGAAATCACAAAAAGTAATGCCACTCGTGACGACGTTGTTAATGACATTGTCCATATGTATATAAATAGATTTTTGATTAAATGTTTCTTTTTTCATCAACTATTCCTCATTCTATACTTTTTTCGGATAACCGCCGTATAAAACTATAATACACCATTTTTAGCCAATTTGTATAACAATACAACCAAATCTACATCACTATATCATTACAAACCCTTTAAAAAGCCATTTCGCTTGTAAAACTTTAAAAAATCTTAAAAAAAAGCTTTTCAAACCTAAGCGGATTAAAAAGCCATTCTTTCAATTTTCCTTAACGCAGTTCTAATTTTACATTAGGCATTTGTTTCACTTTTAAAGCTTTCCAAATATCGTTACGCGATTTCGTTTTTTCAACGATAATACCTTTTTGTTCTAAATCTCGAATGATTTTATTAAGTTCTGTATGGCTCTCTCTCATATAAGACCACTCCGTTCCCAAAAATAAGTTTTCATTCACATCTTTCTCTCTTTATTCTCACTTTACCATAAATGTAAACATAAAAATAGCCCTATTTTGTATTTTCACGTAAAATAAATCACCATTTTTTAAAGAAAGCGATTAAAAAACGAATTTTATATGGAAATCTATTCTAATCATTAAGCTTTTTTGACAAAAAAAAGATTGGTGCTTGCACCAATCTTTTATAGAACCTTATCAAGAAAACTAATCGTACGTTCATGTTGCGGTGAGTCGAAAATGGCTTCTGGCTTTCCTTCTTCTACAATGTAACCACCGTCCATGAAGATTACCCGGTCGCCGACTTCACGTGCGAAGCCCATTTCGTGTGTGACTACGAGCATGGTCATACCTTCTTTTGCCAAATCTTTCATTACATTTAGCACTTCCCCGACCATTTCTGGGTCAAGGGCTGAAGTGGGCTCATCAAACAGCATGATGTCGGGATTCATGGCAAGTGCTCGCGCAATCGCCACACGTTGTTTTTGTCCACCTGATAGTTGACTTGGATAGCTTGTTTCTTTGTCAGATAGGCCAACACGGTTGAGTAAGTCACGCCCTAACGTTTCCGCTTCACTTTTCGTTTTCTTTTTCAATTCGACGGGGGCGAATGTAATATTTTCTAGCACGGTTTTATGTGGGAATAAATTGAAGTGTTGAAAAACCATGCCGATGTTTTCGCGCACTTTATTAATGTCGGTTTGTTTGTCGGTTAAATCAAAATCATCCACGACAATTTTACCGCTGTTGATTTCTTCTAATTGATTCATGCAACGTAAAAAAGTGCTTTTTCCAGAACCAGAAGGACCAATCACACACACAACTTCGCCTTCTGCTACTTCAAGGTCAATTCCTTTTAGTACTTCGTTATTTCCGAAACTCTTTTTTAAAGCTGTTATTTTTAATTTCGTCATTTTGAAAGTCTCCTTTCAAGCACATTAGAGAGTTTAGTGAGTAGCGTGATGACGATGAGGTACATGATCGCGACAACTAACCAAATTCCCGATGTTTCAAATGTGCGGGCAATAATGATTTTACCTGATTGTGTCAGTTCAACAATTCCGATGACGCTCATGATAGATGTATCTTTCAATGTGATTACGAATTGATTGATGAAGCTTGGAACCATGACGCGCACCGCTTGCGGTAAAATGATTTTCATCATCGATTTTCCGTACGGGATACCTAGCGAGCGTGCTGCTTCCATTTGTCCTTTATCGACAGCTAAAATACCACCGCGAATAATTTCCGTAATATATGCTCCGGCGTTCAAGCTGAGTGTCAACACGGCCGCCAAGTTCGGATCCATTTTAAAGCCAAATGCTTGTGGAATTCCGAAGTAGATGAAGAATGCGAGTACGATAAGCGGAATGCCTCGGAAAATATCTACGTAAACTGTTGCAATACCTCGTAAGAATTTACTGCGACTTACTTTCAAGAAACCGAAGAGGAGTCCTAGTAGTGCAGCAAAAAACAGCGAAATAAAGGTTAATTTAATCGTATTCCAAAGCCCTAGAAGTAACGCTGGCATGCTCGCCATGAGCGTGTCCCAAAACGAATCTTTCTCAACATCAGAGCCGATGTATTTATCTAAAATCTCATCGTATGTTCCGTCTGCACGAATGTTTGTTAAACCTTGGTTAAATTTCGCGAGCAATTCGGGGTTTTGACCTTTTTTTACGGCAAATCCGTACTGAGCGCCGCTTTCCTTTTCAGTTACGATTTTTAGACCGTTACCCACTTTGACACCGTAGGCAAGTACGGGGTAGTCATCAAACGCAGCGGCTGAATTGCCGGTTTTAACGTCCTCGTACATACTTGCGGAATCATCAAATGGTACTAGCGTGTAGCCATATTTGTCTTTATTTTTTTCTGCAAAAGCATAGCCTTCCGTACCTGTTTTAACGGCTACTTTTTGTCCTTTTAAGTCTTTGTACGATTGGATGTCGTCATTGTCTTTTTTTATTGCCATGACTACACCGGAATCGAAATATGGGTCTGAGAAATCAAACTTCTGTTTGCGTTCGTCTGTGATACTCATACCAGCAATAACGCCGTCTACTTGATTTCCTTCAAGCGCTTGAACGGCTGCATTGAAGCCCATTGGTTTAACTGTATATGTAAAACCTTGGTCTTTCGCGACTGCTTTTAGGATATCCATATCAATCCCAATCAGTTCACCTTTTTTATTTTGGAATTCAAACGGCGCGAAAGTTTCGTCCGTTGCAATCTCATAATCGACATCCGCAGCATGCGCTGGTGTTAAAAAACCACTGAACACGAATGCAAATACGAATAGAATAGGTAACAAAAATTTAATTCGTTTCATTATATCCTCCCTTGTGTAACAAATGACTGTTGGAAGCTTTAGACTAAGTTGAAAAACTTTTCACTTTTAGAATTTTACCATAAGGGAACGTTATTGACCATAATTATTTGTGATAAGTTTTTGTATATCACAATTCTATGTTAGGTTTTAAAATCTCTTTATATGGGGGTAAAATGAGATAAATAAACTTATTCTACTAAAGAACATAAAAAAATTGCACCTCACATAATGTGGTGCAATTTTTAAAAATGACTACACTTCAGCGACAACTTCAATTTCGACAAGCGCATCTACTGGAAGTGCTGCTACTTGAAAAGCACTTCTGGCAGGGAAAACTCCTGTAAAATAAGTCGCATAAATTTCATTTACTTTTTGAAAATCTTGTAAGTCTTTTAGAAACACGGTAACTTTTACGGCTTTATCTAGGTTTGATCCTGCTTCTTCTAGTACATTTGCAAGGTTTTGAAAAACTTGTTTCGTCTGACTCACAATGTCTTCTCGCAAATTTCCCGTTGATGGATCTATGCCAATTTGGCCCGAGGTAAAAATGAAACCATTTGTTTTTACAGCGTGCGAATAAGGACCAATTGCTTTAGGTGCTTTTTCACTATGCACTTTTTCTTTCATAAGCTCTCCCCCATTTTTTGTATTTCCACCATCTTAATCGAATTAAAATTATTTTTCAATAGATTCACTTAAACAGTTGATAGTAGCAACTGTTTTTCAAGCTGCAATTGATAGAGCTTGCGCCCAATTTGATGTTCTTCCGCAAGAAGCTGTTCGTGGCAAGTTACGATACAATGCTTGATTTGCTCTTCCAAATTTTGCAAGCTTCGATCGCGTAATTCGTTAATTACCTTCTTCAGCTCATTTATTTCGGTAAGTTCTTTCATTTCGGTACTTAATTGCACATCATAATCATTCGGATTTTTTAGAAGTAAAATAATTCTTTCTTGTTCCGCTCTGATGTGCAGTAAAGCTTTTTCAAGTTGCTCTTCTTTGTCTTGCAATTTAGCTATTTTTTCTCTATGCACAAAATCCAACCTCCTATGTTCTTCATTCACTCTTTTAGTCTATCACGAAAGCTAAAGAAAATCTGTGACATTTTCATGAACGTTCACATTGAAGATGTGCGAAATATACGCATTTTAAGTAAAAAAGTAGCAATCTGGTTCTGCGCCCCCGATTGCTACGAAAAGATTATTTGCTTATTTTGTTTGCTATAAGCTTAACAACTTCCATTAAAATAACAGAAAGAAGTGCTAAACCTGCTGCTACAACCCATTCACTCCAGCCGAAGCTCTCCGGAATAGAGAAAATTTCACGCGCACCCGGTAACACCGTAACGATGTAGAGGACAAAGCACGTTAAAACCGCTAATAATACATATTTATTGCTGAAAAATCCCGCCCCGAAAGCCGTCTGTGTATTTGAACGTGCTGCAAACGTTTGAAGCGTCCTTGCTAAAATTAAAGTTGTAAAAGCCATGGCAACACTCATTTCAGGACTATCTCCCAGCCCAATAAATTGCGAAATGATAACAGCCACCCCAATTAATGTCCCTCTTGTAACAACCGCACGCATAGTCCCACCTGCAAAAATGCCTTCATCAATGTTACGCGGCTTCCGTTTCATCACATCTGGCTCAGGTTTTTCCATTCCAAGCGCAATCGCTGGAAGTGAGTCATTGACCAAATTGATAAACAAGAGCTGTAGCGCGGTAAAAGGATTAATCCAGTCTACAATAAGCGCAAATAAAATGGCAATAATCGCGCCTAGATTCCCTGCAAACAAGTAGCCAATAGCTTTTTTAATATTGTCAAAAACAGTTCGCCCAACGCTTACCGCATCTACAATAGAGACAAAATTGTCATCGGTTAAAATCATCGCAGAAGCATCTTTTGCGACATCCGTTCCGCTTCCCATCGCCACACCAATATCCGCTTGTTTAAGTGCCGGCGCATCATTCACCCCGTCGCCAGTCATCGCGGTAATTTTGTTTTTCTTCTGCCAAGCTTTCACAATGCGGATTTTATTTTCCGGCGAAACGCGCGCATAAACCGCAATATGTTCCAGCTTTCCTACCAATTCTTGCTCACTCATAGCATCGAGTTCTTGCCCGGTAACTGCAAAATCCGTTTCGTCCATTAAACCGATGTCACGCCCAATGGCTTGGGCAGTTGTTTTATGGTCACCAGTTATCATGACCGTGCGGATGCCTGCTTTTTTCGCTTCCTCAATCGAGCCATAAACCGCTTCACGTGGTGGATCAATCATCGCCGTTAAGCCGACTAACACGATGTCATACTCATCTTCAAGCGAAATGTCCACTTGTTCAGGCGCTAAACGCTTGTAGCCGTACGCTAGAACGCGTAAAGCTTGATTGGAAAATTCCTCATTAACATTTTGCAACTCCGTTAAAATTTCGTCCGTGATTTCAACTTCCTCGCCGTCTTTAAACACGTATTTTGCACGGCTAAACATCACATCCGGGCCACCTTTTGTAAGCATCGCTTTATGGTCGCCAAACGTGTGCACTGTTGACATTAATTTTCGGTCCGAATCAAACGGAATTTCTCCTTCGCGAATAAAGGCTTCGCGGATTTCATTGTAATTTTTATTTTTCTTATTGCTGAACGCAATTAAAGCGACTTCTGTCGGATCACCTAATTCCATGCCCTCTTCGTTAATATTTGAGTCATTACATAGAACGGCGATGTGAATAAGACGGCGCTCCCCTTCCGTCCAGTTTTCAGGCGAGTCAGGAAAGTTCTCTTTTGTGCCATCAGGTAAATAATAATCGACGACCGTCATTTTATTTTGCGTAAGCGTACCCGTTTTATCCGTACAAATCACACTGGTCGAACCTAGCGTCTCAACAGCAGGCAGCTTCCGAATAATCGCATGTTGCTTTGCCATTTTGTTCGTCCCAACCGCAAGCACAATCGTGACAATCGATGAAAGCGCCTCTGGAATGGCAGCAACTGCCACCGCTACCGCAAACATGAAGGCATTTAAAATCGCTTGCGTTAAATCGACGCCATCGCTTCCGCCAAAAAAGACGCGTGAAGCTTCTACAGCGAAGATCAGAATACAAAGCGCTAAAATCGCAAAACCTAGTTTTTTACTAAAACTTTCTAATTTTTGTTGAAGTGGTGTTTGTTTCGCTTCGGCCGTTTCTAGTAAACCGGCAATTTTTCCGATTTCGGTTTGCCCAGCTGTTCCTGTCACGACAAACAAACCACGTCCATATGTAACGAGTGAGCCGCTGAAAACCATATTAATACGGTCTCCTAAGCCGACTTCTTCCTCGATGACAGCAACTGCTTTTTCAACGGTTTCTGATTCGCCCGTCAGCATGCCTTCATCGACTTTTAGCGTTCCGCTTTCAAGCAATCTGCCATCTGCCGGAACAAAATCCCCTGCATCTAGTAACACGATGTCGCCTGGGACCAATTCATTTGCGTGAATCGTCTGTTTTTCACCATCGCGAATAACTTTTGCTGAGGGGGCAGACATTTCACGCAGCGCATCAAGCGAGCTTTCCGCTTTTCTAGTTTGTACAACACTAATAATAGAATTGACAATTAAAACGACAAAAATAATGACAGATTCCATAATTTCGCCCAAAACAAGTTGGACTAATGCCGCCGCAACTAGCACGATGACCATCGGATCCTTAAACGTTTCTAAAAAAAGTTTCCAAAGTGGATCTTTTTCCTTCTGTTTCAATTCATTTTGCCCATATTTGGCTTGGCGTTCCAAAACGGAAGAATTTGTTAAGCCTTTGTCTGTTGCGTCTAGTGCTTTTAATGTTGCTTCCGTTGTTTCTCGGTAAAATTCCACAGGTAAAAACAGCTCCTTCCAAAATAACAATACCTTTTAAGTATAACAGGACGACACGTAAACTTTATTACGATTTACAAAATCTTAACATTATTTACCCAAAATGTTTGGGTTTAAAGCATACAAGAAATGAAGAGGCGTGACAAAATGCGAAAGCAAGCGACTCACTACGAACTAGTCAAGCGGCACCGCATTTGATACACTAAAAGAGGAGGTGCGCTATGAAAATTTTAGAAAAAATAAACCGTTATGTACCTATTTTTCTGCAAGCCATGCTGAATTTATGTCTAATTTTCGTTGGCTTAACGCTCGTCGCGTTTCTGATTAGCGAAGCATGGCTCATTTTCACCAATCTTTTTTCATCCCATTCAAGTTCTGCTTATTACGAAATAATGGAAGATGTTTTAGTTTTCTTCCTCTATTTTGAATTCATCGCGCTAATTATTAAATATTTTCAAACGGGCTACCATTTTCCACTGCGTTATTTTATTTACATTGGTATTACGGCGATTGTCCGCCTCATTATCGTTGATCACTCAGACGCTTTCGCGACGTTTATTTTAGCAGGTGCCATTTTGCTACTTGTTGGGGCGCTTTATCTCGCCAATACAAAATTATTAAAACGCGAATAAAACACTCATGTTTTGAACTAGGCGCCTAACTGGCAAAGCGTATACGTTAGGCGCCATTTAATTTATACATAGAAAGAAGCGTTGTACATGTCATTTATCCTTATTTTGCTGCCCGTATTCGGAATTTTCGCAATCGGTTTTATTGGGCAAAAGCTCCTTCATTTCGACATTCCAAATCTATCCAAATTGACACTTTATTTGATGTCGCCATTTTTAGCATTAAGCACCTTTTATAAAAATCCTATTACTATTGATTATGCCTATTTAGCAGTTTATATTTTTGTGCTTTGCCTCGCTTTAATTCTCATTGTCACAATTCTCTCAAAAATAATGGGCTATTCGGTACGCGACCGCTGTGCGCTTATTTTAGCTAGTGCCTTTATGAACAACGGAAATTACGGCACGCCTGTTGTGCTGCTTGTTTTTGGAGCTACTGGATTACATATTGCTGTTATTTTAATGGTTCTGCAACAGCTCGCCATGAGTACAATTGGGATTTATTATGCGGCGAAAGGAAGTGCTGACGTAAGCAGTTATAAAATCGTGCTAAAGCGCGTTGTGCGCATGCCGATTGCATACGGGGCGCTCATCGGTCTTTTTTTGCAGCTTGCTCATATTACGCTTCCAGACCCCCTTTTAACCTGTATCGATTTAGTAGGTAATGCGGCTATTCCAACGATTATGATTGTTCTTGGCATGCAGCTTGCGGTTATTTCGTTCCGCCGAATTGAGCTTTTAAAAGTTGGCTTTGCGCTTTCTATTCGCTTGCTACTTTCGCCTGTTATCGCTTTTCTTTTGACCTTATTCCTGCCTGTCGACACGATGACGAAGCAAATTATGATTTTGCTTGCGGCGATGCCAACTGCTGCGAATACAACGTTAATGGCTGTACAATTTGATACGAAACCTGATTTAGTTTCAAGCGCCACATTCATTAGTACCGTCCTAAGCATTGTCACACTACCAATTGTGTTAGCCCTTATTCAATTTGTCGGATAATTTTTCGCGCCACCCCGTCTGAGGTCGCTTCAATTGACGTGAAAATCTATCTCCCCTAAGATGAAGAAGTGGAGGTGATGGAATGGATATTTGGAACATTTCTAAAGTTGTGAGTTATGCTTTTGCCAATGTATCCGTAGTCGTATTTGCTTATTTTCTACTTGCACGTCTCATGAAATTCCAGTTTGAGGGAGCGCCCACATGGTCGATTCGCATTATTTCAAGCCTCTTCGGGGGCCTTTTTGGCTTTATCCTAATGAATTTCTCCATCATCGTCGAAGGTTCCAGAACACTAAACTTAATTTGGGTGTTCATTTTGCTAAACGCCTATTATTTCGGTGGCGTATCCGCATTTTTAACGTCGATGTTTACTTCTTTTGAACGCCTTCTTTTTGGGGAAAGCGAGATTGCCGTCATCTTCATGTTCGTCTACCTAGGCATAGGTATCGCCCAACTAATTGCGGCCCCTTTGATACGAAAGAAAACTAATTTCGTGCAGCTTTATATTATTTTTTCCATCACCATCGTTCCTTTAGTCGTGAGCGGACTGCTTATTGCGCCGCAAATTAGTTTCCAAGTCATCATTGAAATTATGATTTATATTTTGCTCGGTGTTTTTACGTATTTCTACATCGTCACGGATCTTACAGCGCTCGGGAAGAAAATGAACTTTTTTGAACGCACATCAAAAATCGATTTTTTAACCAAAATTGAGAATCGCTATATGTTTACAACAAAATTGGAAAGCCTTTTTGGGCATAAAAAATTCTATTTATTTTTGCTGGATATTAATCATTTTAAGAAAATTAATGATGTGTATGGTCACGATATTGGTGACTTGGCGCTGAAGCTATTCGCGGAAAAGCTTGATGAACTTTATCCACGTCACGCCTACCGACTTGGCGGCGATGAATTCGCAGTAATCGTTGCGAGCGATGCCCTGTTTAATCCTGAAAACGTAACAAGACAGCTAAAAAAAGAGATGGCCACCATTCAAGTTGAACTGCCGAATGATGAGTTTATTCATTTTTCAACGTCTGTTGGCTACGTTAATTCTTTTGCGGCCGATTCTCTGGAAAAACTTTACCGGATTGCAGATAAAGCCTTGTATAAAGATAAAGCGAATAAATTTTGATATATACCAATCAAAACACACCCGAACCCAATTCATTGATATAAAATTGATTAAAAGATATAATAGCAACATTACGATGTATACCAATTTTGGGAGGTTGATGTTTTTGGAACCGGCTAATTTGAAATATTTAAATTTACTGGCGAAAAGCTATCCAACAATTGCGAAAACGGCCACGGAAATCATTAATTTGGAAGCAATTTTAAATTTGCCAAAAGGGACGGAGCATTTTTTAAGTGATATTCACGGCGAATATAGCGCGTTTTTGCAAGTTTTACGAAATGGTTCTGGGGTCGTCAAACGGAAAATTCGCGATGTGTTTCCGGAACTTTCGGAGGAGGAAACTGGGCGGCTTGCGACACTTGTTTATTACCCGGAGCAGAAATTAGATTTGCTTTTAGCGGAACAGGAGGACCCTAATTTTTTCTACAAAGAAACGCTCTTTAAGTTAATTGAACTGTGTCAGTATGTGTCTTCCAAGTACACGCGGTCGAAGGTGCGGAAGGCGATGCCGGCGGATTTTGCTTACATATTGGAGGAGCTGTTGCATGAAAATTATGACGGGGACGATAAGGAACTTTATTATGCGGAAATTATTCAAAGCATCATTGCGTTAGACCGGGCGCGGGAATTTATTGTGGCGCTTTCCAAGCTGATTCAGCGGCTTGTTGTGGACCATTTGCATGTGGTCGGTGATGTTTATGACCGCGGACCTTATCCGGATAAAATTTTGGATGCGCTGATGGACTATCATTCGCTTGATTTCCAGTGGGGCAATCATGATATGCTCTGGATGGGGGCGGCGTCTGGTTCGGAGGTTTGCTTGGCCAATGTGGTGCGGATTTCAGCGCGTTATTTAAATTTGGATATTTTAGAGGATAGTTACGGGATTTCGCTTCGCCCGCTCGCTTTGTTTGCTGATGAAATTTATGGGACTGATTCTTGTACGGCTTTTCAGCCTAAAAACGAAGGCGAAAATGAGTTTAGTCACGCCGAGATTGCGCAAATTGCTAGAATGCACAAGGCCATTTCGATTATTCAGTTTAAACTTGAAGGACCGATTATCGCACGCCACCCTGAATTTGCGATGGAGTCTAGGCGGATTTTGGAGTTGATTGATTTTGACCGCGGGACGGTTCGCTTGAAAGGAAAGGAATATTCCCTTTTAGACAGCCATTTCCCGACAATTGATGCACAAAATCCTTACGCCCTGACGGAAGCGGAGCAAGACATCGTCCGGAAGCTTGTCGCCTCGTTTCGCAACTGTGAGCGTTTGCAAGAGCACGTGCAGTTTTTATACGCGAAAGGTAGCATGTTTCTGACTTACAACGGCAACCTGCTTTATCACGGCTGCATTCCGCTCGAAAAAGACGGTCGCTTCATGGCTCTTACTCTTAAGGGAAAAAAATACGCCGGAAAAGACTTGTTCGTCCAGTTTGAACATTTAGCGCGTGAAGCTTACTTTCTCCCTTTTCATCATAAAGAAAAAAAATATGCGTTAGATGTGGTTTGGTATTTGTGGACTGGGGCGGTTTCTTCTTTGTTTGGCAAAAGTGAAATGACAACGTTTGAGCGTTATTTTGTGGCGGATAAAGAAACGCATTTGGAAGAAAAAAATCCGTATTATAAGCAGCGGAATGACGAAGCGATTTGCAAACAAATTTTGCGTGAATTTGGGCTTGACGCGGATGCGGGGCACATTATTAACGGCCATACGCCGGTTAAGGAGGGTCGCGGCGAAAGTCCGATTAAAGCGAACGGCAAAATGATTGTGATCGACGGCGGATTTTCAAAAGCGTATCACAAAACAACTGGGCTTGCTGGTTATACACTTTTATACAATAGCTACGGTTTGCAACTTGTGCGCCATCAGCCATTTACGACAACTGAGGAGGCCATTCAAAAGGAAACAGATATTTTATCAACGCGGAAAGTCATTGAAACGGAAACGAAGCGAAAGCGTGTTTCAGATACGGATATTGGGAAAGATTTAAAGCAACAAGCAAATGATTTAAAATGTCTATTAGAAGCGTATCGCAAGGGGCATTTACACGAACGAGGTGCCTTTTAAATTTCGTCATAAAACTTTCACAATTTGAAAAACCTAATATTATCAATACTTAACGGACTTTTATACTGTAAAACCTAAAAATTTTAGGTGCATCTTTTGAAAAATCTATTATAATGATAAGAGTAGTTAGTCCTTTTTATAAAAAGATTATCTATTCATACATCCCTTTTTATCTAAAATACCCACAGATTTTAGATAAACAAAAACGCGTCTTTTTCCGGACGCGTTTTTTTTATTTGAAAAATCGTAACATAAAGGCTCGAATAAAATGGAAGTATGGGTACACGCTAATGAGGAGTGGTACATAAATCATTGCCATGCTCACATTCCAAATTGGTGCAAGTGAGAAGAATTGTCCTGCGAATAAGAACAGGCAAACGAATGCTGTCATCAAGAGTGTAATCAATACTTTAATTTTAAAATCAAATGGCTTCGCAACTGTAATTAATGTAGTGAAACATACAGCTCCGGTTAAAAGAACATTAATCGTCGAAGTTTGTTCAAATGTAAGGTGAACAAGTTGCCCGAGTAGCATGGTAACGATGATATACGTTACTACAGCAAATGCGGCTGGGAAAGCATTGTGCAAGACTTTCTTTAAAAATTCACCTTGAATACGTTTGTAATTCGGCTTAATCGCTAAGAAAAAGGACGGAATACCGACTGTTAGCGATGAAATCGGGCTAAGCTGAATGGGCTGAAACGGGTATTTGCTGTTGACGAACGTGAAGATGATGGTCAAAATAACCGAATAAATCGTTTTAATTAAATAAAGCGATGCCACTCGTTCAATGTTATTAATCACTCGGCGCCCTTCTTTTAGCACGTGAATCATGGAATCAAAATTATTATCTAATAGCACAAAATCGGCGACACTCGTTGTTGCATCGCTACCTTCTGCCATCGCGATACTACAATTCGATTCTTTAAGGGCAAGCACATCATTTACTCCGTCACCCGTCATGGCTACCGTATGTCCTTCGCTTTGGAAAGCTAAGATGAGCTGTTTCTTCTGATGCGGCGTCACCCGGCCAAAAACTGTAAATTCCCGCACGAGCTCCGCGAAATCAGCCCCTTCGCCTACTCGGCTCATATCAATAAAGCGGTCGCCATTTTCAATTTCAGCTTGCATCGCAACGTTTGAAACGGTGACTGGATTATCACCTGAAATCACACGAATGGATACGCCCTGTTCTTTAAAATAGCGAAACGTATCGCGCGCTTCATTCCGAAGTTCATCGGCAACTAAAACATGTCCAACAAGTTGCAAATCAGTAGGTTCCGCCTGGAAACTGCCTGCCTTTTTAGCCAAACATAAAACGCGGTATCCTTTTTCCGCAAAAGCTGTCACTTTTTCAGCGTGTTTCGGGTGCATCTCCCGAAAGACAAATTCTGGCGCTCCGATGATGTACGTGCCGCGATGGCCGAACGTAGCACCGCTCCATTTTCTATCGGAGGAAAACGGGATTTTCTCTGTGGCTTGCCAGCCCGGATTGTTTGGAAAAGCTTTTTGGAGTGCGAGGCTTGTCGCATTGTTATCGTTTAAAGCATATACAATTGCCGCGATGGCTTCATCCATTTCTGCTACCGTATAATTGTGTTCAGGTAAAACATCGGTAACATTTAGGTTTCCGTTTGTAATGGTCCCCGTTTTGTCGAGGCAAAGGACATCTACCCGCGCAAGCGTTTCAATGGCAGGCATTGTTTTCACTAAAACGCGATGCTTTGCCAAATTGATGACGCCAACTGCAAGCGCAATGGAAGTTAATAGGACGAGACCTTCTGGAATCATGCCAATCATTGCGGCGGCGGTGCCTAAAATAGAGGCATTTATATCGCCACTTTTTGAGAGTTGTGAGAAAAACAAAATTAGTCCAAGCGGAATAATAATGAATGTTAAAATTTTGATGATGGTTTTAATCGAACGAAGCAACTCACTATAAACGGTTTTTTCTTGTTTCGCTTCCAGTGACAATTTGGAGATGAAGCTTTCCGCACCAATTGCCGTCGCCTGAACGTATGCGCGCCCGCTAATGATAAAGCTACCGGACATAATTTCATCGTTTTCGGTCTTTCGAACGGCATCGGCTTCGCCCGTAAGTTGCGATTCATCTACTTCAAGACCAGTTGTTTCAAGTACAATTCCGTCGGCGCAAACTTGGTCGCCCGCTGCTAGTACCATCACGTCGTCTTGCACTAAATCAGGCTGCTCGACGAGATTTTCCACGCCGCTACGCACAACTTTTACTTTGGCTTGCGTCAAAATCGTCAGTTTATCTACTTGCCTTTTAGCCCGAATTTCTTGAAAAATCCCCATCGCCGTATTGCAGAGCGCAACGCCTAGAAATAGGAGATTTTTATAACTGCCTGTGTAAATAATAAAGCACGCAATGGTCACATTGATTAAGTTAAAAAGCGTCAGTGTATTGTCAGCAAAAATGCGTTTAATACTTCTAGTCATCGGTTTTAAGGGATTATTTTTTCGTCCATCTAAAACACGCTTATTTACTTCATCTAGGGTTAACCCGGCGTGAGGATCTATTTTTCTATGGTTTATTTGCTCGTTTGTTTCCAAATCCGTCACATCCTTTCTCATCTTATACCCTTTTCTTCTTTAAAAATATCAGAAAGACGGCAATCTATCCATTTATTTTACTTACAAAATGTGACAATTTCGTAACTAAGACCCTTTTTTTAGGGTATATTTTAACTAATTCGAAACAGGAGATGAAAATATGAACCCAATTTATTTTAATCCATTCCCCGTTTTACTCACAGAGCGCTTTATTTTGCGGGCTTTAACAGATGCCGATATACAGCCACTTTTCGAGCTGAAGAGCAGTGCTATAGTCGCGAAATATACGGGCATTCCGCTCGATAAATCTTTGGAGGATACGAAAACTTTTATAAAAAAAATAAAAACGAATATTGCTCAAAATAAATCGGTTTATTGGGTGATTGAAGATAAAAAAACGCACACCTTTTTAGGGACGATTTGTTTGTGGAATATTAGTTTGGAAGAAGAATCGGCTGATGTCGGTTACGAACTTCTACCAGCATTTTGGAAGCAGAAAATCATGACCGAAGTTTTAACTGTTGTGATGGATTATGCTTTTAATGTCATCCGCTTTAAACAATTATATGCGGTCACAAACCCGCACAACACCGCGAGCATTCGCCTTTTAGAACGCCTCGACTTTGTGCGAAACGACGACCTAAACGATTTCGACCTGAGCGAATCTGGCGAAAAAATCCCACTTGTCTTTTATATCGCAACAAAAAAAGACCGCTCATAGCGGTCTCTTTTTTATTATTCTCCTTGCTCCATTTTCGCCTTTTTACGCGCTTCTCTTGCTAGTCGTCTTGCTTCACGTTCAGGGTCGACTGGTGCCTCAGAACGAGCAGCTTCACGTGCAAGTTTCCTAGCCGCGCGTTCGTCCGCGCTTGATTCTTTCTTTACTTCGCCCTCTTTTTTGCCGAAAATTTTATCCGTATCTAGCCCCGCCATGTTTGCATAGCGCTTAAAGCGGCGCAGTGCATCTTCCTTCGTTGCATTCGAGATGGAAAGCGCTGTGTCTGGATTCGCCTTATAAAGCGCCGAAAATCGCGTTTCACGTTTTAAAAAGTCATAAAACTGATCGAAATCTGGTTTTTTAAAGTCCATCACCATCGGATTTTTTCCTTTTTCAACGAGCTCTGGATTGTAGCGATATAAATTCCAGTAGCCGCATGAAACCGCCATATCCGTTTCCGTTAGCATCGTTTTCATGCCCGCTGAAATCCCGTGAGTGATACAAGGCGTATATGCGATGATGAGCGATGGTCCATCAAATTGCTCTGCTTCAAGGAAAGCTTTGATAAGTTGCTTTTTGTTTGCCCCCATGGCCACTTGAGCCACATACACATTACCGTAACTCATCGCCATAAAACCGAGGTCCTTTTTCCCCATACGCTTTCCAGAACTAGCAAATTTCGCGAGCGCCGACATTGGTGTCGCCTTAGACGACTGCCCGCCCGTATTCGAGTAAACTTCGTTGTCCATCACGAGCATATTCACATTTTCGCCAGACGCAAGCACGTGATCGATACCACCAAAGCCGATATCATAAGCCCAGCCATCTCCGCCGACCATCCACTGCGATCTTTTTATGAATAAATCGCGTTTGGCGTAAAGCGACTCAAGCTCTCTTTGACCATTCATTTCTGCTAGAAGGGCCAGTTGTAGGTTTTCCGCGCGTTCTCGCGTCCCTTCGCTTTCATGCATGCCGTCCCGCCATTCTGTGAGCGCCAAACGGAGATTGTCCGAAAGCGTATCTTGTTTGAGGACTCCGAGAACGTCGTGCAAGAGCGCCTCCCGCATCGTCTTGTTCGCGAGATGCATACCAAATCCGTATTCCGCATTATCTTCAAGCAACGAATTTGCCCATGCGGGGCCGTGCCCGTCAGCGTTCACCGTGTACGGCGTCGCCGGTGCTGATGCCCCCCAAATGGATGAGCAGCCTGTCGCATTGGCAATCATCATACGGTCGCCAAACAATTGCGTCAGGAGCTTCACATAAGGCGTTTCACCACAACCCGCACATGCCCCTGAAAATTCAAGTAGCGGCTGTTCAAATTGGCTGCCTGGAAGCGTTTCTTTTTTGCCAGGGTTTTTCTTCGGTGAAACTGTCATCGCGAAGTCCCAATTGCCTGCTTCTTTTTCCGTCATTTCTTCAAATGGCTTCATAACAAGTGCCTTATCTTTCGCTGGGCAAGCGTGCGCGCACAAATTGCAGCCCGTGCAATCCATTGGCGACACTTGAATGCGGTAATTCAAACCGTCTTTGCCGCGCATTTCGCGTGTTAAAAATCCAGCCGGAGCCGCCTCTTTTTCCGCTTCATTCACAAGAACTGGGCGAATAGCCGCGTGCGGACAAACGAAGGCACATTCATTACACATCGTGCAGTTTTCTGAAACCCATTCGGGTACTTCAAGCGCCACACCGCGTTTCTCGTAAGCCGCCGTACCTTGCGGGTAGCTACCGTCCACCATGCCGTTTGCAATCAGCGTACCGACCGACAGCGAATCACCTTCTAGACGGTTTACGGGCTCTAAAATGTGCTTCACATAAGCCGGTTTATCAGCATATCTAGGCGCAGGCTGTTCAGTTTCTGCTTTCCAAGACGCAGGGATTTCTACTTTGGTTAAATGCGTAAGCGTGTCGTCCATGGCACAAATATTTTTTTCTGCAACCGCCATATCTTTTTTCCCGTAGGTGCGAATGGCCGATTCTTTCAGTTCGCTGAAAGCCACATCAAATGGCAAGATGTTCGTCAGTTTAAAGAAGGCCGTTTGCATGACCGTATTCATACGACGTCCGAGCCCGGCATTCGCCGCGATTTTAATGGCATTTATCGTATAAAATTGGATATCATTTTCCGCCATGTAGCGCTTCATTTTGGCAGGTAAATGCCGCTCAAGTTGTTCGCCTTCCCAAACGGTATTTAATAAGAAGGTACCGCCTGGTTTTAAGCCATCAAGTAAATCGTACTGGCTCACGTAAGACGCCGACGAGCAGGAAACAAAATTCGGCTTGGAAATTAAATATGCCGAACGAATTTTATTTTCGCCGAACCGAAGATGTGAGATGGTCAAGCCACCTGATTTTTTCGAGTCGTAGGAAAAATAGCCTTGCACGTTTAAATCCGTCTTATCACCAATGATTTTAATCGCCGCTTTATTCGCGCCAACCGTCCCATCAGAACCAAATCCGAAAAATTTACATTGGAACGTGTTTTCATTCGTCAAATCCTTCGTTCCAATTGCCGGCAGCGACAAATGCGTCACATCATCGAAAATCCCAATTGTGAACCGTGGTTTTGGTGCCTCACTTTTTAGGTGCGAATAAACGCCCAGTATCTGGTCTGGGGTAACATCTTTTGAACCTAAACCGTAACGCCCACCAATGACGAGCGGTCGAGCTTTCGCATCGTAAAGCGCGCTTTGAACGTCTAGTAACAACGGCTCACCAGAAGCGCCTGGCTCCTTCGTTCTATCAAGCACTGCGACACGTTCGACTGTTTTTGGCATTTTTTCTAAAAAAACATCCGCTGGAAATGGTCGATACAGCCGAATATTTAGCAGGCCGACTTTCTTCCCTTCCCGCATGAGCTGATCGATAACTTGTTCCACAACTGGTGTTACAGAGCCCATCGAAACGATAACGTCCGTCGCTTCTTTGTCTCCGTAATAATTGACCAAATCATAATTCGTTCCACGTAGCGCGTTAATTTCGTTCATATAATCACGTACGATTGTAGGAATTTTCTCGTAATACTGATTGACGGTTTCACGTTGCTGGAAGAAAATATCTGGGTTTTGGTTGGATCCAGACGTTGTAGGACGATTGGGTGACATTGCTCGTTCGCGAAATTCGGCGAGGGAACTTTCGTCCAAAAGTGCTTTTAGTTCTTCGTATTCGAGCACTTCGATTTTTTGTAGTTCGTGGCTCGTTCTGAAGCCGTCGAAAAAGTTCATAAATGGCAGGCGACCTTTTAATGTGGCGAGGTGCGCGACTGCTGATAAGTCCATGACTTCCTGCACAGAGCCTTCTGCGAGCATTGCAAAGCCGGTTTGTCTGGCCGCCATGACATCGCTATGGTCCCCGAAAATGTTCAGCGATGCAGCGGAAATCGTTCGCGCGGAAACATGGAAGACAGTTGGCAGTAATTCACCAGCTATTTTATACATGTTTGGAATCATCAGTAAAAGCCCTTGCGAAGCCGTATACGTACTAGTTAAAGCTCCGGCGCGTAATGAGCCGTGAACGGTTCCGGCCGCTCCTGCTTCTGATTGCATTTCAACTACTTTTACTTTTTCCCCAAATAAGTTTTGCTTACCAGCAGATGACCACTCGTCTACGAGCTCTGCCATTGTTGAGCTTGGCGTGATTGGATAGATTGCGGCAACTTCAGTAAACGCATAGGAAACATAGGCCGCAGCTGTGTTTCCGTCCATTGTTTTTTGTTTTCGCATGATTGCACTTCCAGTCTCTAATTTTTTGTTCAAACTTTATCATATCATTGTACACCAGTTTAGCCCAAGGCTCAATTGGCATTTTTTCCTGTTTTTAAAATGAATAGCTAAAAAAGAGCAAACTTAAATTTCGTAGTTTGCTCTTTTTTATTTTAACGTATCCCCATTGTATATGTTATGACTTGAGCCAAAGATTGGCTAACAATATTTTGGAATAACTCAGATAAAAAGACCGTTTTATTATTTTTCACAACAGCAACAAATTCTTTTTCATTTTGTTGGTTTGCTGCTTTTAAAGCTTCCAGACTAGCCTTTTTAACTTCTGAATCAATTTTAATTGCCTCAATCACTTTTTTTAATTCCGCTTGAATCTCTTTCCAATTATAACTTGTCTCTTTATTTATAGTATTTGAAGTTCTATTGTCATTTCCACTTATCGCACCTTGAATTGTACTTCCATGTGTATCTTTCACATTAACAGATGAATCATTGAAACTATTTTTATTGTGCGAATTTATATTTGCATGTTTACTCGTTATAGAATATTTATCTCCATTTTCAATAGTCTGCTTCTCAATATTGATATCGTAATAAGCATTATTATTATTAAAAGCAAATTCAACTGCATCTCGCACTTGCTCTAAAAATTCTCGGCTATTAAAGTGGATTTGATAAACCTGTCCTGAATTCAAGTATAAAGTTAGGTACTGCTTGCTACTTGTATAATTATTATATATAGTCCAAACATAAAAAGCTGAAATACCCGTTAGAATAACGCCTACGATAGGAACTGTAAAAAGTAAAATTAATGAAATGAGTATAAAGATAATCATAACAATAGGTATTTTAAACTTCTTCTTTCCCGAAAACAAATAAGAAATGTTGCTTAGTTGAATTGATATATCTGTAAACCTAAGCAAATTTTCTTTAATTAACATCTCTTCTGTAACAACCTCATTTACATTCGAATCTAACAAACCAGCTATATTATTTTTCATTTTACCCTCTCCCTTTTCTATTTACTTTTATTATACCAAACAGAAATAAGTATAATTTCGACATTTTTGTGAATAATTCTAGATATTTCAATTAAATAGTGAGTTTTTGTGTATATTTTCGACACTTTATTGAACTCTTGGCAAACCAAAAAACGACCCGCATATAAATAGCAGGTCGTTCGTCATGTTTATTTTTCTTCCAAAAACTCTTGAATTAATTCGTATGTTTCTTCTGCCGCAGCAGTTTCCGTGTTCATGAAATCATGCGGAACTTTTTCAAGACGTTTGGCGAAAACTGGTACGCCAGCGTCTTTTAATTTTTTGGCGTAAGCCTCACCTTGGTCACGAAGCGGGTCGTACTCCGCCGTCACGAGGAATGTTTTCGGCAAGCCGCTTAAATCTTTGCTACGAATTGGCGCTACAAGCGGATCATATTTCCGGTCAGTCGCATTCCGTAAGTATAGTTTAAAATACTTGTCGAGCGATTCTTTCGTAAGTACATACCCCTCACTAAATTCATCCATCGATGGGTATAAAACAGAAGCATCACGACTAAAGATATCCGTAGCCGGATAAAGTAAAATTTGCTTGCTGATTTCTGGCTGTCCTTTCGCTTTAGCAAGCTGGGCTACAACTGCCGCAATGTTTGCGCCTGTGCTATCGCCGGCCACAATAAGTTGCCCTGTTTTGTTTCGCAAGCTCGTCTTATGGCTAGCCGCCCAAAGAAGTGTCGCGTAAGCATCTTCAATAGCTGCTGGGAAAGGATTTTCTGGTGCCAAACGATAATCTACCGATACAACACGTGCGCCTGTTTTTTGAACAAGTTTACGAGCAATTGTATCGTGCGTTTGGAGACCGCCGGTAATAAATCCACCACCGTGGAAATAAATGATAATATCGTATGGACCTTCTTCTTGTGGCGTATAAATTCGCAGTGGAATTTTCCCACCTGGTCCATCAATTTTTTTATCTTCCGTGTCGCCAATTTCAATTTGTTTGGCTGCTGGAATCGCTTTTTCAGCAAGACGAATGTATTTATAACGAGAATCCACATCAGAAAGTGGCGCCTTCTTTTTCACGTAATCTTGCGCAGCTTCTTCTAAATTATCCAAAACTTTTGGATCGTAATCGCGTTTCCCAACTGCTTTTTTATAGATAAATAAAACAGCAAGAAGCGGTAATAAAATAATGCCGAAAGCAAGGATGCCTATCCATTTCAACGTATTTTTCAATTGCGCTCATCTCCTAATCAGTAATTTACTTTCTAAGTATATCAGGTTTATTTCAGTTAACCAATTATAACGCAACGTGGATTTTTAAACACCTGAATGAATAAAAATTAATTTTTTGTTGTAAAAATACATAATCAATGGTAATATATATTAAATAAAATGTATATTTATAAATAAAGGGGCTGTTAAAATGGTGAAGGAAAAAATTATTTTGGCTTATTCTGGTGGTTTGGACACTTCTGTAGCAATCAAGTGGCTCGTTCATTCAAATTATGATGTCATTGCTTGCTGTCTAGACGTTGGGGAAGGGAAAAACCTCGATTTTATTAAAGAAAAAGCTTTAGAAGTTGGGGCTTCTGCCTCTTACACGGTGGACGCAAAAGATGAGTTTGCGGAAGAATTTGCGTTGGTGGCGCTTCAAGCCCATGCCTACTACGAAGGGGAATACCCGCTTGTTTCGGCACTTTCAAGACCTTTAATCGCGAAAAAACTTGTTGAAATCGCCGAAAAAGAAGGGGCTTCTGCCATCGCGCATGGCTGTACGGGGAAAGGCAATGACCAAGTCCGTTTTGAAGTCGCAATCCATGCCCTAGCCCCGCATTTAAAAGTCGTTGCGCCCGTTCGTGACTGGAAATGGTCGCGCGAAGAAGAAATTGCCTATGCAAAAGAAAACGGGATTCCGATTCCAATTGACTTAGACAACCCGTTTTCTGTTGATCAAAATTTATGGGGCAGAAGCAATGAATGCGGTGTCTTAGAAAACCCGTGGACAGCCCCACCTGAAGCAGCATATGACCTAACTGCCTCACTTGAAAACGCGCCCGATGCGCCGGAATTCATTGAGATTGCGTTTAAATCTGGCGTGCCAATCGCGCTAAACGATGAAGAAATGGGGCTCGCGGATTTAATTCTTGCGCTGAACCAAATTGCCGGCAAGCACGGAATCGGACGCATCGATCACATCGAAAATCGCTTAGTCGGCATTAAATCACGCGAAGTGTATGAATGCCCTGGTGCCGTGACGCTAATCACCGCACATAAAGCGCTTGAAGACTTGACTTTCGTTCGCGAAATGGCGCATTTCAAACCGCTTATTGAGCAAAAAATCAGCGAAACCATTTATAACGGGCTTTGGTATTCGCCGCTCACAGAGGCACTGATCAGCTTCCTAAAAACGACACAGCAGTACGTAAACGGCGTTATCCGCCTAAAACTTTACAAAGGGCATGCCATTGTAGAAGGAAGAAAGTCACCTAATTCCCTTTATGATGAAAACTTGGCCACGTATACCTCGGCAGATACTTTTGATCAGGAGGCTGCAGTTGGTTTTATTAAGCTGTTCGGTCTGCCAACTAAAGTGAACGCAGAAGTGAATGCACAAAAAAACGCGATAAGCGAGGTGTGACGAATGGAAAAACTTTGGGGCGGCCGCTTTGAAGGCGTGAGCGAAGACTGGATTGATGCGTTTGGTGCATCGATTTCGTTCGACCAAAAACTCGCGGACGAGGATATTACAGGTAGCTTGGCGCATGTAAAGATGCTTGGTAAGACTGGGATTTTGCCAGCAGACGACGCCAAATTGATTATTTCTGGTTTGGAGTCACTGCGACATAAATTGCAGCAAGGAAAACTTCAGTTTACAACGCAAAATGAAGATATCCATTTAAATTTGGAAAAATTACTGCACGGCGAAATTGGTGCGACAGCAGGCAAGCTGCACACGGCGAGAAGTCGCAACGATCAAGTGGCAACGGATATGCATTTGTACTTAAAACGCGCGGTAAACGACATTTTAAAGGCGCTTAAACATTTAAAACTCGTGTTAATCCAAAAAGCAGAGGCGCATGTGGAGACGATTATGCCCGGCTATACGCATTTGCAGCACGCGCAGCCGATTTCGTTCGCCCATCACTTGCTCGCCTATCATGATATGTTTTCGCGTGACACGGAGCGCTTTCAAGAAAATCTAACGCGCATCGACTATTCACCGCTCGGAGCCGCCGCGCTTGCTGGCACAACTTTTCCAATTGATCGCCAATACAGCGCAGAGCTACTGGAATTTGAGAACGTCTATGAAAACAGTTTGGATGCCGTAAGCGACCGCGATTACATTATCGAATTTTTAAGCCATTCGGCAATTTTAATGATGCATCTCTCGCGTTTTTGCGAAGAGCTTATTTTATGGACGAGCCACGAGTTTCAATTTGTCACACTAACCGATGCTTTTTCAACCGGCAGTTCTATCATGCCTCAAAAGAAAAACCCCGACATGGCAGAGCTTATTCGGGGGAAAACGGGACGAGTCTATGGGAATTTATTTTCGCTTCTTACAGTCATGAAAAGCCTCCCTCTCGCCTATAATAAAGACCTCCAAGAAGACAAAGAAGGCATGTTTGATACAGTGGAAACGGTGACGAACAGTTTAGCCATCTTCGCCGGAATGATTGATACGATGAGCGTAAACGAAAAAGGCATGCAAACAGCGACCGAAAAAGATTTCTCAAACGCGACCGAACTCGCCGATTATTTAGCTAAAAAAGGCGTGCCTTTCAGAGAAGCGCATGAAATCGTTGGAAAACTCGTTTTAGACTGCACGAAAAAAGGAATTTTCCTGCAAGATATCTCACTCGCAGATTTTCAAGCAGTTTCCCCGTTCATCAAAGCCGATATTTATGAAAGCTTGTCCTCCAAAACTGCTGTGGAAAAACGAACTTCATACGGCGGAACTGGTTTTGATTCGGTGCGACAAGCAATAGAACGAGCGAAAGAAAAATAGCCTGCTCAATGCTTCTATTGATGCGTGTAGAGCTATCAAATGGAACTACAAAAAAAGAAATTTGTACTAAACCCCGAAAATCAGATCAAAAATCTAACTTTCGGGGTTTATTATGTCTATTCATCTTCCACAAAAATTTTCTGCAAAATATATCTTAAAGATTTACTTGGTCATTTCCTCTTTATACTGAGTGATGCTTTTGGTTGTCCATTTTTTAAATGCTCGTGAAAAAGAGCTCACTTCAGAAAATCCTACTAAATAGGCAATTTCTGTTGTTGTCAAATTTTTGTTTTGTAAGAAATTCAGACTTAAAGTCATTTGTGCATGTTTAACCTGTTGATTAAATGTCGTATTTTCAGCCTGCAGGTTTCTTTGAAGTGTACGAGCGCTTACGCCGATTTTCCGGGCTATATCTGATAATGAAAAGTGTCCGCTAGGAATAGCCTTAAACAATTCATTCTGAATCGTTTCCACAAAGGTGGTTGGCTTAGAAACGGCAGATAGTCGATTTTTCAATTCTGGCTCAATGAATTGCCACATACTATTATTTTGTGTATAGAAAGGGATTTCTAAATCTTCTCGCCTGAAGACAAGCATGTTTCCCTGGCTTTTATTTGGTGTAGATTTTAAATATTGCGTAATAGGTTCTCCGTAATCAAACGGCCCGCTTACAAGCATGGGCGAAATTTCCTTCTCGCTTCCTCTCCGTAAAAGGCTCACCAGTAAAAGCTGTTCATTTAGTAAAGCAAACCTCGGCAACTCTTGACTTGGAAAAAGAAAGGAGAAACGAATTTGTACCGTATCTTCAAAAATTTCCATACCAATAGTTATTGGTCCAATTAATTTTTTAAAAGTTATAAAACGTTCGAGAGCTTCCATTCCATTTTTGGCAGAAAGGGCAGCATAAATGGGAGGCATAAACATATTAATATTTTCTACTTCGCTAAATGCCAGCAGCTGTTCATCTAATATATATTCATCAAAAACTTTCAGTAGTCGATAGTATTGTTGTTCATCTACAACCAGCTCTTCCTTCCACAGTAAGTTGGGAATGTCCGCTTTTTGTAAAAGGTGTTCTAATACTAGTCCTTGATTACTAAGAAACGCTTGAAATTGCTTTGTGATGGTCAACTTCACTTAATCACCTTCTTTTAATTTTAACTCGCGCGCATCATTAGAAAATCAAAAGCTCTATCTGGTAAAATGGCATGTAGAAATACTAGCGGTTTTGCGCCAAAACCTATCAAGTAACGTGTCCTAGGCCTCTTACTATTGATTGCTTTTGAAATCGCTTTTGAAATAATGAGTGGATTTGACATGAGATTTCCGCTATACTGCTTTCTCATTCCTTGTGCCGTTTTCTTTGCAATTGCTGCATAAGCCCCTTCTTGAGCCGATTTTTCTAAATGATCGGCAGCAATAAATCCCCAGTCCGTTTTAATGCCTCCTGGTTCAATCAAAACAACATCAATGCCAAATTGCTTGACTTCCATTCGCAAAGCGTCGCTGAACCCTTCAAGCGCATATTTTGTAGCATGATACCACGCACCCATAAAACTTGTAAGTCTGCCACCCATTGAAGAGGTATTAATAATGCGACCATAGTTTTGTGCTCTCATATGGGGCAGTACTAGTTGCGTTAGTCTAGCTAAACCAAAAAGGTTTACTTCAAACTGTTTTTTTGCCTCCTCAATTGTAACATCCTCCACTGCTCCGTACGAGCCATAGCCAGCATTATTAACTAATACATCAATTTTACCTTCTTGTTCTATAATACTTTGAATAGCTTTATTCATGGATTCCTCATTTGTTACGTCCAACTGTATACTCGTAACCCCTATATTCTTTAAACTGTCCATTTTTTCAATCCTGCGACCAGCACCATATACCCTATGCCCTTGTTCTGCTAGAAATTTTGCCGTCTGATACCCAATTCCACTTGTTGCCCCAGTAATTAAAATGACTTGTTTACTCATGATAACTCCTCCTAAAAATTGTATAGCTAAAGTATACAACGATTTAATCAAGAGAAGAATAGCAATACACGCCATTATATTAACCATAAGCGCCAAATAAGAGAAGAACTTTCTATATAAGTAGGAAAACATGAATAAAAGAAGAGAGCCTCCTCTGGCTCTCTTCTTTTATTCAACCACCAAATTCCCCGCAACACGTTTTGCCTCGCGCATCATATCTTGAATGACTTCCGCGCACGGTTTAATATCCGTTATCATACCCGTAATTTGACCGGCCATGATGGAGCCGTTTTCCGTGTCGCCTTCTAAAACCGCTTTTCTTAGCGAGCCAAGCGTCAATGCTTCTAGGGCATCGCGGTCGACATTTTCTTCTTCCAAACGCAAGTATTCTTTAATCATTTTGTTTTTAATCGAACGCACAGGCGCGCCCGCTTTTCTACCCGTGACCGTCGTATCGCGATCACTTGCCTTTAACATCGCAGCTTTGAAGTTAGGGTGTACAGGGCATTCATCTGTGGCTAAAAAGCGGGTCCCAACCTGAACGCCTTCTGCGCCAAGCGCAAAACAAGCCGCAATTCCCCGCCCGTCTGCAACGCCACCAGCCCCGACAACGGGGATATCGACAGCATCTACAATTTGCGGTAACAAGGCCATCGTCGTCGTTTCGCCAACATGCCCACCAGCTTCCGTGCCTTCCGCAATAATCGCATCCGCCCCAAGCTTCGCCATCCTTTTAGCAATCATGACAGACGGCACAACTGGCATCACAATTATGCCCGCTTCTTTCCAAATCGGCATGAAACTTTTTGGTGTGCCAGCGCCTGTTGTAATTATTTTAACGTCCTCTTCAATTAAGACGTCCGTAAGTTCCTGAATATTTTCCATCATTAGCATTAAATTAACGCCAAATGGCTTATCCGTGAGCGCCTTCGTTTTCTGAATTTCAACCCGCAAATCATCCGCGCTCATTCCGCCAGACGCAATGATGCCAAGCCCGCCGGCGTTTGATACGGCAGAAACTAGGGGTGCCTTCGCAATTTGCGCCATCGCACCTTGAATGATAGGGTATTTAATTCCCAGTAAAGTTGTAATTGACATAGTAATCCTCCAAATGTGTGTTTGCTCACATTATACCAAAAATATGGTCGCTTTAAAACTCTCTTTCGTACGTTTGAACGGCTAAAATCACACAGCCCGTAATGCCCGCATCATCTTCTAAAAGCGGCGGAACGATATACTCATCAAGCGCTGGTAGTTGCACGTATTGATTCATGAGGCCTTTGAGCTTTTGACGTACAAGTGGGAACAATTGGCGCTGTTTCATGACGCCGCCACCTAAAATAATTCGCTCAGGCGAAAGAATTAAACTGTAATTCATAACAGCCTGCGCCAAATAATGCGCTTCTAGGTTCCAGACTTCTTCGTTCTCAGCAAGCAAGACGCTTTTTTGCCCCCAACGTTTTTCAATAGCACCACCTGCCGCGAGCCCTTCCAAACAGTCATCGTGTGAGGGACAATTTCCTGTGAAACGGTCGTGTTTATGGCGTTTTACCATGATATGCCCCATTTCCGGGTGCGAAAATCCTTCTAAAATTTCGCCGCGAACGACTGCTCCCCCGCCGATTCCAGTGCCGATTGTCACATAAATACAACTGCTTAATCCTTTCGCCGCGCCAAGTGTCACTTCACCAAGTGCCGCCGCGTTTACGTCGGTTGTAAAGCCCATCGGTACACTAAACTCCGCTTTAAGCGCCCCAATAATATTGTAGTTTCGCCAAGCAAGTTTTGGCGTATGCGTGATGTAACCGTACGTTGCGCTGTCTTTCCGAATGTCAATAGGACCAAACGAGCCGACACCAATTGCTTTTAAATCGCTTTCATATTGTTTGAAAAATTGAATCACTTGTTGCATCGTTTCTGCGGGTTCCGTTGTTTTGTAAGTTTCTCGTTTAATAATTCGACCTTTTTCATCGCCAACCGCAACAACAAATTTTGTACCACCTGCTTCAATCGCTCCAAAAACCATCATTCATTTCCTCCTATGTAAAACGTTTTCAAATACATCTTACCTCATTTTTCCAAAAACACAAGATTATTTTTAGAAAATTAGCGTTTTAGATTCTTTATACCTAAAAAGTCAGATAATTTAATTTAAAAATTTACCGCCGAAAAACCGTTTTTACGAGCCGATCATATTGGGCAAAAAAAGCTGGTGCTTCATCTTTTGAAATTCCGTTATACATCACTTCCGCAACACTCATATAATACCATTTTTGCTCGCTGTAACCACGTTTAAAATACGTCCACACCTGATTTCCTTCAGAGCTAAGGGCATATTTAATTGAGGTTAGATTATCTAATTTATCGGCAACAATTAAGGATTTCACCTCTAGGTCGCCTGTTTCGACGACATGAATGGTATGACTTTTCCGATTTTCCCAAGAAAGCGATTTATCCTCCGTATGAGCCGCAACAAGTCTAGCTACCTTTCCCCCGAATTCTCGTTCAATATCCGCTATCGTAAGCGCCGTGTCTTCGGCTGCATCATGAAGAAGCCCAGCAACGACAACGTATTCAGGCAGCTGAGCCTGACGCAAAATGCGCGCAACGTTTAGTGGGTGCGAAAAGTACTTTTCACCAGTAATTTTACGTTTTTGTCCTTCATGAGCTTCTCTAGCCATTTTTACAGCTTTTTCATACATCTGTCATCATCCTCATTCTGTACTAAATAAGACGCGAGCGATTGCTGCGTCTTACCCTTTTATTTATGAAACGTAATTTTGCGTCCGTTTAATTCTTGAATCGGGCGGTTCGTGCCACCGATTACTTTTTCCAGTGCCTTATGCGCCACGTGCCCAAATACACGTCTGTTTTTAAGCACAATCCACGTAATCCCTTCCACAGTTGGCGGCGTAGTTAGCGACCCTTCATAAGAGAAAAAGGCTTTTTCTTCTGGTAAAAAATCGTCAACATTTAGTGTCAGCTCACGCTCGACGCCAAATTCCTTGAAAACTTCTGGAAAAGCACGTCTGACGTTCGTTAAATCGATGGAAATGTTCGTGCCAACTTCCATAAAAGCCCCAATAACCAATTTCTCACCGCGCGCATTTTCATGAACGAAGTGCCACTCAATTGGGTAGCTTTCTCCGTCTAAATGGTGCTCACTTGGCATGTGCGCATGGAAAGCTTGGAGCGTATATTTATCATCACGGAATGTCACATATTGATTATCTTCGTGCGGAAAAAGATGCACGGAATTTTCAACACGTTTCATTGTGAAATTTGTATTTGTATAGTGAAAATCAATTGGATTTCCTTCTACGCTTTGAACTTCTTCTGTCTGAATATTAATTGGCGATTGCTTTTCCCCAGTTTGCGCTATTTCAAAATCGGAACAAATATGTCCCCAATTTGCAGGTCCTTTTTCGCCTTTGTACGACCAATTTATCTCATAAGCAGGCATAAATATCCCCCATTTCTAAAGAACTTACAAGTATTGTAGCAAAAAAGTTTACTAATTTACAATTCGCATGCTCTAACTTTTCACAAAAAAGACATACACTTGAGTAAAAAGCAGTCATTTTAAAGGTATTTTACCGCATATCTTTCATGCAACTTAAAATACAAAAAAACGCAGGGCCAAATAATTTGACCGCTGCGTTTCTTATTTTTCTATTTCAATAATGGCGTCTTTAACCGCTTTTTTTATAACAAAATAGCCAGATCTGTAATTTCTCTCTTCTCTGTGTAGTTTACAGGTTTTTACTTCCGGTACATCTTAAACTCCAAAAATAGTTCATTATAATGCGAAAGCATGCGCTTGCCGAGGTTGTCGTAAACTTCTAAATTATCAAGTTCATTCATATTTGGGTAAAAGCGCTTATCTTGTGAGATTTCTTTCGGTAAAAGTTTAATGGCTGCCTCGTTTGGCGTCGCATAGCCGACATATTCCGCGTTAATTGCGGCGTTTTCCGGTTTTAACATGAAGTTGATGAATTTATGTGCGCCGTCTACATTTTTAGCAGTCTTTGGAATAACCATGTTATCAAACCACAAATTGGATCCTTCTTTTGGAATGACGTAATCTAAATCCTCATTCTCACTCAGCATTTCGGAAGCTTCGCCTGAAAATGTAACAGCCACGCCAGCCTCATTATCGGCCATCAAAAGCTTGATTTCATCTCCAACAATCGCCTTCACATTTGGCGTCATTTTTTTCAACTTCTGAAGGGCTTCTTGTAGATGTTCCTCGTTTGTGTCGTTTAGCGAGTAGCCGAGGCTATTTAAGCCGAGCCCCATGACTTCACGCGCACCGTCAATGAGTAGAATCTGGTTTTTTAGTTCTGGGTCCCAGAGCGAATCCCAATTATCAAAGTTTTTATCCGGAAACATTTTTTTGTTGTAAATTATGCCGAGTGTGCCCCAAAAATATGGCATGGAATACTCGTTATTTTCATCAAATGAAAGGTTCATAAACCGCTGATCTAAATATTTTTCGTTTGGCAGTTTAGTGTGGTCAAGCGGAATAAGCAAGTTCTCCTGCTTCATTTTATTGATGGCATAATCACTTGGCACCGCGATATCAAACGTTGTGCCGCCTTGTTCGATTTTTGTCATCATCGCTTCATTCGAATCGAAAGTTTGATAAATGACCTTCAAGCCAGTTTCTTTTTCAAATTTTTTGATTAAAGTAGGGTCAATATAGTCACCCCAGTTATAAATCGTAAGCGTATTCCCGCCTGCATACCCTTCGGAGCGATTCATCATTGTTGCTAAAATCATCATACCAAAAGCTAGAATGAGAACTGGAATGAAAATTTTTAGTAAAGCCTTCATTCTTTTGTCGCCCCCGATCGAATTCCTTTATTGCCATTTCTACGGTTAATGAAGTAATAACCGATGACGAGCAAAATGGTGAAGAGGAAGATTAGAGTGGAAAGCGCGTTAATTGATAAGGAAATCCCTTGGCGCGCGCGCGAATAAATTTCAACGGACAGCGTTGAGAAGCCGTTTCCTGTGACAAAAAAGGTGACGGCGAAATCATCGAGTGAATACGTGAGGGCCATAAAAAAGCCGGCAAGTACGCCTGGTGCAATGTATGGCAAAATCACTTTCGACAAGACGTTCCACTGACTGGCGCCTAAATCGCGAGCGGCATCGATGAGCGTTGGACTCATTTCTTGTAGTTTCGGCAAGACCATCAAAACGACGATAGGAATACTGAAAGCGATGTGTGAAACTAAAACGGAAATGAAGCCTAGTCGAATACCTAAAATCGTGAAGAAAATTAGAAAACTTGCGCCAATTATAACGTCAGGGCTTACGATAAGGACATTATTTAAACTTAAAAGTGAGTTCTTACCAAATGGCCGTGGCATAAATTTAATCGCCAGTGCGCCGCAAACGCCGATAGCCGTTGCAATGACCGATGAAAGTAACGCGATAACGAATGTGTTTAAGACGATAATTAGGAGTCTTGTATCGCTGAAAACTTCTTTGTAGTAGCCGAGCGTGAAGCCTTTAAAACCATGCATTGTGCCACCAGAATTAAACGAGTAAAACATTAAATAGAAAATCGGTGCATAAAGCAAAATAAAGACGATGATGAGATAAATGTTACCATAATTTCGCTTCTTCATTTACGGGCACCTCGCTTCCGTTTTGAGCCTGTTAAGAACATAATTAAAATCATTGCGATGATTAAAAAGACGCCGATTGTTGAGCCCATACCCCAGTCTTGTGTGACGAGAAAATGTTCTTCAATCGCGGTTCCGAGTGTGATGACGCGGTTCCCTGCGATGAGTCGGGTAATCATGAAAAGGGATAGTGCTGGTATGAATACGGCTTGGCAACCTGATTTTACCCCGTCAGCTGTCAGTGGCAAAATGACGCGCCGAAATGTTGTAAAGCTAGATGCTCCTAAATCCTTAGATGCTTGAATGAGAGATGGGTTGAGTTCTTCTAGCGCATTAAAAATCGGCAAAATCATGAATGGGATAAAAATATAGGTTGATACGAATAGGAAACTGAAATCGGTAAACAAAATTTGTTTTTGCCCGATGCCAATGAGTTCCAAAAATTGGTTGGCTGCGCCGTATGTGCCGAAAATCCCAATAAACGCGTAAGCTTTCAAGAGTAAATTAATCCATGTTGGCAAAATAATTAAAAGTAGCCACAGCTGTTTATGTTTGAGTTTTGTGAGTAAATAGGCTGTCGGATACGAAATCAAAAGTGTAAAAACTGTAATCAAAAACGCGTACCAGAAAGAACTTAGCGTCATTTTCATATAAACGGGTGTAAAAAAATGGACGTAATTGCCGAACGTAAAGTTGCCGTCCACATCGAAAAATGAGTAGTAAACGATGAGGAGAATTGGCGCGATGACGAACAGCACAATCCAGAGGACGTAAGGGACGAGATACATGTTTCTTGCGCGTCTGGTCATTACTCTACCTCGTCGTAGCTCTCTAGGCGTTTGTCGAATTCTGCTTCGGTTTCACCTAGTCGCATGACGTGAATGGCTTCGGCATCAAAGGTTAAACCGATTTCATCGCCAATTTTTGCTTTTTTAGTTGTATGCACGAGCCATTCGTTGCCGTCTACATCGATACAACCCATTTCATAGTGCACACCTCTAAATAAAAGCCAGTCTACCTTGACGCGAAGCTGTCCTTTATCGGCGGCGGTAATTTCCAAGTCTTCTGGACGAATGACGATTTCCACGGTTTCGTTTGGGTTAAAACCTTGGTCGACACATTCAAAATGACGGCCGACAAATTCGACTTCGAAGTCTTGAATCATTTTTCCAGGGACGATGTTCGATTCGCCAATAAAATCCGCCACGAAGCGATTAATTGGCTCGTCATAAATATCAATCGGCGTCCCGCTTTGCTGGATCTCCCCTTTATTCAAAACAAAGATTTCGTCACTCATGGCAAGCGCCTCTTCCTGATCATGCGTAACAAAAATGAACGTAATGCCTAGACGGCGTTGCAGGTCGCGAAGCTCGTATTGCATTTCCGTCCGCAGCTTTAAGTCGAGCGCGGAAAGTGGCTCGTCGAGAAGAATAACTTCTGGCTCGTTGACAATAGCTCGGGCGATGGCAACACGTTGACGCTGGCCGCCACTCATTTCACTGATTTCGCGTTTTTCGTAGCCGGAGAGATTGACGAAACGAAGCGCTTCTTTTACTTTCTCGTCGATTACCTTTTTCGCTAATTTTTTAATTCTTAGCCCGAAAGCGACATTTTCATATACGTTTAAATGCGGGAAAAGCGCATAATCTTGAAAAACGGTATTAACTGGGCGCTTATTTGCTGGAATCGCATTAATTTTCTTTTCGTTTAAATAAATATCGCCGTCTGTTGCCTCTAAAAAGCCAGCAATGAGACGTAAAATCGTTGTTTTCCCGCAACCTGATGGCCCGAGCAGCGTGTAAAATTTACCTTTTTCTATTTCAAAGCTGACATTGTCCAAAACTGGCGCATCGTCATCAAATTGTTTCGTTACATTTTCAAAGCGAATAATTGTATCTTGCACACGTCTTTCCTCCCTTACAAATACGAATCTGTTGCAACTAGAATGAGCGTTGCAGCTTCTTCTCCGTCATTCATTATTTGGTGTTCATCTGCTGCATGAAAATAAATCGTTTCATTTTGTTTTGCTTCATACGTTTTATCGCCTAGGAGAACTGTCACAGTCCCTTTCAACACATAAGCAAACGTTTCTGAAAGCGACGGTTCAAATTGCTTAAAGCAGCTTCTGGCGCTAATTTCGAGCAAAACAGGTTCCATCTCCTTTTCATTCGATTCCGGCACAAGCCACTCAATTCGGTAGCCTTTCTCCGTATCCTCATAAAAAGTCCGTTCCTCTTCACCATAAATCACCTTTTGCTGCCGCTCTTCTTCGTCAAAAAAATCTTTTGGTGATTGTCCTAAAACTTCCAAAATAGCGAAAAGCGTTTCGATGGAAGGTGAACTAAGATCACGTTCTAATTGCGAAATATACCCTTTCGTAAGATCCGTTCGCTCGCCTAGTTCTTCTTGCGTTAAATTTTTACTCAGTCGTAAATTTTTAATTCGATTTCCAATTTCCATCCGCGCATCTCCCTTTCGTGAAGTTTAGTTATTCTAAACTCTAAAGCACACTTGTTTAGTAAAATTAAACTTTAGGTTTAGTAACAGCAAGACTCATTATACAACAAAGCATTTTGAACTTCAATAGCTTTTTCAAATAAAAAAATCCCCGCCGAAAGTTAATCAAAAACTAACTCCCGAAAGGGATTTCACCATTAATATTGTCTAACACTCGCCGCCTTATAATTAGCCATAAACGCTTCAATTTCGGCAAAATCGTCGCTAAATAAAATGTTGGCGAGGTCTTCCGCCGTCAAAAAGCCATCTTCTACCATTTTGTTATAAAACATTTGCACGAAATCATAGTAGCCTCCGACGTTAAAAAAGATACACGGATTTTGATGCTCCCCAACTCGACCCCAAGAGACGACTTCTGAAATTTCTTCAAGCGTGCCCGGTCCGCCTGGAAGTGCTATATAAGCGTTCGCAAGTTGCATCATCTTCCTTTTCCGCTCATGCATATCCTTTGTAATGACAAGTTCCGTCAATTTGTCGTGGGCAATTTCACGGTCCACTAAAAATTGGGGCATCACACCATACACTTTTCCTCCAGCATTTAAAACTGTATTTGAGACAATGCCCATCAAGCCAACTTTGCCACCGCCATATACAAGACTATGCCCCGAACTGGCTAGCCACTCACCTAATTGTACGGCGCTTTCGGCATAAACCGCGTTTTCACCAACGCTAGCCCCGCAATAAACTGCAATATTCAACGTTATCTCTCCTTACGCCATTTCTTCTTCCACTGTATAGATTTCAAGCATATTTAGATTTTGCCTCAAATCACGCGCCAAATCACGTGAAATACTACCGTTTTCAAACATACTTTGAATGTTGTCGCGCTCCATTTGAATACCAAGCAATTCGATTTCGCGAACCTTTTGATTTGATTTCGGTCGTTCACTTGGACGCACACGATTCTCGCTAAGACGATCAAGGAACATTTTGTGTTCCGTAATAAGCGGACCAATTAAATCCGTATTGTCGTCCGTAATTTGTGATTTCAAAAGACGAATCGTTAACTTTTCGTTCTCCTCACGTAAAAGTTGCATTTCAGCAAAAGCCTCTTTTTGTTTTTCCTTCGTATTTCCAAGTTTTTGCTGCATCTTCTTAAATTTCTTCGGATGTAACACGAGCCGTAGCGCGCGTTTCGCAAACATCAAAAAAGTTTTAGTCCGCGCAAGGAATTTTTGTTTTAAAGCCGATTCCATCATACCAAGATAGCTTTCGTAGCGGTAAACTGTGCTCGCACTAACTTGTCCCTCATCGCGCATTTTTTTCATGTTCTCGCGTTCCCAGCCAATAATTTCAAGCCGCTTCGCTCTCTCTTCATCCGACATTTTATGATGGGCCTCACCTTGCTGAAGATCATGAATTCGACCGCGATATTCCTGCATAACAAGTTCAGTCACAGCCTTATTTTCCGGCGTAATCTGGGCGTGCAACCCGCGAATCACATTTCGCAAAATCTTAATTTGCACCGCACGGCTAAGCCGCAAATCCCCAACGTCCGCTTCGCCCCCACGCGCCAAAATCGGCAAAATAAACGTCGCAATCAGAAGCGAACAAAGAATTACACCCGAAGCGATAAAAATAAGTAAATCTCTTTGCGGGAAACGCTCGCCATTGTCTAAGAAAAAGGGAATCGATAAGGCGGTAGCAAGCGTCACAGCTCCCCGAACCCCAGAAAGGCTTGTCAATAAAGCCGTCCGTAACGCAGGTCGCTGCTTCGTTTTCCTCGCTTTCCGCGAGTGGTCAAATTGCCAAAAACCAAATACCCAAACAAAGCGTAATAAAATGAGCGCCGCCGTAATGAGTAAGATGTAAACCGTCACTTGCACATTACTAATACCCGAATCGCGCCAAACCACTTCCGCGATAGAAGGCAATTGCGTCCCTAAAATTAAAAAGACAAGTCCATTCAAAACAAATACAATTACCGACCACGTACTTTTTGAAACAACATTTAATTTCACTTGTTGCGGATCCATTTTCTTTCCTTCAACAGCGTGAACAACACCCGCAGCCACAACTGCTAAAATGCCCGAAACATGTAATTCTTCTGCGGCTAAATAAATTAAAAACGGGGTTAAAATTTGGATTAGCATATGAAACGTTACATCTTCCATGCCTAGTCCGCGCACCCATTTTAAAAATTGGAATTTCAGAAAACTAAGGATTAGCCCAACTAAAACGCCGCCAATCGAAATGACAAGAAAACTCCATGAAGCACTCAACAAACTAAATGTCCCCGTCACCATAGCTGCAATCGCAAATTGGAACGAAACAAGACCCGAAGCATCATTAATTAATGATTCTCCCTCTAATAAATTCATAATTCGTTTCGGCAAATGAATGCGCCCTGAAAGTGATCCAACTGCAACCGCGTCAGTCGGCGCAAGAGATGCCGCCAGTGCAAAAGCCGCAGCTAGTGGAATAGTTGGAATCATCCAGTTCACAAAGTAGCCGATAATAAGTACAGTAGCAAAAACTAAACCTAGAGCCAGTACCAAAATTGGTGTCCGAAGTCGCCAAAGCGCTTTCTTATCCGTTCTTTTTCCATCATTAAAAAGAAGTGGTGCAATAAACATGACTAAAAACAATTCTGGATTAAGTTTTAGTTCTGCGCCAATCGGTAAGAGAGCGATTAATATACCGAGTCCAATTTGAATAAGTGGAACCGAAACAAATGGTATAAACCGGTTTAGTAAATTGGATATAAAAATAGCGACTAATAGTAGTAATACAAATAGAAATATCTCCAAATTACTTCTCCTCCTCTAGACACATTATGCATGAAAACACAAAAACGCGCAAACAATTAACCGAGTTAATCATTCACGCGTTAAACTAATTATTTTCTTCTTGTTCTAGTTTATATTTTTCAATTTCATCATTCAAATTCTTCATTTTATCATCAAGTTCCGTCACAATTTTCGCCGCCGCACGAAGCTCGTTTACTAAACGCTCCGGCGCCTCTTGTTTGTACTTATAATAAATCTTATGTTCTAAACTCGCCCAAAAATCCATCGCAACGGTGCGAATTTGAATCTCAACGACAATTTTTTCTACACGGTTTGTTAAGAAAATCGGTACCTCACATAATAAATGTAAACTTCTATAGCCATTCGGCTTCGGATGCGTAACGTAATCTTTTTCGCGTAAAATCTTCAAATCATTTTGGTTTTCAAGCATCTCTTTAATTTTAAAAATATCTGATACAAAAGAGCAACTCACACGTATCCCTGAAATATCGTGTACATGTTTGCGAGCGTTTTCTGGCGTAATGTCCACTTGTTTCTTTTCGAGTTTTGCCCCAATACTTTCAAACGATTTCACACGCGATTTAATATGCTCCATCGGATTATAATCATGCAAAAACTGAAACTCTTCATTTAAAATTTTAAGCTTTGTATTGACTTCCTCAAGCGCAAAACGGTGCATTAACATGAGGTCCCGCCACTCTTTTAGTTCGTTTACTGAAGGTTGTTGTTCCACCACTTAATCTCCTCTCAAACTTCTCACCCTCTATGTTACTACATTTTCTCGGGAAGTAGTGCCAAAATGTAAAAAAACTTATATATTTCTCATGAGATTTTTACTTTAAATCCCCTAAAAGCTTAAAAACACATTCTTTTATCTCTAAGTCTAAATTTCGATTTTGTTCGCTTGTAATCAAATAAAACGGTCGATTCAAATCCGTTTTTTCTTGCGTCACCTGTTCAGAGTGCGTGACGAATTTTGATTGCAGCGTGCGACCAAGTCCAAGCTCAATCGCCTGGTGAATCATCGCGTTATGGTTAATTACCATTTTTTCTTCAGGTTGGATATTTTCCTCTAGTAAATACTGGTCTGTATACGCCCGAATACCAGACCCTTTTTCTCTGAAAATCCACGTCTTATTTTCCGGGCTGCCAAAAACGACCATTTCATCCCACATGAAAATTTCCCGCTCCACGCCTGGCACAATTTCCGGCGACTCCACGAGACCAATATCGGCGTCTAGCATGTGCACCGAATGAAACACGTGACTCGAATTTTCGATAAAAAAGTTGAAATCGACGTGCGGAAATTGATCTGTGAGCGGCTTTAAAATTTGCGGTAAGAGAAAATCACCAATCGTTTGCGAAGCGGCAATTTTGAACTTTTTGCGCTCGCCGCCATCAAGACGCGCAAGTTCGCTTAGTATCCCGCTCCAGTTGTTTTTCATTTGCGTGGCTTTTTCATATAAGAAATCAGCCGCTTTTGTCGGCGTAATGCGATTATTACCACTTCGCAAAAACAGCTTTATTCCCAAATCCTGTTCTAATTTTTCAATATGCACGGAAATCGTTGGCTGCGAAATATAAAGTTTTTTCGCTGCTTTCGTGAAATTTTGCTCCTCATAAACAGTCGTAAACGTTTCTAAAAGTTGAAACATCACTTCTCCTCCTGATTAAAAAAAGAATTTGCTTGCCAAAAATGAAAAGCCGAACAGCACAGCTGAACTAATGCTTGCCGCTAGAAAAACATTGCCCCCACGTGCCCGAATGACCTTGAAATTCACACTCATGCCTAGCGCGGCCATCGCCATGCCAAGAAAAATATAAGCAGCGCTCACAAGCCCGTTTAATAGTGCATCGCCAAGTGGTAAAAACGTTCCCGCTACGCTCGCGAGCAAAAAGCCAACCATAAACCACGGGATTGGGAGTTTGCGCTTCCCTTCTGCCCGGCTTTCCTTACGCCCGAACCACATGCCAACAAAAATCGCGACTGGTGCTAGCAAAATGACGCGTGACAACTTCGTAATTAAAGCCGCATCAAGTGCCGCAGACCCGCTTGAACTCCCCGCTGCCACCGCATGAGCAATCTCATGTAAAGACGCCCCGTTCATCACACCAAATTGCGTCGGCGACAAACCAAGCCACGGCTTCAAACCAATTTCAATGAGCGTAAACACTGTGCCTAAAATACAAACGACCGCGACCGCAAGCACCGAATCATCTTTATTCGCCTTCACTTCCGGCGACACGCCCATCACAGCCGCCGCTCCGCAAATCCCGCAGCCACTTGCCGTTAAAATGGCGAGCTTCTCATCCACTTTAAACAACCGACACAAATAGTAGGTTAAAAAAATCATTCCAGTAACCACAACGAGTGCCAGTAAAATCGTCTTCACGCCTGATTCAGCAAGCACTTTTAAGTTGAGCCGAAACCCCAACAAAATAATTCCCAGCCGCAAAAATTTATTGGAGATAAACGCCATCCCAATTTCGCTCTTCTGAATGACCGGCCGACTCACTTGAAAAAGCATTCCAAACAAAAGCGCAATTACAAGCGCCCCCACCAAACTAAATCCTGGCAAAAGCGCCAAATATTTCCCCGCAAGCGAACAGATAAGCGTCACTGCCGCCGCAATCCAAAAACTTTGTTTCGCAAAAATCATTTTTATCCTCCTCGTTCAATATCTTACTTTAAGTATAAAAGATTTTTACGATTAAATAAAATAGTAATAATAAATGATTTTAATTAAGTATTTTAATAACAAAAAAAGAGCAATCATTTTAGATTGCTCTTAACTTTACACGCACAATCAATCGTTATCAATTGTCCTCTTTATTTCCTTCTGCACTTTCCGCAGCGCTTTTTTGGAGCCACGTTCGAAATCGCGTGCTTCTTTGCGTTCAGCGAAAGATGTAAAAAGGGAGTCCAGATCGTAGTCGGCCGGGTACAGGTCGCTTGCTTTAGCGAGTCTAGCCAGTCGTTTGGCGCGTACAACAACTTGCTTGCCGCCCGCAAAAACGGTCACGTCATCTTTGTCCTGCGCGTAAACGAGGCCAACTTCTTTTGTTTCTAAAAGCTCAACTCGGTCGCCTTTCGCAAATTCAATTTGTGGTTCGCGCACGTCTTGTTCGACTTTTCGGACCGTGATTTTTTCATACACGTAATCTTTTGATGTCATGTAGCGCGAAGCTTGGCGAATGATTTTGTCATCCAAATTCATTTTTTTGGCAATGAAAAGCGCATTGCTTTCCCCAGATTCGCCAATGATGAGCTGATATTTCGGTTCGAGCGTTTCCTGATTGAACGCCATACGCGCATTCATGAAGTCGGGATGTTCGCTGCCATATTTTTTGATTTCCGCATAATGGGTCGTCGCAATGGTCGTCGCACCTTTTTTGTAGCACGCTTCTAAAATCGCGACCGCGAGTGCCGCTCCTTCATTCGGCTCAGTCCCACTTCCAATTTCATCCAAAAGAAGCAGTGTTTGTTTATTCGTGCGTGACACGATGTCCGCGATGTTGCGCATATGCGAAGAGAACGTGCTGAGCGCATTTTCGATACTTTGGTTGTCGCCAATGTCCACGAAAACGCCGTCGAAAATCGCCATTTCCGCCCCCTCATCTGCCGGAATGTGCAAGCCTGCCATCATCATTAGCGTAAGCAGCCCAATGGTTTTCAGCACAACCGTTTTCCCGCCAGCATTTGGCCCTGTAATGACAAGACTTCGGTAATTCTCCCCAATTTCAAATTGCAGCGGCACATGATCTGTCCCTAAAAGAAACGGATGCCGTGCATTTTTCAGCCGAATAATGCCATTTTCATTGATGCTCGGTGAAATGCCTTCCATTTGTCTAGAGAGCTTCCCTTTAGCAAAAATAAAGTCGAATTCGGCGATAACATCTTTGTTATGCTTAATACCGTCTAGTTTTTCAATGATACTTCCAGTTAACGTCATCAAAATCTGATAAACTTCCGCGCTTTCCCATGCGTAAAGGCCAACAAGTTCGTCATTTAGCTTCCGCACCGCTTCTGGCTCAATAAAAACCGTCGTTCCCTTCCCAGACGATTCGACAATCGCACCCGGAACAAATTTTTGGAAACTCGCTTTAATTGGCACCGTATAGCGATCATTTTTTTTGCTCACAAAAAATTCTTGGATATATTTGCGGTTTTGGCTGTTCTTCATGAATTTTTCAAGCCGTTCAGAAATCTTCTCTTGTGTGTCTAAAATCGCTTTCCGAACTTTCCGTAACGCACGGCTCGCCTCATTCACCACTTCGCCATTTCGAATCGCCGCATAAATTTCATCTTCTACGTCCATGAAACTTTCAATGCTCCCCGAATAACCCATTAAAATCGGCGCAACATGTTCATTTTTCTCCATAAATTGCTTCACACGTCTTGTACTCCGCAAAAAATCAGCTATCAGAGTAAGCTCTTGCGGCATCAGTTCCTGCCCCCGGTCGATTTTCCCGATGAGCTGGTCAATATGGCTAACGCCCGCAAGCGGCAAATTTTGTCCACTATTTAAAATTGTCCGCGCTTCGGAAGTCTCCGCTAATTTATGCGCGATGGATTTTTTCGTTCTATATATATGCCCTTCCTGCGCTTTTTCTTTTGCAACGTTGCTCACGCAGTTTTCACTTAGGCGTGTCATTAATTCGTTAAAGCCTAGTTTTTGATAAGTTTCTGTATTCATTTCTTCCAATCTCCTTTGTTTAAAAGTGGAAGATACCTTGGTGCGTCCTGAATTTTGGTTTTAGGTGTTTAAAACGTTTCGCTTTGCTTGCGTCTTTAAGCGCTGAAGGTGCTAAGAGAATCCTTGGATCAACGCCTCACTTTGTTCGGCCTTGTACTGCACCTCTAGGCACTAAAAGTGCTAAGAGGACTTTGGAGCAACGTTTCGCTTTGCTCAACCTTGTACTGCACCTCTAAGCACTGAAGTGCTAAGAGGTGCAGCAAAAAACTGCAAACACCTTTGCAGTTTCATAAACATATCAAATTATGATAGTCATAATCGTAAATGTTTTGAAAGAGTTAGGTATCTTCATAGGCAAACCAAATAAACTTTCGTTTTTGAAAAATTTAATTGGTTGATTCATTTCCTAATTTAAGATATAACTACACTCACAAAAAGCACCTCGATTATTTGTTTGGACGCTAAACTTTCTTTCTCTAACAGAATACAAGGTAGGGGGTTTTTTGTCAACCTTCGCTCTTTCATTTACTTTCAATAAAGGGTTGATTTATTAGGCTTTTTCCTTTAAGATAGTACAAGTAATTAAATAAAATCCTCATCACTGGTGAGGTAGAGGTTGCAAAGATCACAAGTAGATTTCTTGAAGCGCGCGAAACGCTATTGATAGAAATGGAAAAGGAGATTTGCCGAAGTAAAATGAATTTTTGCGGTTTATTTTGCTGGGACGGTTTGCGAAAGCGGCTGGACTGCTACTAAAATAGTCTTTTTTAGTAGGTGCGCTATCTGACAAGGATGCTTTGTATGTTATCCCCGCCTTATAGCCATAAGACGGGGTTTTTTATATGATTAGAAAGTCCTGATACAGCGCGAAATTTAGACAAAAAAGGAGTTTTATAATTGAAGAAAAAATCAAGTGGGGAGATTAAGCGTTCTCTTCAAACACGACATTTATCGATGATTGCGATTGGGGGATCCATTGGAACTGGGTTGTTTCTTGCAAGTGGAAATGCGATAGCGACAGCGGGACCAGGCGGGGCGCTTGTGGCGTATGCAGCCATTGGATTGATGGTATTTTTCCTGATGACAAGTCTTGGCGAAATGGCTACGTATATGCCCGTATCGGGGTCTTTTAGCACGTACGCCACGCGATTTGTTGATCCCGCTTTTGGCTTTGCGCTCGGCTGGAATTACTGGTTTAACTGGGCAATTACACTCGCCGTCGATATTTCAACGGCCGCACTCATCGTGCAGTTTTGGTTACCAGATACGCCAGCTTGGCTTTGGAGTGCCATTTTCTTAGTGCTTATTTTTGGATTAAATGCCTTATCTGTACGGGCTTACGGGGAATCCGAGTATTGGTTTTCCATTATCAAAGTGGCCACCGTTATTGTCTTCCTTATCGTCGGCGTTTTGACGATTTTTGGGATTCTTGGCGGGGAATTCATCGGGTTTAAAAACTTCACAGTTGGAGAGGCACCATTTAAAGGCGGATTTTTCGCGATACTTGGAACATTCCTCATCGCCGGCTTTTCCTTCCAAGGGACAGAGCTTGTTGGTATTGCAGCTGGGGAAAGTGAAACACCAGAAAAAAGCGTTCCGAAGGCGATTAAACAAGTTTTCTGGCGGATTTTGCTATTTTATATTTTTGCGATTTTCGTGATTGGCCTGATTATCCCTTATACGAGCCCGAATTTGCTTGGCGGTGAGGCAACTGATGTGGCGATTAGTCCGTTTACGCTCGTTTTTGAAAAAGCTGGTTTAGCGTTTGCGGCGTCTGTCATGAATGCCGTTATTTTAACGAGCGTTTTGTCCGCTGGAAACTCTGGCTTGTATGCTTCAACACGTATGCTCTGGTCGATGGCAAAAGACCGCAAAGCGCCACAATTTTTGTCTAAAGTAAACCACCGTGGTATTCCAATGGCTGCCCTTGTAGTAACAACAATTGTTGGGGCACTTACTTTTGTCACTACTTTAAGTGAAAATGGGACGGTCATTTATACATGGCTGCTTAGCGCATCTGGCTTAACTGGCTTCATCGCCTGGGTCGGTATCGCCATTAGTCATTACCGCTTCCGCCGTGCATTTATTAAACAAGGTCATGATTTAAACGAACTGAAATACCGAGCGAAATTCTTCCCATTCGGACCGATACTCGCGCTCATTTTATGTATTTTAGTCATCATCGGTCAAGATTACAATTCCTTTTTAAATCCTGATTTCACAAGCGCCGCCTGGTGGCAAAAAATCGGCATCTCCTATATTGGATTACCCATTTTCTTCATCTTCTGGCTCTCTTACAAATTGACGAAGAAGACCAAAATTATTCCGCTTGAAGAAGCCGAATTTGACCACAAGAAAATGTAAATCACATAAAAAAATCACCCTCCATCTTAGGATAAGGGTGATTTTCATTTTATCTAGCTACACTTATTTTTTTCTCCAAAAGAACAGACTTCCGATAGCTAGTAATCCTAGCCCAATTAATCCAGCTGCAGCAGGTTCACTATCTCCTGTTTTAGGCAAAGCATCTTTTGTGACTTCTTTAACTGTCGGTGTGCTGCTATATGCTTTTGGTTGGCTTTGCTCTATGGAAATGGGATTCGTGTTGCCTAAACCTGCTTTAATCACTTCTGCCGGGTCCTCTGTATCTGTATTGTTCTTATCTTGCTTTGAAGAATCAGTGTCATCATTATGATTAACAGGAAGCTCTGTAATGATAACGATTCGTTGGAAGTTTGTTGTATTTCCATCGCTATCTGTGACTTCATAGGTCACTTCATAAGCATCTGGCTTACTTGTATCAACTTCGTTACTCACTACTTTCATTTGGCTCGTAATATCGCCATCTTCTTTATCTGTCGCCTGTATATCGCTCATTGGGTCAAACGCATCGCCTTCTTGTAGACGAATTATCTTTTCTCCCGTGATTTCAGGTGCTTCTGTTACGATAACTGTACGATCAAATGTTGTCTTGTTTCCATCACTATCAATGACTTCATACGTCACTTCATAGGTTCCTGGATTTCCTTGTTGTACTTCATTATTTACGACTCTGATTTGTTCGGTAACATCGCCATCTTCTTTATCTGTTGCCTGAATATCTTTCATCGGATCGAATGTATCAGTTGGATTTAAACGAATTTCTTTTTCTCCTGTCATTACGGGCGCTTCAGTCACAATAACCGTACGAGTAAAAGTCGTCTTGTTTCCATCACTATCGGTCACCTCGTAGCTTACTTCATACGTCCCTGATGCCGCTTTGTTAATCGTATTGCTTGTCACTTTGATTTGATCTGTCATTTCACCGTCTTCTTTATCTGTTGCTTGAATCGTACTCATTGGATCGAATTCATCATTCGGATTTAAGCGTGTCACTTTTTCTCCTGTAATTTCAGGTGCTTCTGTCACGGTAACTGAACGGTCAAACAAAGCCTTATTACCATCACTATCAGTCACTTCATAACTTACTTTGTACGTTCCGGGAACGCCTTTTTCTACGGAGTTGCTCGTTACTTTGACTTGGTTTGTAAGATTGCCGTCTTCTTTATCTGTCGCTTGAATTGTACTCATTGGATCAAATTCATCAGTAGGATTCAAACGAGTCGTACTTTCTCCTGTAATTTGAGGCGCCTCGGTCACAATGACTGTACGCGTGTAGGTCGTGATATTTCCAGCGCTATCTGCCACCTCATACGTCACTTCATACGTGCCAGGAATACCTTCCTCTACATGATTACTTGTCACTTTTATTTTATCTGTCACATTGCCATCTTCTTTATCTGTTGCTTGAATATCTGCCAATGGATCAAATGTATCATCTGGATTTAAGCGTACTTCATTGTTTCCAGAAAAAACGGGTGCCCCTTCCACAACAACTTGACGAGTAAATGTTGCCTTATTTCCATCACTATCTGTGACTTCATAAGTGACTTCATAAGTTCCAGACACTCCTGTGTTCACTGGATTATCTATTACTTTTACTTGGCTAGTTAAATCGCCATCTTCTTTATCTGTCGCTTGAATTGTTTTCATCGGATCAAACTCAACATTGGGTTGGATAATAGTTTCCTGCTCACCTTGAATGACAGGCACATCATTACTTGTGACTGCTACAGACTGATCGGTTCCGTCTGCCGTATACGTGTCCTCTTCAAAATTCTCATCATGGTACACTACTGTCGTATCAGGTGTAACCGAAGATACTTCCGTCGCACCTTTTAAAGGAACCGTAATGTTTATTGAGGTATTATTTTCAACTTTCCCTGTTGTGAAAGTTAATGTGCGGGTCGCCTCATCATAGCTTTCACCAGTTATGCTTGTGTCTGACGATGATAAGCTTCCTGGTGTATAGGTTAATTCTTCTGGGATTTTGACAGAAAATGTATTACTTGTAGCTGCCATTCCTCCAACATTCGTAGCCTTTATATTATAATTAACATCTTTATTAACTTTCGTACTTGCTTCTGAAAAAGCTCCTTCTACTTGAAGCACAGATTGCGTCGCAAACTGAACATTATCTAGTAAGTTTCCTATAGCTTTATTTCCTCCCGCTGAAGACACTGCTCGGAATTGAAAACGGGTTGTCGTTTGGCCTTCTGGAATTGTGTATGTGCCTTTGTGAAGTCCCCATTCTGTATTTCCGTCTGTCATTTCCGCTTGCTGAGTCATAGTTCCTCCTGGTGCACCAAACTCTACGACTGCCGTATCATCACCCATTCGCCCTTTATGATACACTTGCCAGTGCACTGTAACACCTGGTGTAGTGGGAATATCTTGATACAACGCACTAGCTTCATAGGCATTCAGTTCAGCCCACTGTGTGCCAGATTGTGGTTTCGTATTATCAATATTTCGTTGTAATTCAATTTTCCCATCACTAGCAGTTGTTTGCCATCCAGGTACACTACTTTGATTATATAACTTATAACTTGCTGTAAAATGAGGGTTCTCAAAATCGCCGTTTACCAATGAAATTACAGCAGGTGAAGCTTGAAGGTTTGTCGTAGGGAGATTCGAAACAGCCTTTACTCCAGAACTGATAGGAATCATGATTAAATTAGTTAAAAATATCGTTGAAGAAACAGCTAACATACTTTTCTTTAATTTCTTTTTTTTCGTCATTAGATTTAATTCCTCCATTCAAATACTATACGTTAATCATACAATCAACCACTGCTTTACCCGTGGGGAATTTATACAAATCACTTTTGATTTTTTGACGATTTTGTGACAAACAATCTAGAAAAGTATCAAAATGAGTGTATTTTTATCTTTTTTACGCAAATATAGTACTCATAGTTATCCCAATACTCGTAAATAGTTGCTTCTTCCCTATATAGTTAGTATACTAACTATATAAGGAGGGAGTTCATGCATACACTTAATCATATCGGCTATCTACTTATGAAAACCGCTAAGGAATTGCGCTATGATTTATCAAGTAGTTTAGAGAAATACGGCATTACAAGCGCGCAGTGGGCCGTACTAAAACAGCTTGAATGGGGTTCTGAAAATGAAAAATTACGCTTAAAACAAACAAGTTCTTTCCTTGCTGACGAATTAGGTTTTGATAAACCAACAATGTCAGGTATTGTCTCAAGGCTTGAAAAAAATGGCTGGGTTACAAGGACGGAACATCCAATGGACAGACGCGCAACAATTCTAACGCTCACAAAAAAAGCACACAACAACCTCCCCTTTTTTGAAAAAAAGAGTGAAGAAGTGATGAAACAATTTTTGCGTCCCTATTCGGAGGAAGAAAAATATGCGCTACTCCAATTGCTTGAAAAACAAATAAAACGAGGTGATCATGATGACTGAAATATTAGTTATTGGTGCAAGTGGGAATATTGGTGAAACGGTTGTTAGCACTTTAATGAAGGAAAATATTCACGTTCGCGCAGCTACCTCGAAAGAGAACAATTTGCCTGCACCTACGGATCAAATTACGCACGTCCATTTCGATTTTCTGCGAACAGAAACGTATGAATTCGCTTTAGGAAAAGCGGAAAAAGTTTTTTTCATCAGGCCGCCACAGCTTGCTAAACCGAAGGAAGAAATTTTTCCTTTCCTATCTTTTTTAAAAGAAAAAAAGGTTTCACATGTTGTATTTGTCTCGTTACTCGGGGTTGAAAAAAATCCTGTCACGCCGCATCATAAAATCGAAAAAGAAATGGTGCGTTTAGAGCTACCGTATACGTTTTTGCGTCCAAGCTTCTTCATGCAAAACTTAAACACGACCCACCTAGAAGATATTCAAAAACGGGATGATTTGTTTATTCCGGCTGGAAAAGCGAAAACGAGCTTCATTGATACACGTGATATTGGGGAAGCGGCAGCCATCTGTCTCCTTGACACTGGCAAATATACGGGGAAAGCCTTTGACTTAACTGGCTCTAAAGCGCTAACTTATGAGGAGATAGCTCAAATTTTGACGAAGACGCTAGGCCGGGCTATCACTTATAGCAAACCGAGCTTATTAAAATTCCGTTCTACAATGATTAAACGCGGCGAACCGAAAGAATTTGTTAATGTTATGGTGATGTTGTATTTTATTACGCAATTAGGGAACGCGAAAAAAGTGACGACAGATTTAGAACAATTACTTGGCAGAACACCCACTTCTTTCGAACAGTATGCTCTAGATTATCAAGCGTACTTTCAATAAGCAAAATAAATAAGCATGAATCCCGTCATAATATCATCTTAAAAATGACTATTACTGGATTCATGCTTATTTTTTATCCATTTTTCTTTTTAAAAATAGAGAGACCTAGCCAAATTAATAAAAATGGCGTTGCAATGAGAATAATGCTAAGTACAACTGAAAACATTATCTTATCTCCTTACACGTTAATCTCGTTATGAACAGGCTCCACAGTTGGCTTTGTAACAAGCGCTAAAATGACTCCGACAACAAATCCAACTACCGCAAACGTTAACCAGCCCATCGAAATGTCATAAAACGGAATGAAACCTCTGAAAAACGCGTGAATGCCATCAATAGGAAGTTCTATCGCTTTTGCCCCTTCCAAAATCGAGATGACGGCTGTAAAACAAATCGTGGTCACATAAACCACTCGGCGCCCTTTAAACAAAGGATTAAGGAACGTGAGCAGAATGAGCACAATCGTTAGCGGATAAATCATCATAAGTACAGGTAACGAAAACTCAATCAAGTTCGCAAGCCCAACGTTTGCAACAAGGCAGGAAAACACTGAAAATACAATCACGTATGTTTGATATTTAAGTTTCGGAAACAGCTTCTGGAAGTAACTCGAACAAGCTGTAATCAACCCAATACTCGTCGTCAAGCACGCAAGCGTAATAATAATCGCTAGCAAAATCTTACCAAAATAACCAAAATAGAACGAAGCCGCTCCGGATAAAATAGGTCCTCCGTTATCGAAAAGTCCGAGGCGGTCCACACTCATGGACCCGATATAAGCTACAAAAATATAAATGACGGCCAAAAAACCTACCGCGATAAGTCCGGTTTTTAAACAGGCTGCCGCAATCTCGCGTTTTGATTTTGCCCCGTACGATTTAATTGCATTGATAACAATAATCCCAAACACAAGTGAAGCGAGCGCATCCATCGTGTTATAGCCACTAACAAAACCAGTGGAAAATGGTGAAGTCATATATTCACCTGTTGGCGCAGTTTGCTCTCCGAGTGGTTTCACGAGCGCCGCCACGATTAAAATGAAAATAAAAATGAGTAGTGCTGGTGTTAAGTACTTCCCAACACGATCAACAATTTTCGATGGCGAAAGTGATAGCCACAATGATATCCCAAAAAAGATGAGCGTGAAAATGAAAAGCGCAAACGTATGACTTCCTTCATTTAAAAATGGTGCCACTCCAATTTCAAAAGAAACTGTCCCCGTACGAGGTAAAGCAAAAAATGGCCCAATTGTTAAATAGAGAACGACTGTAAATAGAATGCCGTAAATAGGGTGCACACGACTTGCTAAGCTTTGCAAATCATTGCTTCCCGAAATGCCAATTGCTAGCACACCAAGAAGTGGTAAGCCAGCCCCAGTAAGTAAAAATCCTGTTATCGCCACCCATACGTTAGTTCCCGCTAACTGTCCTAAATGAGCTGGAAAAATCAGGTTACCTGCTCCAAAAAATAATGCGAAAAGCATGAGGCCAATAAAGAAATAGGCCGAAAATGATAGCTGTTTATTCAAATGATATCTCCCTTTCAAAATCTGTCTTGTTCCTCTACCATACAGATTATCTGGGTCAAAAGCAATAGCAAACAGTCATTTTAGCCTATTTGTAATGCTTGGAACAGCTTTATTTTCGAACAAATCGGGACAATTTCATTTATTTTCTTCAAAAAGCAGATTTGTCAGAAAATTAGCGATTTAATAAATCCACAACTTTTTGATTATAGCGCCACATATTTTCTAGCTCCTCTTCTTTAAGTTCTGTACAAATTTTCATAAAAGCTTTGTAAATGTAAGTATTCATTTCATCTTCACGTAAAATCATCTTTCCTTTTTCCGTTAAAGTTAATTGAAAATCTCTTACTTGAAGTAAGCCTCTTTCAGTTAGCCCACGTATGTTAGCCGCGATAATCTGATGTTTGCCTTTTACTTCATACAAAATCTCGCGCAAAAGGACCTTTTCATGTTCTGCACAAATTTTTAAAATTCGGAGTTGTTCATATGACATGCCCATGCTGTTTTGATGTTCTCTCGTTAATGCTTTCATTGCTTTTTGTACGCGCATATAACTAGAAACAAGTTCTTTCATTTGCTCAACCTTACTTTCTTTTATTTGCATAGTAGCACCTCCACCTTTATTTTAAAGGAAAAATAAGCATTTAAGTGGAAATTTACAAAATCCTAACTAAAAAACAATTTTACGTTTTATTAGTTGCTTATATTTTGTAAGTGTGATATAGTTTATTTATAAACAATAACATTTTACGTTTAAACTCACTTTTTTAAGTGAATACAAAGAATGTAAATAGAAAAAAATGGAGGAATGACAAACATGACAGTAGAAAAATGGAATATTGACCCTGCACACACTTCAATTGAGTTTCAAGTGAAACACATGATGGTATCAAAAGTGAAAGGCGTGTTTAAAAAATTTGAAGCAGACGTTCAAATGAATCCTGAAGACTTAACTGATGCCAAAATCAAATTTACTGTTGACGCAGAAAGTGTAGATACTCGTCAAGCACAGCGTGACGGACATCTAAAAAGTGATGACTTCTTTAATGTAGAAAAATACCCACACATCACTTTTGTTTCAACTGAAATCACGCCAGATGGTGACAATGAATATGAAGTAACAGGTGATTTAACTATTCGCGATGTTACAAAACCGTTGCAACTACACGTTACATTTGAAGGTTCTGGAAAAGATCCAAATACTGGAAATATCGTAGCCGGTTTTGAAGGACGAGGCAAATTCAACCGTAAAGACTTTGGTCTAAACTATAATGCAGCGCTTGAAACTGGCGGCGTTCTAATCGGCGATGAAGTCAAATTAAATATTCAAATTGAAGCTTCTAAATAAGCACAAATCCCCCCTGAAAGAAAATTCTTTCAGGGGGGATTTCATTTATTAACTAAAAAGTTCTTTAAATTGTCAAAAAGAACGCTTCATAATCACCAATTTGCAATTTAGTACGCTCCTCTTTGTGCTATACTTAAAAACTAATAATTAGAAAGAAAAAGGAGCTGTACCCCATCAATGAATTACGTTTTTCAAGTTCAACTGAGTCAATCAAAAAGCTTTCAAACTTGCCGTGTAAATTTCCCAACATTTTGCCCGTCATGTCATTCAAGTAAACATTTAACCGTGCTTTCTTCTACATTAAATTCCAAAGATGAAGTGCTAGGCTTGCTCATAGAATGCTTATCCTGTCACGATGTATTTTTAGAAAAATTCCAAATTGAAAAAGTAGATAATGAATTAAAAACCACTTATTTAACCGTGCATGACTCCCAAAATCAGCCTTTCATCAATGATTTACATGAACAAAATCCGGAATTTGCTTCTTTTTATCAAGAAGCGCTTAATTTGGAAGCTTCTCACCGCTTAGAATCGGCCTATTTACTCTATATTAAATCGGCTGATATTTTAGCAAAACACTCGCTTGCAGATTTGAAAAATATCCTACCTAAAGGGTCCTTTGAATCGGACTGGCAAAACATCCCTGCTTCTACAGACCTTTTGCTTAAAAATATCGACCAAATCAAGTCTTACATCGAAGGCGTTGCTTTACTAATTGCTGGCTTAGATTCGCTTGTTTTGGCTGAGGCTGAAGCATAGGAAATCCAATTTTATGAGCAGGTCCCTAGTTTTCTTCCCAAAAATGCGTTAAAATGGTGTATTGCTATTTTTTAGAGAAAGAGGGACATTATGAATAAAAACGAAAAATTAATCGGCGTTATTGCGGGGGCGCTCGCCTATGTTTTATGGGGCATTTTGCCGATGTATTGGAAACTCGCAACGGAAGTTCCGGCAATGGAGATTTTAGCTTATCGCATTGTTTGGTCCTTTGTTTTCATGGTGTTTTTAATTGCGATTTTGCGCAAATCAAACGAGGTTTACCTTGAAATCAAAGCTGTTTTTAAAAGACCAAAAACAGCTACACTCATTACGCTCGCGGCTGTTTTAATTACAGTCAACTGGTTCATTTTTATTTTCACAGTCAATAGTGGTCACGTGACAGAAGCGAGTCTCGGCTATTATATTAATCCGCTCGTCAATGTGCTCATTGCGACTATTTTTTTGAAAGAACGTTTAAGTCGCGGGGAAGTCATTGCGGTTTCGCTCGCTTTTATTGGTGTTGCCATTTTGACGTACCATCAGGGCACGGTGCCTTATGCGGCTCTAGGCATGGCGATTTCCTTTAGTCTGTATGGTTTAATTAAAAAATTTATTTCGGTTTCAGTATGGACGGGATTAACTCTTGAAACAGTAATTATAACGCCGTTTGCACTTATTTATTTACTATTTTTCTCCAAAAATTTCTTTATGAGTTATTCTGTAAGCATCGATTTCATTATGGTTGGCGCTGGGATTGTAACAGCGATTCCACTCCTACTTTTCGCGACGGCAGCGAAGAAAATCAGCTATACGATGGTTGGCTTCCTGCAATACATCGGGCCAACATTGATGCTGATTTTAGGCGTTCTTCTGTATAAAGAAAGTTTTGACAAGGTACAACTTATGGCCTTTATTTGTATTTGGGCGGCAATTTTAGTCTTTACGATTTCTCATATTTATTTAAACGCTAAAACGAAGCAACTAAAATCGGCGGCTTCAAAATAAGTTTTGAGGTGAGAATTTTGGTACACAAAACAAACGCGTGTCGAATGCTTGATCAAAAGAAAATTTCCTATTCGCTCCATGAATACGTGGTCGATGAAACCCACTTAGATGCGGTTCATGTTGCGACGGAAACGGGTCGGAATCCCGCACAAATTTATAAAACGCTCGTGACGGTTGGCGATAAAACGGGGTACAACGTGGCGTGCATTCCAGCGAATCAAACACTCCAATTAAAAGCCTTTGCGAAAATCAGCGGCAATAAAAAAGTGGAGATGATTCATGTGAATGATTTAGAAAAAGTGACTGGCTACATTCGTGGTGGCTGTTCCCCCGTTGGCATGAAAAAAGCCTTCCCAACATTCATTGATGAAGCGGCACAAAAGCTCGATACGATTTTCATTTCCGCAGGCAAACGCGGCTTGCAAATCGAACTCGCTGCGAATGATTTGCTCTTGGTTTGTCGGGGGAAATTTGCGGATATTTCAATGTAAAAAAAAGCAGTGTCCTGTTTGATTTTTCAAACAGGACACTGCTTTTTTTAATTTTCACCATACATTTATCCATGTTTCATTGTAATATCTATCTGCCCACAATACGCCTCTATTACCGTTAGGATCAGATGTATATCTGGACATAATGTAAATTCGTTTTCCGCGGAACTTACTTTTACCAACTTCTAATCCAAATCCACCCCAGCCTATTACTGAATTCCCATACGCAGTTGTTACATCTGGTCTGTAAGATCTAGCAATTTTATACCTTCCAAGCTCCAAATCTGTATCCCGATTCATAATAAAGATATAAGCGTAGCTAGGATATCCACTTCTGTTACCATGCCATCCAGATGTTTTAATTGACCAATTTGTTTGCCTTAATTCATCAACAAAACCATATTGCCCTGATGAAGAATTCGTTTGGTTAAACGCGGCTTCAGCTTTATCTCCCGTCGAAAAGCCAAATGTTCCAATAATCCCAACCGTAAGCATACTAGCAATAAAAACTTTTAAAACCAATTTTTTCATCTCATTTCCTCCATTCTTTTTTGTTTAGTCTTACACTCTTATCATATCACGATAGCAAACTCACAAATATGTAAATTTTGTGTATTTTCAATTAAAAAGACTTTAAAAAAGTCATATTTTTGTTTTTACCAATCACATGCATACTTCTCCGTAAAGAAAAGCGGCATGAATTTTCATGCCGCTTTTTTTACTTCCGCCAAAACGTCGTACAGCCCGCTTTGTCTTCAATATTAAATTCAATAATCCGTCGTAATAAGTCGTAGTCAATTGGTTTATCCCATGGGAATTGAATGAGCATTTTCGTATGGCTGTAGCCCGCCTTTTTAATTTCTTCTGAAAAAGCTTCAATGCCAACAAGTTCTGGGGACATGGCTAAATGTTTTTTAGAAACGCTAAAGCCTGCAATGAATGTGTCATGATCCGTGAACATCGGTTGGTTCCAAGCAATTCGTTTACCTAAGTTTGGGAACGTCTTCTCCACCCAACCTAGCACTTCAGCAGTTCGTGCCTGCTGTTCGGGCACCTCAATTTGTCCAATAAAATCTTCGAATGTTTCCACTTTTGCTTCCTCCTTTCAGTTGCGTTTAGTTTAATTGTAACGGAAGAAACGAAATTTACAAGTGTTACTCACGGCAATCGCACTGACACCCTCCACCGCAACAGCCTTGCTCGCTCCTTGCGACTTGTGCAATCGTTTCGGCGGGCACACTTTCTTTCGCGCGCTTCACGGTTTCGCCGATTTTTGCGGCAGGCGCGCTCTCGCGGACTTTTCGTGCTTTGTCGAGAATGGCATTTTTGGGATTAAAGCGCTTCGCTTCCATGCTTACTTTTCCTTCTTCCTGCACATCTTCCATGCCTTTTTTGGCTATCGAAAGCATCAGTTTAATGCGATTCAATTGGTTGACCGCACTCGACCCAGCATCGTAGTCAATCGACATAATGTTCGCATGTGGATAGAGCTTTTTAAGCCCTTTAATCATGCCGCGCCCAGTAATGTGATTAGGAAGACAGGCGAACGGCTGCAAGCAGGCAATATTTGGCACATCGCTATCTAACAGCTCGAACATTTCGCCCGTTAAGAACCAGCCTTCCCCCATTTTGTTTCCGAGTGACAACAATTGGCTCGCTTTTTCAGCGATAACTTCAATGCTTTCTGGGGCGTCAAAACGCGTGCTCGCACGAAGCGCATCTGTGACTGGCTTGCGGTACTGATTGATGGCGGGAATCGCAAGGCTTTGTTTCGCAAATGATTTCACTTTTGAACGACCGAACGTATTGGCCGCAAAATGGTCGTCATAGCAGCAATATAGCAGGAAGTCGACCAAATCTGGCACGACAGCTTCCCCGCCCTCTTGTTCGATGACGTCAACAATACTGTTGTTGGCACCTGGGTGGAACTTCACCAAAATTTCCCCCACAACGCCGACACGAGGTTTCTTCTCCGAGCTAATTGGCAGCTTATCAAACGCGTCGACCATTTCTTTTGCAAAAGCTTTATACGCTCTAAAGGAATATTGTTCCATGAGTGTCTTCGCTTTTCCGAGGTACTCGTGATACAACTTATTCGCACTGCCTGGTGTGACTTCATACGGCCGGGTCCTGTACAACATGCGATCTAGCGCGTCACCGATAGATAGCCCCGCCATAAACCTCGTTAATAGTTTTGGTGAAAGCTTAAACCCAGGCTGCTTCTCAAGTCCATTCGCGTTTAGCGAGATAACTGGAATGCCTTCGATTTCGGCTTCACGGAGCGCTTTTTTGAGCATTGAAATGTAATTGGTCGCCCGGCAACCGCCGCCTGTTTGCGTCATGAGAACGGCTGTTTTATTCAAATCATAATCGCCATGTTTCAGCGCATCCATCATTTGTCCGATGGTTAAAATGGCTGGGTAGCAGGCATCATTATTGACGTAGCGCAAACCTTCGTCAACAGCACGCGGTGTAACGGCAGGCAAGACTTCCAAGTTATAACCGCTAACTCGACCGGCCGCTTCAAGAAGGGCAAAATGCGTTGGTGCAAGTTGTGGCGCTAAAATGGTGTAGCCTGCTTTGCGCATTTCTTTTGTGAAGAGCGTTCTCGGTTCTGGTGGCGCCATTTCAGTTGGCAAGACGCCGTTTCTATCCCGCTCGTCAATCGCCGCTTTTAAAGAGCGCACGCGGATTCTAGCCGCCCCTAAATTGTTGATTTCATCAATTTTAAGAAGTGTATAGACTTTTCCGTGACCTTCAATGATTTCTTGGCACATATCCGTCGTAATCGCATCGAGTCCGCACCCGAATGATGTCAATTGGACGAACTCCAAGTCCTTCCTTTTCCCCGTAAAGCTTGCCGCGCGGTAAAGTCTTGCGTGGTATTTCCACTGGTTTTCAACGCGCAAATCATGCTCCATTTCGCCGAGGTGCGAAATCGAATCTTCGGTTAAAACGGCCATCCCGTTCATCGTAATGAGTTCTGGAATGCCGTGGTTCACTTCTGGGTCTATGTGATACGGGTGACCCGCAAGCACAATACCCTTCACTTTGTTTTTCGCCATGTACTCCAGTGCCGCTTCACCTTCATTTTGAATATCTAGACGGCATTTTTCAGCTTCGGCAAGGCCAGCCAAAACGGCTTGTTCCATTTCTTCGGCTGGGATATCAGGGAAAGTAAGTTTCATCGTTTCGATAAATGATTTTTCATTGTCAAGCGCGATAAATGGGCTAAACATTGGGATTTCTTTTTCCTCGAGCGCATCAACATTCACACGAATCACTTCTGGATAGCCGGCCACAACAGGACAGTTAAAGTTGTTTGTGGCTTCACCAAATTCGGGTTTTTCGTACACGACCGATGGATAAAAGACTGCATCGACTTTTTTGCGCACTAAATCCATCACGTGCCCGTGCGTTAGTTTTGCTGGATAGCAAACGGCTTCTGACGCAATCGTTTCGATGCCTTTTTCATATAGGTTTTTCGATGATTTACTGGAAAGTACAACCCGGTAACCCAACTGGTTGAAAATAGTAAACCATAGCGGGTAATTTTCAAACACATTCAAAGCGCGCGGAATACCAATTGAACCTCTTGTTGCTTCGGTTTTCTTCAACGCCTTGTAATCAAACGTGCGTTTAAGTTTATACGCGTACAAATTGGGCAGCAAATTCCGAGTCGTCTCCACACGCTCGCCGCGTTCACAGCGGTTTCCACTTACAAACGTGCGGTCGTCGCCGAAGCGCGTCACGGTTAATTGACATGTATTGCTGCACAAGTTACATCTGGACTGCGATGTCTCCGCACTAAATTCGCGTAATTTTTCCAAAACAAGCATTTCAGTCACTTCGCCTGTTTCATAATGTTCACGCGCGATTAGCGCCGCCCCGTATGCCCCCATCATGCCGGCAATATCTGGGCGCACAACTTCGCGTCCGGTTAAGAGTTCAAAAGCACGCAAAACCGCTTCGTTATAAAACGTTCCGCCTTGTACGATGACTTTTTCACCGATATCTTTTGGACTGCGCAGTTTGATTACTTTTTGGAGCGCATTTTTCACAACGGAATACGCCAGCCCCGCCGATAAATCCTCAAGGGTTACGCCCTCTTTTTGAACTTGTTTGACTTTTGAGTTCATAAAGACCGTACAGCGCGAACCTAAATCAACTGGTTCCTTCGCACTAAGCGCACGCTCTGCAAATTCTTCGATTGGCACATCAAGCGTATGAGCAAACGTTTCAAGAAACGAACCACAACCAGCCGAACAAGCCTCGTTTAGCATCAGGCTATCCAGTGCGCGATTTTTAATTTTCATACATTTCATATCTTGTCCGCCGATATCCAAAATAAAATCAACATCCGGTAAAAACTCGCGTGCCGCCCGGTAATGCGCGACCGTTTCAATTTCGCCAACATCAATTTTAAGCGCCGCCTTAATAAGCGATTCACCGTAACCCGTTATACCCGACTGCACAATTTGTACTTCTTCCGGCAGTTTTTCATACAAGTCACTCGTCGCATCAATGACCGACTGAAGCGGATTCCCATTATTACTTCCATAAAAGCTATATAAAATTTCGTTGTTTGTCCCCATCAAAATAAGTTTTGTCGTCGTTGAACCCGCATCAATTCCCAGATACGCATCACCTATGTAACTCGACAACTCCGCACGTGGCGCCTTCATCTTACCGTGTCTTGTCCGAAAGGCCACTAAATCTTCTGCTTTTGTAAAAAGTGGGGGTAGCGTCACCGTATCTTTTGCGAGGCTGGATAAATCCATGCCCGACAAGCGGCGCGTCACACTGTCGATTGAAATGGCCTCACTGTCAAACCCAGTAAACGCCGTGCCAAGCGCAATGAAATACTCCGCGTTTAGCGGCGCAATAATATCTTCTTCCTTCATTTTAAGTGTTTCCGTAAAACGAAAGCGCAATTGATCCAAAAACGTCAGCGGCCCGCCTAGAAACGCTACCTTCCCTCGAATTGGACGCCCACAAGCAAGTCCAGAAATCGTTTGCGTTACGACACTTTGGAAAATGGACGCCGCAATATCTTCTTTTCTGGCACCTTCATTTAAAAGTGGCTGAACGTCTGTTTTCGCGAACACTCCGCATCTTGAGGCAATCGGATAAATAGTTTGAGCGTTTTTCGCCAATTCGTTTAAGCCTGTTGGATCAGTTTGAACAAGCGTTGCAATTTGATCAATAAATGCACCCGTTCCACCCGCACATGCGTTATTCATGCGCTGTTCAATTCCGCCTGAAAAATAAATAATTTTTGCATCTTCCCCGCCAAGTTCAATAACGACATCTGTTTCTGGAATCACTTTTTCTACAGCTTCTGTACAAGCGATTACTTCCTGAACAAAATCCACTTCCAAGAATTTTGAAATCGCAAGGCCGGAAGAACCCGTAATCTTAAAGGTCATTTCGTCTGTTGAACATTTTTCCTTTAAATCTTCCATAATTAGTAGCGTTACCTTTTTGATGTCCGAATAGTGTCTGCGGTATGTTTGAAATAGAATTTCTCCTTCTTCATTCAATGCGACGGCTTTTGCTGTAGTTGAGCCGACATCAAGTCCGACATGAATCATTTTTCTCATCCTTCCCCATTACATGTTCAAAATATCACATTTCTTCTTTTGATTGTACCTTAATTCACAAATTAATAGTTGTTAAAAAATGAGTGATTACTCACTCAAAAGACGAGTGCATAGAAAATAAAATTAGACACCCTTATTTTTACACTTTTGCTTCTATTTGTAAAGGAAAAACCTGTTTGATGTAGTAGATTGACATTTTCATTAACCGTGCTAAAATTAATACAGAAAGAGCTAGTGTATTATTTATTTCTAATACACTCCGATGCCATTAAATTTAAAAAGGTGGGTTTAAGTTGAAGCGTATTGATAAAATTTATCAACATTTAGCGGATTTATCTTCCAAAACAACAATCCGCAAACAAATTGCTGAAAAAGACGGCTTTACAGCAACCATCATCGCGAATGACTTACATATTTTAAGAAATAATGTCAGCATGGAACTCAATGAACTTTTCAGACAAGGGAAAATTGTCAAAGTAAACAGCCGACCAGTTCTTTACTTCGTTCGACAAACGATTGAAGAAGCAATCGAACGCCCTCTCTCTGAAGACGAACTCACCTTTAGTCAGACAGAAGATCTTTTAGCTCTCTTCACTTCCGACACAATGAAAAAAAGTCCATTTGAAAACTTAATTGGCGCTAGCGAAAGTTTGAAAACACCTGTCGAACAAGCGAAAGCAGCCATGCTTTATCCACCAAATGGGCTTCATACGCTTATTTTAGGACAAACGGGTGTTGGGAAAACTCTCTTCGCCAATTTAATGTATCGTTTCGCCCATCATGCAAATCGTTTATCGCAAGACGCGCCGTTTATCGTCTTCAATTGTGCGGACTACTATAACAATCCGCAACTGCTTATGTCTCATATTTTTGGGCACGTAAAAGGCGCTTTCACTGGCGCTGACGGCGAAAAAGAAGGCCTCGTTGAAAAAGCAAACGGCGGCATTTTGTTTTTAGACGAGATTCACCGCCTTCCTCCTGAAGGCCAAGAAATGATTTTCTACCTGATGGATTCTGGCACCTTCAATAAACTTGGCGAAACAGATCGCAAACGAAAATCGAATGTTTTAATTATCGGAGCAACGACCGAAAACCCCGAATCTTCTCTATTAAAAACGTTTGTAAGACGCATTCCGATTACAGTTTCGCTTCCCTCACTTGATGAGCGGACGGCGAAAGAACGTGTAGAACTGCTCACCCACTTGCTTTCCAATGAAGCGCACCGCGTCAATAAACCTATTCGGATTGAAGATGAAGCCGCGAAAGCACTGCTTGGCAATACGACTAGCGGAAATATCGGGCAACTAAAATCGAATATTCAACTTGTTTGCGCACAAGGATTTTTAAATAGTTTCGATCAAGATGATGCCATTTTAATTGACTTTAAGACGTTGCCAATTGAAATTAAAGATGGTTTCTTCCATTTTAGTGGCCGCCGTAAAGAATTACAGGAAATATCGGAATATCTTGAGCCATACACGACCATTTATCCTGAACAAATTCGTCCGCTCATCACAACTGATGAATATGAACCGAACTTTAATTTGTATAAAATCATCGAAGACAAAGCTTCTATTTTAATGGATCAAGGCGTTTTAGATGATGATATTAAAAAATTTATTACGATGGATATCGACATTCATTTAAATAGCTTTTATAACAAATTTAAAAACACGATTCAGACGCGTGAGAACATTTTAAAAATCGTCAATGAAGACATTTTGAATTTCGCCGAAGAAATCAAATTACGCGCCGAGCGTCACCTACACAAAAAGCTGAACGAACGATTTGTTTTAGCGTTTAGTCTCCATTTAACTTCCTTTATTAAAAGAGTAGAAAGTAACAAGCCGTTAAAATATACGAACATCGAAACGGTTATTAACGATAAACCGGAAGCTTACGAGATTTCTTGTGAAATAAAAGATGAAATTGAAGCTGTCTTTCACATTCGCGTACCCAACATGGAAGTGATGTACTTAACGCTGTTAATTAGTTCGCTCTTAAAAGAACAGGAGAACGCCCGGGTTGCAGTCCTAGTTGCGGCGCACGGTAACAATACGGCTACCAGCATGGTCGGCGTTGCTAAAAAACTGCTTGGTGATGGACTCGTGGAAGGAATCGACATGCCGCTCGACCAAAGCCCTAAAGTTGTGCTTGATAAACTAACGGAACGGGCCAAAGAACTCGATATGGGACGCGGCGTCTTGTTGCTCGTTGACATGGGTTCCCTTACTGGTTTTGCACAAGTCATTGCTGAGCGCACGGGAATTGAAGTTCGCTCTATCGATATGGTATCCACGGCGACGGTCATCGAGTCGGTACGGAAATCCAATATTTTAGACATGGATATCGACAGCATTTATGACTCACTAAAAGACTTCCGTGGCTACGGTGGCTATGCTTCCGACAATGATTTGCAAGACCCAACTGGCAAGCCCCATGCGATCGTGACAATTTGCGCAACTGGTGAAGGTACGGCCGAGAAATTACAAATTTTCATTGAAAACATTTTAGATACAATAACGACCGAGCACATTCACGTTGTCCCAATTAGTGTGGCAGAAATGCAGCCGCGCCTTGCAGAACTTCAAAACGAATATGACATTCTGATGGCGGTTGGGATTGCCGATCCCAAAATGTCGATTCCCTTCATTCCGATTGAACGTTTATTCGCGAGTGATGGTGAGGAACACCTCGTTAGCCTCGTCAAACAGCGAAATATTTTCGTCCAAAAAAGTGAAACAAACCGCATTACAAAAGAAGTCGTGGAAGACAGCCTGAATGAATTTCTCACGTATTTGAACCCGAAAAAAACCATTGACATTTTAAATACCTTCAGCTCTGTTTTGGTAGAAAATCTCGGTCAAAAAATCGACAGCGCCCACCAGATCAACCTTCTCATACACGTCGGATGCGCCCTCGAAAGAATGGTCATAAACGACAGTTTGATTTATCGTGAATCAAAAGAAAGCTTCGACCCCCACATTTTAACTGCCCTAGAAGCAGCAAATGAAGCCGTCAGAAAACGAATGAATCTTTCTTTAACAAAAGATGAAATTTACTACATCCACGACATTCTAAAAGATATTTATTTACAAAAAACACCATAGCACTAAAGAGGCAAGATTTGCCTCTTTTTTTGTTTGCACTCCAATTTTACAGGGTAATGTAGTTTATGTGTCAAAATAAAATTAGTGTATTGGAAACCTTCTTTAGCGTATTAGGCACAATATATTACATATCAGACAATTGCTTTCTACACTGATTTATCAAGAATTAAGGGGGGATACTCTAAATCGGCATGCTTCTTGCATTCTATAAGATTGCGGGATTTTAAATTCGTCAAGAAGGAGGAGATAAATGATGCCAGTAGGGATTATCATTGGCACACATGGTGAATCAGCCCGTGAATTATTAAAGTCGGCTGAAATGATCATTGGCAAACAGGAAAATGTAGAATACATTACATTTGTTCCCGGTGAAAACACGGATACTTTGATTGCCAAATATAAAGAAAAGCTGAATTTAATTGACTCTTCGCAAGGCGTTATCTTTATGGTTGACCTCTTTGGCGGAAGTCCTTATAACGCTTCCAGTACCATCGCCTTACCGGAAGAAAACATGGATGTTGTAACAGGTGTGAACATTCCCATGCTACTTGAAACCCTCGCAATGAGGGCTGGCGCTAACCTCAGCGATTTAGTTGACATTGCGATTCGTGCGGGTAGTGAGGGAGTGAAATCATTAAAACAAACATTACCAACTACAAATGAAAATGAAGGGGAGGACGATTTATAATGGATATTCGTCTAGCAAGAATTGATGACCGTCTAATTCACGGTCAAGTAGCTACAGTATGGACTAAAGAAACACATGTAGAACGCATTATTGTCATCAATGATGATGTTGCAAAAGATCAAGTGCGTAAAACTTTACTTACGCAAGTTGCGCCGCCTGGTGTTAAAGCAAGCGTTGTCGATGTTGACAAAGGAATTCGCGTATACAACAACCCGAAATATGCGACTACACCCGTTATGATGTTATTTACGAATCCGACGGACGTTTTAAAATTGGTGGAAAATGGTGTGGATATTAAGTCCGTCAACATCGGCGGCATGGCATTCCGTGAAGGCAAGAAGCAAATTACGAACGCCGTTTCAGTAGATGAACAGGACAAGACTTCTTTCCGTGAGTTGGCCAAACGTGGCATCGAACTTGAAATCCGCAAAGTAGCTTCAGATAACAAAGTTCAACTAATACCGCTTATTGAAGAATAAGTCATAGTGCAAATTAAGCGCTTCTTTTTTCTAAAAAAATCGATCTTATATGTATTTTATTAAAACTGGGAGGGAAAATAATGACTGCTATACAACTCGTTCTTGTATTTTTAGTTTCTTGTGTCAGCGGTATGGGGAGTATCCTCGATGAATGGCAAACGCATCGTCCGTTAATTGCCTGTACACTCATCGGACTAGTTCTTGGGGATATAACAACTGGTATTATTATTGGTGGTACCCTTGAAATGATCGCTCTTGGTTGGATGAATATTGGGGCAGCCGTTGCGCCAGACGCAGCGCTAGCTTCCATCATTTCAACCATTTTAGTTATTACTGGAGGGCAAGATATTAGTGTTGGGATTTCACTTGCCATTCCACTTGCAGCTTTAGGTCAAGTCTTAACCATTTTAGTTCGTACAATCACTGTTGCTTTCCAACATATGGCGGATAAAGCCGGAAAAGCCGGTAACCTCCGAAGTCTCGACTGGATTCACGTCACAGCACTTTTACTGCAAGCGATGCGTATCGCGATTCCTGCAATGATTGTCGCTGTAACAGTTGGTACTGATGCCGTTACAAATATGTTGAATGCCATTCCAGATGTTATCGTAAATGGATTAAACGTAGCTGGCGGATTCATTGTTGTTGTTGGTTACGCGATGGTTATTAATATGATGCAAGCGAAATATTTAATGCCGTTCTTCTTCTTAGGATTTGTCGTTGCGGCATTTACTGCCTTCAACTTGGTAGCACTTGGTGTTCTAGGACTTGTAGCAGCAATTGTTTACATTCAGCTCAATCCTAAATACCAACTTAAAGCGGCTATTGAGCAGTACGGCGGTGGCGGCGGAAAACGCCAATCAGATGATGACTTAGATGACGACTTGGACGACTAAGAAAGGGGGATAATAAACATGGCTAATGAACAAGTTACAGTTGGTGAAAAAAAATTAACGAAGCGTGATTTAATGGGCGTCTTCATTCGCTCAAATCTTTTCCAAGGTTCATGGAACTTTGAACGTATGCAATCACTCGGATTTTGTTTTTCTGTTATCCCTGTGATTAAACGCTTATATCCTGAAAAAGGTCCAGAACGCGAACTTGCTATTAAACGTCACTTAGAATTCTTTAACACACATCCGTATATGGCTGCTCCAATTCTAGGGGTAACAAGCGCGATGGAAGAACAAAAAGCAAACGGAGCTGATATTGACGAAGGCGCAATAAACGGGATTAAGGTTGGTCTTATGGGGCCACTTGCCGGTGTAGGTGACCCAATTTTCTGGGGTACTGTTCGGCCCGTTCTCGCCGCACTAGGCGCAGGTTTTGCCACAGATGGTAGTATTATTGGTCCGATTTTGTTCTTCGTACTTTTTAACGCGATTCGACTTGGTTTCCGTTATTGGGGTGTCTTTTATGGTTATACAAAAGGTACCGATGTTGTTTCCGATATGAGTGGCGGTGTACTCCAAAAATTAACGGAAGGTGCTTCGATTCTCGGACTATTCGTTATGGGGGCGCTCGTAAACAAGTGGACAACGATTTATGTGCCACTTGTTGCTTACACAACAACCGACGACAATGGTAAAAAAGTAGAAACGACTGTTCAAAGTATTTTAGACCAATTAATGCCGGGTCTACTAGCTTTAGGACTCACCTTCTTATGTATGTGGATTCTGAAGAAAAAAGTCAATCCACTTTGGCTCATTTTAGGTCTTTTCGTAGTGGGTATTGTTGGTTATGCGACAGGTATTCTCGGTCTGCCACCAGCAAATTATTCACCACTCGGTTAAATCATTTAAAACAGCGAGGAATCTGGGGTGTCCTAGGTTCCTTGTCTGTTCTTTCTATGCTACAATGATGAGGAAGTAATTTTAAAAGAATGTGAGTGAAGTATAAATGGAGTGGACGGCTACAAACATTTTTCTACTTATTTTCAGTATAGGTGCCTTAGCTTTTATTCTCTATGACGGCGTTGTTATCACTTTCTGGAAAGGTCAGACAAAACTAAAAGCCCGCCTTCGTTCACGTGGAAAGTGGGATGGGTACATATTTATCGGGTTAATTATTCTTTTGTTTGGTATGAATATTTCGCGAAACGGTCCCTTCTCAACGACTGTTTTACTCGGTATTTTGGCTGTATTGTTTATTTATATCAGTTTTTTCCGCAGTTCAAATGTCGTTTTTAAAGAAGATGGCTTATTTTACGCCCTACTCTTTTTCCCTTACTCGAAAATCGAACGAATGAATTTATCGGAAGACGGCGTTTTAGTGATTGAAACCGACCGCAGACGGCTCATGCTTTTCGCAAAGTCAGAAGATGATTTAGAGAAGATGATGAAGGTTTTGGCGATGTATAGTTAAATGGATGACTGTAAAGGAAGCTATATAGATAGGCTTCCTTTTTCGATTAAATATTCCTAATCCCCATGTATTGAATACTATTATTGACAATTATGATTACCCCTTATATACTTGAAAGTGCATTACATCACAAATTTGAAGGCTAAACAGTCTGCTGAAGGCGGCACAATTTGGGTTGAATGGGCGGCAATTCTTATTATAAGCATTCTACTAGAACGCATCGTTCCAGTGCATCGAATAATAGAGCCACGGAAAGAAGTCCTTGGATGCCAAAAAATCAGTTAGCTACCTCATGGATAAAATCATCCTTATGGTGAAATAAAGCAAACTGGGCAACAAGGTGATTTAATTAGTGACATAATTAACAGAGTTGTATTGCACAGAGCTTTTCAAGCAGTCAAGACTATTTGTGACGTTTGAAAAGCTTTTTCTTTATATAAACAACAAGGGATGATTACATGCGGAAATTTATTTGGATACTTATTTTAATAATTTTTTTACTAGGGAATTATTTGAGCTTTATCACATTAGAGACCTCGCTTACTGCAAAAACCTTATACGGAAATGTGAGTCAAGTAGAGATAAAAAATGAAGTCAATTATGACCAAAAAGAATTAATCCACTCGATTGATACCTTTTCTAAAAAGTGCAATCTAAACATTATGCAATATACATTTGTTGGGGAGCAAGCTATCAATATTTACGCCTCAAATATTAAAGATTCTAATACTTTCCATACATCAAATAAAGGAAAATCGCCGACGAAAGCGTATCTGTCAAATGATTCCGAACTACATTTTCCAACTAAAAAATGGGATATTAAGATTTATTCATTTGATCAAGTTAATAATGTGAGTTTAGGTAGTGTTTTTTATGTTGAGGGGCTTGATAACAAACTAAATTATGAAGCATTCATAAAAGAATTTGAACAATATGGGGATTTAGCTTTTGAAAATCTGAACTTCAAAATTATTGATTTTATTGATAGTTCGATGCTCAGTATTCTATTGCTTTGTCTATATGTTTATTGGATTATACTATTTTATTATATGAAGCAAGAACAAAGTTTACTAGTTAAACAACTATGGGGATACTCTAACTGGGATATATTAAAACCCCTAGTATTTAAATTCTCAAAATGTATTTTTATTGCCCTTGCAATATTAGCTTTTGTGGTTATCTCCCTCTTTATAAAAGGGGTTCAGTTTTATTACATATCCTTTTTATCTTATTTGATTTTCGTGAATATATTACTTTTTCTTTTTATTACGGTATCCGTTTATCTGTTTGGAAGACACGAACTAAAGAAAAAATCCGTCTCTCTTTCTAACATAAAACATCAAACTACAAAACAACAACTTATTTTTAATCTAATAACAAAATTTATTTTAGTTTTTTCACTTACGCTACTTTTTGTAACTTTTTTTAAAAATTACACCGCACTAACTAATGAAGTCAATAATTTTGCAACTTGGAGCCATGCAAAAAATGTTAATAAAGTTCAAGTGGGAACTTTATTAGATGATAACGGGAACGACTTAAAGAAAAATTATGCCATCAATAATAAATTTAGCAATTTTTATGAAAAAGCTAAGGAAACAGATGACGCTTTTGTCATGTACTCAACTAATTTTCGCAGATTAGAGAATGGTGAGTTTCAATATTTAAAAATGGTGAACGATAAGAACGATATATTATCTCCGAATGGTAAAAGCATCACTATTGACTTAAATTATTTACACCTAAATCCAATTAAAGCTATAGATGGAAAAGATGCCGTAACTAAAATTATTGATAACGACTATACTTTAAATATACTGATTCCACTCAAGCAAAAAACAAATGAAGCTGCTATCGTTCAAAATTATGTTGATTGGTTTTATTTCCAAAAGATAGAGATTGCGAATATGTATCGCGAAGAATTAGGGCTCTCAAAATTAAATACTTCAAAAGAAAGTCTTAAAATCAACTGCATTTATGTTCAAGATGAACAAAATTACTTTACTTATGATATTAATAGTGGTTCTCAAAATGATAGCCAAATAAAAGATCCGCTAGCAATCATATACACAAATAATTTAGACTCATCTTACATCGGTTCGTTAACAACAAGTTCTATGTTTTTCACGAGCACCCACACGGGACAAGCTTTTAACAAGATTTCCCCTATTATAGAAGACACTGGAGCCACAGAAATCACACACGTATTTAATGTCTACCAATCTATTAGTGAAGAAATTATTGCTTTAAAAAGCAAACTCTATAGGCAATCTATTAGCGTTATGCTGATTCTAGCAATAATGATCTGTTTTTCAATTATTTTTACAAAAGCACAGTATCAAAACATGCTTTATAAACAGGCTATTAATCATGTTTTTGGTAAGTCATTTTGGCAAAGTAGTTCAGCACTTATTTTAATGAACCTCTTAGTCAGCTTTATTAGTGGATCACTTGTTATTTGGCTAAGTAGTGAATACGTTGGCTATGCCTTTCTTATAATTATGTTGCTTATAGAATGCTTGATTATTTATACGATACGAATGAAGATTGTAAATAAAGATATAAAAATTTTATTAAAAGGTGAAAAATATGATTAAATTAGAAAATATTAGCAAAAAAATAGATGGGAAATTTATTTTACAAGATGTATCTCTCCAAATTTCACCTGGTGAGTTTGTTGCTATTTTAGGGCAAAGCGGTAGTGGCAAAACTACTCTACTCCATATTATGGGATTGCTTGAAGAAGTCCAAAGTGGCAGCGTAACTATTAATAATAGTAAAACCCCCTCGCAAAAAATGATACGTGAACTAAAAAGAAATACTTTAGGCTATATTTTTCAAAATTATTTATTATTGGAAAATGAAACTGTGCAAGCGAATCTAAATATTTCAAGAAAAACAAAAAAAGAAGAGATGCTATCATTCTTGCAAGATGTTGGTTTAGATAGCACCTATATTTCCAAATATGTCTATCAACTGAGTGGAGGCGAGAAACAACGAGTAGCAATTGCAAGAGTTCTGTTAAAACCTTTTGATATTTTACTCGCTGATGAACCTACTGGAAATTTGGATCAAAAAAACCGTGATATGATTATCAACTTACTTTTAAAAATAAAATCTGAAGGAAAAACTGTTATTTGCGTTACCCATGATTATGAAGTTGCGGAAAAAGCAGATAGAATTATTACCATCCAAGAAGGAGAAGTGGAAGATGAAAATATTCAGCATCACACTCGTTAATACATTATTAATTCTTGTAACAGTAGTCATTCATAAAGTTATATTTAGATTATTTCTCTTTGGTTATGATAGCCTGATTTTTTACTGGGGAATCTTTATTATTATCTATTTTCTTTTAAATTTAATGACAAATCTTGTTTTCTTAAATAAAAAATAAGTTAGAGCATTAAAAAAAGGTCGGGAATTTACCCCGACCTCTTTCTCTATTTATATACCTACACTATTAAGTCTAATCTCAGAAACAATCACATCTATGAATTTCCCGTGCAAATGTTCAATTTGCTCATCAAAATCCGTGTCGAAACAAATGATGCTCTCTTCAAGGCGCAGAACAGCAAAGCCATCTTCCTCATAATCTTCAAGTTGACCAACAATATGGATTTTCTCATCTTCATCGATTTCAATTAAGCAGTGCTTTTCTTCGCTTTCGTTTAAAAACTCAAACGTGATTTTTTCGGGAATTGTCACTTCTACCGTGTACTTCCTCCCCGGGTCTGGCTCCTCGTCCATCCAAGTGCCGACACCTTCACCAAAATCACTTGAAAAAGTCACTTTATTGTCTTGAATTTTACTTCGAACCGTTATTTCCACCAATTATTTCCTCCTGTGTCATCAAGTTCTGACACTATTATAGCACGACTTTTTTAATCAGCCTAATTTTTTTCCATAATATCCAGAATTTTTCTCGTATCCACATAAAAAGCTGTTTTAGTCGCGGGATTTCTTGCATTTGTTAATAAAATAATCGTTTTTGTATGGTCTTTCGTAAAAACATTGGCAGACTCATATCCGTAAAGTACGCCTCTCGAAATATGATAATCCCCAAAATCATACAGACCGAAACCATATTTTCCAGCCCCTTTTTGCAAAAGGCGTTTAACCCCTGCCTGCGAAATGAACTTCCCAGAAAGCAATGCGTCATCAAATTTTTTCACATCAGTTGCCGTCATATACATATCCCCAGCACCAAAAAGCTGCGACATATCTTCTGTAAACGGCGCTGAAATAAGCTCACCCTTTTTCGTATAATAACTCGCCGTATGTGCCGAGAGCTTATAAAAGCTCGGGCCAAATCCCGCTGTAGTCATTCCAGCAGGCGTAAATACATGTTGTGTCACATAGTCGCTCATCTTCATGCCTGAAATTTGCTGAATTAAGTAAGCAATCACCGCGTAATTATCGTCTGAATAATGCCATTTCCCCGGATTCTCTTTAACTCCCGCACGTTCAATATCTTTCACAATTTGATCTGGTGTAACCGCACCATTGCTCTTTTTACGTTCGTTTAATCCGCTCGTATGCCCTAGAAAATTTTTAATTTTAATCGCTTGTCCGTTTGGAAAATGTGGCAAATATTTTTGAATAGAATCATCTAAGCCAATCTTCCCCTGCTCAACAAGTTGCATAAATGCCGTTGCAATGATCGCTTTTTGCATGGAACCAATCAAATAAACACTATCCGTTTGATTTTTCTTTCCTGTCACTAAATCCGCAGTGCCGTATCCTTTATTCATCACATATTTACCCTTATCTTCAATAAAAACAGTGCCGTTAAAACCAATTTCTTGTAGATACACATCAATCGCTTTTTCAGCATCCACATTTGCCTCTACCACTCGAGACGGTGTCACTTGCTCTTTAGGTGTCTGCTTCACATCATCTATGTAAAAATAAAAACTTCCGCCTAGTATGCCAATAAGAAGAATAAGACTTATACCACCATACTTCTTTCTACGATGCCATTTCGCCTTTTTGCGTTTGTTTTTCTCAAGACGTGTTTCTCTCATGAAACTCATCACCTCTTGCTTTCATTTGAACTATCTTATCACAAAATAACTACTCACTAAAAGAGGGCATATTGCCTATTTTACAAATAAAAAAGGGCTACTTGTCGTAAGCCCCACCCCTAATTATCTAATTTTCCTGCCTGACCATTTTCCGAAAACAATTTTGTAATCGCTTCAAGCCATTTTTTCTGCTTATTTACTACAAATTGGTAAGTATCCCCGTTTTTTAGTTGAATTTCAATGATATTAGGAATCACTTCCTTACCAAAAATTTTCGTCTTTACTCCGCGAATTTTAGCTACATCGTCAAAAGAAATAACCAGTTCCTCATCAAAATATTCATTTGGCTGATGCACCAATTTAGTTGGCGTCAAATAAAGTTTCCCCGGAACAGCCTTAAAATTCATCTTTAAATTTGCAAGCCCTTTATAGACCACATCAAGTTGTTCCATGACTATTGCCTCCTTTTACCATCTCACCTTTATTGTAGCAAATTTCCGCTAAAATAGCCTACCAAACATCTTTTTCTTATTTTGTTTTTCAGGTACAAACAACTCCAAATGACTTGGTAAAACATCAATTTTAACAGGCAAACTTGGACCCGGATCACCGTCTACGTTCACAGAAATATCTTCCCCACTCGCTTCAATCTCCAAATGACTCATCTTATAATACTCTACACCATTCGCATTTTTCAGCGTTCCCATGACAAGTTGCGGAAGAATGTTAGCCGCATCAATTAAACCAAGCTTGGTTAGGATGAAAACGTGGAGTAAGCCATCATCTAATTCAGCTTCTGGCGCCCATTTCTCCATCCCACCAACTGAATTCGTAAGCCCAGCAACTACTAATGCTGCTTGATCATCAAAATCCACTTCCTCACTCCGAATTTTAAAATGGAGCAATTCATGCCGATTAAACGCCTTTAGCCCTTCAATAAAATACGCAACAGGACCAAATTTCGTTTTTTGTTCCACACTCACCTGATCGACCGCTTGGGCAATCATGCCAATGGCTAAGACATTCATGAAGTATTGGTCATCAATTTTTCCAACGTCCATCGGTTTTAAAACTGCTGTTTCAAGCATTTTAATCGCTTTAGCTGGTTTTAGTGGGATTCCCGTCGAACGCGCCAAGTCATTTACTGTACCAAGTGGGATAAATCCAAACGCCGGGCGCTTATCATGTTTGGCAAGTCCATTAATCGTTTCATTTAATGTGCCGTCACCACCCATAGCAATTACTGCATGGAAACCTTCTTCGGCAGCCAAAGAGGCAAATTCCGTCGCGTCGCCACCTTTTTCCGTGAGCCGAACCTCCACATTTTCAAAACGATTTTTCAAAACTTTTTCTGCTTTTTCCATGTAGACTTTCGCTTTTTCTTTCCCCGATGATGGATTTACAATAAGAAGAACTTTTTCCATATGTCATTTACCTTCTTTCCTGACAATTCCTCTTTTATTATACCCAAAACGTAATTTAAAAACCATTTTCATTTGAATAACGCTTCACTTTTCGTTACATTTAACATATGTATTAAAAGTAGGAGGAACATTATGTCTAAATTTCGCGCTTTATTCGTAAACCAAGACGCAGATGTCGCTGTCGCTGAAACTGACTTCACTGCCTTACCAGAAGGCGATGTAACCATACGCGTACACTATTCTAGCATCAACTACAAAGATGCTCTCGCAACTTTGCCAGACGGAAAAATTGTTACAAACTACCCGTTTATTCCAGGAATTGACGCAAGCGGTATTGTCACAGAATCAAAATCTTCTCTGTTTAAAAAAGGCGACCAAGTTATCGTCACAAGTTATGGGTTAGGCGTAAGCCATTTTGGTGGTTTCAGCGAATTCATTCGTGTACCAAAAGAATGGGTCGTTCCGCTCCCAGAAAATTTATCGTTACGCGAAGCCATGTGTTACGGTACGGCTGGTTTTACGGCGGCGCTAAGCGTGCAAGCCCTTTTAGATGATGGCGCGAAACCAGACGATGGGGCTGTTGCTGTTAGTGGGGCTTCAGGCGGCGTTGGGAGTATTGCAACGGGCATGCTTGCTAAAAAAGGCTTTTCGGTAGTCGCCTCCAGTGGAAACTCGGGGAGCAAAACGCTACTCCGCGAACTTGGTGCAGCGCAAGTTGTCACTCGGTCAGATTTTAATCCCGAAAAAAAACGGGCATTAAATACGGAACGTTTCGCTCACGCGGTCGATTGTGTCGGCGGTGAGGTGCTAGGCTATTTGTTGTCCGCTACAAAATATGGTGGCACGGTTGCAGCATGCGGCATGGCACTTTCTGGAAAATTGGAAACAACGGTTTTCCCGTTCATCTTGCGCGGCATAAATCTACGCGGCATCGACTCTGTGTACTGCCCGTATGAAAAGCGTGTGGAAATTTGGGAACATATCGCAACTGATTTGCGTGTCACAAAACTACCTCCGCTGTTAACTGAAATTACGTTAGATGAACTGCCGGAAGCGCTTCGCAAAATTATGGACGGCGGCATTGCAGGTCGCTATGTAGTCAAGATTGCTGAATGATGGGCAAAAAAAGAAGCATAAATCCAGTAAAATCCATTTTTGAAAATGGCATGAATACTAGATTTATGCTTTTTATATTTATGAAATAATCCCCTTAGCGGTAGGCTGATAATATTTGAAATTCGGTTGTTTCATCTACTATCATTTTAGCCTCAAGATAATTTTCGCATTCGATTGCACTTATAAGGTCATTTAACTTGTTGACAAGTTCAGGGCCCGAATGTTCTAAAATAAGAAGAACTTCATTATCTGCAAATTGATTAATTTTATCGAAATAACTAACTAAGATTTCATGATAATAATCATTTTTCAGGCAGTTCACCAGTTCCAGCACCACCGTACGACAATAAGTCGTATAAGCCGTTTCGTCACCATTACGCACTTGCCATTCAAACTCGACTCTTTTAGGGCTCAATATTCGCTGATCAAATCTAATTTTTTTAGCTTCGATGCGTTCAATCGTATGCTTTAAAAACAAACCGACAATATCTAAGATTTCAATATAATTATCTTTGGATATTTTGCTACTCTTTACGATAGCTCCGCGGTAATCCAGATTTTCTACAAAGCCATCTGCAGTGAGCATTGCAATTGCTTTTCTTACTGGTGTGCGACTTATTTCTAATTCTCGCGAAATCGTTGTTTCAATTAAACGTGTGCCCGATTCGTACTCCCCCGACTGAATTCTCCTTTTAATTTCCTTGTAACATCTTGTTTCCATTGTCTCTTTTTGGCCTTTTTCCATCTCATACCCTCTTCTCTCTGTTTTTAGTAACCTGTATCACAAAAAGGATTTGGAAAGAATGATTTCCTGTAAGAATGGATTTTCCTGCACTTTTTTCTCTATCGCAAGAAAAGGACTATATTCCGTATTTTCACTTGTTAAAAGAACGGTTTGAATCGCAATAATCTGACGCACTAAGTGAAAACTTAAACGCGCTTCTTTTTTAGTGAAATGTCGGAACAATTGTTCCATCATTTTTCCTAAATAATAAAATACCACGGCTAAAATAATAATGATAAGCGCAACGATAACTCTACTTTTCCCATCAAAAACTTGAAATAAGAAACTTCCTCCAAAAATAGCTAAAAAAACGGCAATAAAGACACTCATGACGATTCCTAGCAAATTCCATTTTTTAAATTCGTTAACTTGTTTATTCTGTGATTGAATAAATAAAATTAACTTATCCAAGTCTTCTCGCGTGATAAAGCCATTTCGTTTTAAATATGCGTAGAGAAGATATTGTTTGAATTTTCCCAGCTCATTAAAATTTCGAATTTGATAGTTTAATTTAATGTATCTACGAGCTTTTCTAACAATCATCGTGTGAAACAACAGGCTAATTAGCAATACCGTTATGCTGAGCATGCCCCACGCGAGTGAATTTGAAAGATATATAAAGCTAACGATTGTTGCTCCACTAAGTAAAAGACAAATAAGTATGTATCCCACCCAGTATCCCTTCATAAAACTATAAATTAAATTCCAATTCCCCAGTTTTTTAAAATAAAAATGAAATAATTTGTTTACTGCCATTGCCACACTCTTTTCTATTTTTGCCTAGTCTTAGTTTACCATGGATGCGCTTCTTGTGAAAGTTTAAATCTCTTAGCTCGCACTAGGGGTAAGAGCTGACTAATTTTATGCGCTGTTTTAAATTAAAAACACCTCACCTTTACAAGGCGAGGAATCTTTTTAGTCATTTTCAACATTTATGATTGAACCGTCTTGAGCACTTAGACGCACTTCGGATTCATTTGCACCATTTTGAATCGATACATCATAAACCGTATCGTTGTAAGAACGATCTAGTTCAACACTTTCTACAGCGCCATCTACTTCAGCTACTGCTTTTTGCATCGCTTCATCCATTGAAATCACATTTGTTACATCAATTTTTTCATTAGCACGTTCGTTTTTGTCGTCCATATCAAGCGCTTCACTCGAATCTTGTAGCACTTCTTCTGAATCAGCATCGAACACCATTTCATATTCATTCGTGTCGTCCATACCTTCTACTTTATAGACAACTTTGCCATGCTCATATTCTAATTTTACAGACGTCAAATCAGCGTTTTTGTTTTTTTCTTGGAATTTATTAATGACATCTTCCATCGATAAATTAAACGTTTTTCCATTCAAATCATTTTGTTGTGTGGAAGAACTTTTTGATGAAGAAGACTGTTTAGCATCTTTATTATCACTTGAACGATAGTCATCATTATCTCCACAAGCTGCTAAAACCCCGAGCGATAAAACGAGTGTTGCGGCAATTCCAATCATTTTTCTGTTTTTCATGCAAATCCCTCCTGTAAAATAATATACATTTATATTTTTATTATAAAGAGAATTACTTTAAAACACTTCCTACTTTAGTCTTAATTTTCTCGTTTCAAATAAAGGCGCACAATTTCTGGGTTGTTCAAAATACGCGGCACAATCGTTGTATTTCCAAGCCCTCTGCTCACAATCATGGCTTTCCCATTTGCCAAATGACAACCGGCCGTTAATTTCGGTAAAAACCCTTGTCCGGGGGAAAATAGCCCTTCTGTGAGTGGTAAGCGAATTTGTCCGCCGTGTGCGTGACCACACAAAACAAGATCCACTGGCATATTTTGGTAAATCGACCAGTATTCCGGACGATGTGCGAGTAAAATGGTGAACGCATCACGCGGAATCTTCGCCGTCGCACGTTCAATTTCCTCCTGCACTATGCCGCTCATATCAAATTTATGCTCCGCCCAACTAGGCTTCTCCTCTTCCGGCAAATGGAAAGTCGGATCATCCACGCCAGCAAGCGCAATTCGTTCCCCATTTTCTTCCAAAAACAAATGCTCATTATGCAAAATTTGAACGCCCGCTTCTTTTAATGAGCGGAGCAAATCTTCAAACAAAGCACTTTTCTGCTCATGATTACCACTTATGTAATAGAGCGGACAGATTTTTTTTAGTTTGCGAACTAATGCAATGGCAACATTTTGCGGCTCATCACCATCAATTAAATCACCTGTTAAAAAAATACCGTCCGGCTCCATTAAAGCGACTTTTTTAATAAGTTTATGGTTAAATCGACCAAATGAACAACTGTGCACATCAGATAATTGAATATATGTTTTCCCATCAAACGCCTCAGGAATTTTGCTTGAGCGTATCGCATAATCAGTGACGACTAATTTTTTCGTTGCATAATACGAATGGCACATAAACCCGGCAAATGCCGCGACTCCAAAAATGTTTTTTTTCATGTCATTTCCTCACTTTGCATTTTCCTATTCGGTTTATTTTACCATTTTAACACGTAAATTGCTGATTATTTCATTTGAAAGGCATGAAATCTTTCCGCATCGACAGGACTAACTTCAGCGCGGAGTTCGGTTCCTTGTTCCGTATAATCTTGCATGATCACCCTCGCATGCTCGTTTAAATACGAAATAATATCGCCGCGGTCAAATGGAATGAGAAACGTTAATTCTTTGTAGTCTTCAAAAATCTGCTTTTTAATTTCCTCTGTGAGCATCGCAAGACTAGCAACGTCTTTCGCAGAATAGATGAGTCCACCATCTCGCAGTACGGGATACTCGGCTCCTGCTACTTTATCGGCCTTGTTGTAGATGAATAAAACAGGGACATCCTTTACCCCAACAGCTTCTAACGTTTTTTCGGTCGTTTCTATCATTGCCTGATAATTTTCGTCCGAATAATCCACGACGTGTAGCAGCAAATCCGCCTCCTTCGCCTCCTCAAGTGTTGAGCGGAAAGCCTTCACGAGATGCGTCGGCAGCTTGCTCACAAAACCAACCGTATCTGTTAACAAAAACTGTTTTTTGTCTGGTAAAATGATTTCGCGTATGCTTGTTTCGAGTGTGGCGAACAGCATATCTTTCTCAAAAACCTGTTTGTGGGCGGATTTACTAAAGCGCTCAACCAGGCCATTCATCGTCGTCGATTTCCCCGCGTTTGTGTACCCGACAAGCGATACTATAGGAATTTCATTTTTCTTCCGCTTACGCCGTCTTGTTTCGCGCTCCTGAACAATCTCTTCCAGTTCTTTCGTCAAATGGCGAATTTGATTTTTAATGATTCGTCTGTCGCTCTCGATTTTTTTCTCCCCTGAACCACGGTTTGCCATGCCGCTTGCGCCGCTTTGTTGGTCGAGTTTGTCGTCACCACCAGCAAGGCGTGGAAGTTCATATTTCAAGCGCGCAATTTCCACTTGCAACTGGGCTTCACGCGTTTTCGCGCGCTCTGCAAAAATCGCCAAAATAAGCGCTGTCCGGTCAATTATTTCCAGCCCAACCGCCTCTTCTAAATTACGAATTTGTGATGCCGTAAGTTCATCATTCATGACAAGCGCATTCGCACCGAGCATTTCCGCAATTTGTTTTAACTCCTCTACCTTTCCTTTTCCAACATAAGTCGCTTTATGCACGCGTTCCATGTTTTGCTTCACGGTATCTATGACCTCATAATGATTCGCCTCTGCCAAATTGTAAAGCTCAACCATTGAGTACTCAAAATTCTTATCAGAACCACTAACACCAACTAAAATTACTTTTTTACTCATAAAAAAATGACCTCCTGAAAAAATAGTTTTCTTCCAGTGCGGTCAGGAATTGTATAGATTTGCGCCTAAAAAAGCGTACAAAAAAAGAAGCACATACTTCGCCTCTTCAAAAAAATTTCCGTATCAAACTAAAGCCACGCAAATTGTGAATAGACAAATCCCGTTACCCGCGCCAAATAAACGCAAGTCTCCGCACTATTTAATTAGTTGCAAGAACCGTTTCCGGAACGAAGTCTAATCCAAATCATAATTCGCTGAGCCTCCTAGCCTTTTAGATACCGCCATCATAACATGCATACTAATAAACTTCAAGCCAAAAAAAATCAGCCTGCTAACAAACTTGGCAAATTCGAGTACGTACAGATTTTAACAACGAAAATTGCCGTTTGCCATCAGGCTGATTACTTTTATTTAGGGCGATTTAACTTAAAACGCTCGCCTAGTTTCGCATAATCACTGCCCGCTAAACGCGACACGGGCTTGATTTCGTCCGCAAGTAAATACCCTTTTTCCACATTTAAAACTGACTCATCCATGTCATATTCGAGAATGCGCGCTAAAATTAAGTCAGCCGTAATTTCACGAGCATCATTTTGAATCTGGAGCACTTGCCAGACCGCCGCTGCCAGTTTAATTTTGGCTTCCTCAATTTTCGGCACCGCAAAATTCCCGTCATACGAAAGATGTAAATTCGTACGCGCAAGCTCGCTCTCGTCAGGCGGAAGGTTCGCCGCCGTTTCATTCACATCACGCACAAAATCTTCGCTGACAATATGAATCATGAGCTCGCCAGATTGAATCGCGTTTCGCGCCGTGTCCTTCATTTCGCCGTTCCGCCGCTGAACCGCAATCGACACAATCGCCGGATCACTCGAAACAACATTGAAAAAACTAAACGGTGCCGCATTCACGATACCATCAGGAGAAACCGTCAAAGCAAAAGCAATCGGCCGCGGAATAATCGCACCACTTAAAAACTTGTAATTCTCTTTTTCGGAAAGCTCGTCTGCCAAGAACTTCATGCTTCCGCACCCAATTTTTCATACCACAATTTTGCCGCCTGCACTTCGTCTGCCGTCAAATTGTGTCCTGCTTCCGTCCAAACGGTTTCAATTTGTGCCGCGCGAGCTTGGAACAGGTCCACCAAGTTTTTAGACGCAGCGAAGCTTACAAGTGGGTCATTCACACCGGCCGTTAGGAAAATGCGACGCGTTTCCAAGGAAAAACTTTTCGGCGCATTTCCGGCTGGCATCGCGTGAAATAAAATCGCGTTTTGAAAGCCGTCTACTTCCTGCAAAATCGCATTCGCCGCAATATTTGCCCCATTTGAATAGCCAATCGCAACAAGTTCGCTGAAGTCCAAATCATACGTTGTCGCCAGTTCGCGTGTTGTTTGCAGCAATTTTTTTGTCTGTACGGCGAGGTCCGCTAAATCTAAGCTGCCGTCGCTGTAGCGTTTGAAAAATCGATTTGCGCCGTGTTCTGAAACTTCACCGCGTAATGCTAAAATTGGTGCGCCCTTCGCAATAAGGCTTGCCAGTTCCACTAAAGAATGTTCGTCGCCGCCTGTGCCGTGCAGCAAAAGTAGCGGCTTCTTCGTTTTATCGCCGGGAATGAAAATGTGTTCCATTTGCTCAGCTCCTTTTTGTATCGATTGGCCGTACTTGTGCTTCGATTTCTGCCCGTTTGCCTTCTAAAAACGGTGGTAAGCTTAACTTTTCACCAAGTGTTTCGTAGGGCTCATCGCTCGTGAAGCCGGGACCGTCCGTTGCAAATTCAAAGAGAATTTGGCGGCTCACTGGCACATAAAGCGATTCAAAATAGAAACGGTTCACAAAACCACTATTCGGCGCTTGGAAACTGTTTATTCGCTCAATCCATTTCATGAGCTCCTCATGATTGTCAACGCGGAAAGCCACATGATGAATACCCCCGAAACCTTGCATCGCACTAGGAATGTCCGTTCTTTCTTCAACAATAATTTGCGCGCCGTTCCCGCCTTCACCCACTTCGTACAAGTGCAAACCATTTTCCTCGGTAACAAAACGGAAGCCCAAAATCGCTTTCAATACCGCATCCATATTTTCAAGCGAAGGAACCGTAAGGAACACTGGGCCTAAACCGTAAATCGCATATTTTTCGGGAACTGGGCCGTTCTTCCACGGCACGCCAGGCGCGACTCCTTCATTTTGTTCGTCAGAAATTAACTGTAAGGCTTGCCCGTCAAAGTCTTGAAACGCAAGCACTTTTTTCCCAAATAATGTTTTAATGTCTTCATGCGGCACGTCTAATTTTTGGAAACGGTCCTTATAATATTCAAGCGCCGCATCACTTGGTACGCGGAAGCTTGTTTTTGAAATGCTATCCGTCCCCGGTCTGCCTTTTGGCAAATTCGGAAAATCGAAAAAGGTCATATCAGTCCCAGCATTTCCCGCATCGTCCGCATAAAACATATGGTACGTCTCTATGTCGTCTTGATTGACCGTCTTCTTAACTAAACGCATGCCGAGTACGTTTGTGAAAAATTCATAGTTCTTTTCGGCGCTACTTGTCATCGCTGTTACGTGGTGGATTCCTTTTAAATCTTTTATCATTATTTTTCCCCTCCAAAATAAGTTTCAATTTCTGCTCTTTTTTCCTCTAAAAATGGTGGCAAACTAAAATGCGTGCCGAGTTCTTCTACCGGTTCATCCAATGTGAATCCGGGCTTTACGCCAGCAAATTCAATCCTTAAACCGAATGGGTCGCGGACGTAAAGGCTCATAAAATAGCCTCTGTCAATATATTCTTCCACCTCGATTTCATTTGCTTTTGCAAACTTGTAGAGGGTTTCAAGTTCTTCATTATTTGCTGCTTCGTAAGCGACGTGATCAATTGTGCCACGCCCAAACCTCGTTTTCTCTAAAGAAAAAGTTTGTTCCGTTGCTACTTCGCTTACGCCAAAACCAGCGAGAAATTTTTTCGTTTTTTCTGGCTCCGGTATATGATAAACGACATCTAAAATGCGAATAATTTGCTTGTCTGCTGGAATATCAGTGTGCGCCTTCGAATTTTGTTCACTGATTTCCTCTGAAATTTCGGAAAGCGCAAATGCAAGTCCATCAGGGTCAGTAAAATACAGTTTTCCTCCTTGCAATGATGTTTCCACCTCAAAACCAGCTAACCGTTTTTGCCAAAAGCTTACGCTATTTTTAGGAATGGCAAGTGTAATGAGGCCAAAAAAAGCTTTTTCATTGTACGTGTGCCCCATTCGCGGGATTTCAAAAAATGTTAACAGCGTACCCGGATTCCCTCTCTGGTCGCCATAAAATAAGTGTCGCATTTGAATATTCGCCTGATTGACTGTATTTTTTACAAACCGATAACCTAAAATATCTTGATAAAAATGATGGGACACCTCAAAATTTTTAATAAACGCGGAAATGTGATGAATCTTTCTAGTCATGTCGCGCCTCCTTTCTATACCAACAGTTTATAACTAAACAATAAAAATGTAAAGCAACTTGCTTACAAAAAATAAGCAGATTACCCTCTCTTCAATTTTACATTTTGGCAAATGACGCCGCTTGTTTCGCCAACTAAAGCGAAAGTGCCCATAGATGCGGTTGTTAAACTGTTTTGCTCATCTAAATAAGCAAGCGAATACGGTTTCATGTAAACTGAACCGAGTGTAGATGGCAGTACGCTACTATACTCTTTTAAATCCTCATTTTGTGCCACAACAATTAAATCGAAGTAAAGATCCAGCGCGCAAGATGCATCATAATCCGAGTATTTTCCAGCGCCGTCATTTAAATTCAATACGAGCCGTTCATTCGCTTGTCGCAGTTCTGCAATTTTTTCTTGAATCATTTGACTGATGGAAAGGTACATATTAACACCTTCTAACGTAAATTTTTTCGTTTCATCCAGACGTAACGGGCATCAAATGGCTTGATTTCTTCAAAACCGAAACTTTTGTAAAGCTTAATGGCGCGTGCGTTTTCTGGCAGGACGCGAATAAAAATGTCGTCATAGGGAAACGTCTTTGCTTCTTCAAGTAATTCTTCGACTAGTTTTTTCCCGTATCCTTGTCCTCTAAAATCTTGTGATGTGATGAGATGCGCGAGTTCCAAGTCGCCTTCCTCATCGTCCACCCAAATTTCACCGTATGCGGTCGGGGCATCGCCTTCATAAGCGACATATGGGATTTGGTCGGGTGTTTTAAACCATGCAAAAATATCCGCTTTTTCAATGATTCGTTTGTTCGTCGCCAAGTAATTATCAGCTTCATTTTGGAAAAGTGGCAAAATCCGAATAATATCTCTTTCTTCTACTTTTTTCATTCCATCACCTCAGGTTAAAATGTTTATCGTTAGCTTCATTATAACAAAATGTTTTATCTTTCAATGTTGCCTGCTTAATCTCTATGATTATTACTCGAAATACTTTAATTTTTACATATGAAAATGATATATTTATGATAAAATTTCATTTGGAAGCGTTTACTTTTCGTTTCCGACAATAAAAAAAGGGGTGTTTACATGAAGAAGAAAAGCTTTATTATTGGTTTAGTCATGTTACTTTGTATTAGTTTGATTCCCGTAATCCCTCCCGTAAAACATGCCGAAGCAGCAGAAAGCAAAAACTTTATGATTTACTACCGAGCTTGGCGAGATAAAGAGATGAAAGGTGTCAACACTAGCCTACCAGATGAAAACTGGCTATCTATGAGCGACATTCCGTACGGGATTAATATTGTGAATGTGTTCAGTTATGTGCCTCCCGGTCAAGAAGAGTTAGCCGAACCTTTTTTTAAAAAATTAAAAGAAGAGTATGAGCCGGAGCTTCATGCGCGAGGCGTCAAATTGATTCGCGGTTTCGACTATACAAAATTACTCGAAATCCCTTATGCTGGCGCTTTTCCAACTGAAAAAGAATTTGATGACTACGCAAAAGCCTTACTAGACGAACTTATGTTACCTTGGGGACTTGATGGTCTTGACATTGATATGGAAACTTCTCCAACCGATGCTGAAGTCCGCATTTCAGATGGCGTCATTAATGCGCTTTCGAAATATATTGGTCCAAAGGCAAACAACGGAACCCTCTTCCTCTATGATACAAATGGTCAAAATACGAAACCTTTCCAAAATGTAAGCGATAGTTTTGATTTACTTGCCTATCAACAATACGGTAGCAATGCAGAACGTACAGCATTCGCTTCGGATGCTTACTCTCCTTTCATTTCAAAAAATAAATTTTTACCTGGCCTGACTTTCCCCGAAGAACAAGATCCTATTAATCGTTGGTATGACGCAACGCTTCCATATGAACTGTCTAACATTTATCAAGTTGCGAAATATTCTCGAGAAAATAATTTAGCTGGTATGTTCCTCTATGCTTTTGATAGGGACGGTAAAACCTATGACGAGCCAGACATCAACAGTATTTCCCCATCCAACCTTTTATGGACTAAAACGGCGATTTTAGAGGTAAACGGTTACTCTCTAGATAGCGCAAAAAGTTTCGCTCTTCATCACTTGAATCGGATTAAATACGCGAAAAGCTTAAGCTCTGAAGAGATTCAGGCCATCGAAAAAAATATTCAAAACGCGAAAAACTTATATGATGTTAACGTGGCTATTCTAGGCGCAACCTATGCTGAAGCTGTAAATCCAACATATGATCCTATCTTGGAAAAAGAACTTATGGCCATCGATTTAACGGCGGCAACAGCTGCTTTAGACAAAGCAGAGGTACTTTTACAAAATAATGATTTATCCGCTCTAAAAGCGGCACGTGATAAACTTGCTACGTTGCTAGGCGGTAAAAAGTACACTGTTTCCGAAGTTAATTCGCTTACGGCAAGTTTGCAAAATGAACTTCAAAATGTGGCGAAGCCAGTAACGGCAAAATATCAAGATGAAAGTGGCAATAAAATTGCAGATGATGTTGTACTTACGGGCGAACTAGGCGCGAGTTTTGCTTTTTCAAAAAAAGAAATTCCGGGCTATACGTTTGTGAAAACAGAAGGAGCGGCTAATGGAACTTTTTCAGCTCAAGCACAGGAAGTCATTTATGTGTATTCAAAGGCGGATTCGGCTGTGTTAGTCAACGTGGACCAGGCAAAACCTGAGAACACTTCAAGCACTACGAAGACAACGAAACTGCCACAAACAGGCGACAGCTCAGTGAGCATTTGGGTTGCGTTCGCTGCCATCATCGCAGGTTTACTTTTACTAAAAAAGAAAAAAGTGACAAAATAACGAAAAGGACCGCTAACAATTGCTAGCGGTCCTTTTCGCATTTCTCTTCCCAAATTTCAAATAACACGTCACATTCTTCTTGAATATCTTCACGCGTCATTTCAGGTTTCACATCTACGCGTTCGAGCACTTCAAACGTGATATTTTCCACACCTGATTTTCGTGCCTCGTCAGCCATATAACGCGGTAACATGCTTCCCTCTCCTAGCTTTAAACCAAATTCAAGCTTGGAAGCTGCGCCCTTTAAATTCATCGTTTTTCCAATTAAAAATACGCCTGTTTCTTTGTTTAAAAAACGGTAAACACCAGCGTCAGGCGGCGTTTCTTTATACGCACGGATTTTTGCTTTCCGGTCCTCGCGATTTTGTCCCATCTTTTAACCTCCTAGTAACCTGATTCTTTCAGCAGCTTGCTTAAAATTCGCAGACGCTCACTTAAAAGTTCGTCATTATCGTGTAAAACTTGCTGAAATAAATCTATGTCTTCATCAATGTATGGATTTTCTTCGCAAACTTGAACCGTCATCGCATCGCCTTGTAAACCTATGCGATCTAATTCAGGTTTTTCTTTATCATAAAAATGCTCAAATTGGTAAGCATCATTAAAATGAACTTTTGTACGCGCAATTAAAATGGCCAAATCAAGCACGCGGTGTAGTGGCATTTCTTCCGATTGGCGTGACCATTTGCCGCCTGTGTGGCGCCAGATTTTAGCGGAAATATCTACTTTCCCGCGGTCGTTCCACTGTGCTAGGCCAAGCGAAAGTCCTTTCGCATCTGAATGATAGGCTAATTTTCCATCGACATCTTCATAATTTGGTACAACAAATACCGGCTTATGTTTTAAATTTACAGGAATCATTTTCATTCTCCTTTTACTAATTTACTAAATTAGTATATTACTAAATAAGTAAAAAGTAAAGCATTGGCAAATTTCGTCATTAAAGTCTCACCACTCGTCTGATTTGGCGTATTAAAAAAAGCCTATATCAAATAGACTTTTCATTAGAACGGGGCTATAAAACGGAGCGTGTGCGCGCCATCTGGTAAATCCACTTTTATTTGGTGGTTTTTGGTCATTTGGACGGGGCCGTGGTTCGTTTTATAGCTGGCTGCGGTAGGAAGACAATAATCGTCTAGCCCCGTCATGATGCCATCTTGGACTTCACCGGACACGTACCACGGGTGGCCTAACCATTTTTCAGCTTCCCGAAATTCTGCACGCCGAATCATAGCACGGATATCCGTCGAACTCACTTTATTTTTTCCATCCTTTTTCACAGAAACAGCAGTCACACAAATATTAAAAGGCTTACAAAGCTCCGTTAAAAGATCCACATCGGAGGCGCGACCTTTCCCGAAGTTGAATTCTTCACCGACAATAATATGGGATAAATGAAGCGTGGTCAAATGTTCAGACACAAAAACTTCAGGTGTTGTTTCTGCATATTTTGGTGTAAAATCCGTTTCAAATAGCACGTCTACACCGTAATGCGCAAGCCAACGCTCCTTTTCTGTCCGTGGCGTAATCGCTTCCCGGTATTCAGGCAATTTTTTTAAAGCCCAGAGCGGGTGCGGGCTAAAACTTATAACTGAAAGCTGTTCGCCTGCCTGCTTGACTTGATGTGCTGCTTCCAAAATTTTCTGATGCCCGAGATGAATTCCGTCAAATTTCCCAATGGACAAAACTGCTTTTCGCTTATCGGGCACTGGCCCCATTTTCACATGATAAATCTCCATAAACTTCACTCCCACTCTTACTGTATACGCCGCGCTCAAAAAGCACAAATTATACGCTTACAATCACTTTTTTAAGCTCCGTCAGACGTTTTTCATCAAGAGAAAAACCACGTTTCACACAAATTTCCTGCGCTAGTTCTGAAAATAAATCAAACACTTCTACCAAGTCATTTTTTTGGAATAAAAGCTGAATTTTGTTTAGCCACACTGATGGTAGCCAGTCGGCCATGCGCCGACCAAGGAAATGCGGCTTCTTACCATACAAATAGGCGATCTCCTCTAAGAGTGGCAGAAAATAATTTTCGCGAATGCCAGCTTTAAGTTGCCCAACAAACCAGAAATCCCCTCGCTTTGAAAACTTCGCCACATAATGCATCTCCAAGTAAAATTCATCAACCAGCGCCTGAAATCCCTTCTCATCAAGCCGCTCTTGTTCATCTTGCTGTAAAAACGAAATAAGTTTTCCGCCTAATTCTTTTTTATCAAGCAAAACTAAATATTTCTTGTAATACGGAAACGGGGATTCAAGTAGGCGGAGCGGCCAAAATGAAAAATCAACTTTTACGCCATTATCAAAAATAACAATGAGTGAGCGCATACCTTCTTGAGCAGGAAAATCAAGCGGCACAGTTACGAGCGGACGTCCTATTTTTTCAAGCCAAGTGAGATTTTTTGAAAAATCATGCTTTCCTTCAAACCAAACATTTATATCTAAATCTGACCATTCATCAATGTACTCTTTTTTTGCGAAAGAACCTTCCTGAACAAGCATTTTGACGCTTTCTTCCGTTTGGAAATACGTGACTATTTTTTGTAAGGTTTCTTCTCGTTTTATCATTTCGCACCTCTTTTTTATTGTTTTTCGATAAATTTATGTTGTTTTTTCTAAAACTATCCGTTATAATAAAAACATAGAAGTTCTACTTCTAATTTATCACATAAAACTTATATTTCGAAAGGATGGAAAGAAAATGAATACAGTATTTAAATATAGTGGTCCTGCTTTTATTGTTTTAGGTTTTATTTCTTTTGTTGTATCAATGATTGCTGGTGTTACAGTTGGCGCTGACGGGATTGTTCATGAACCCGGCTTAGCATATGTGGCTACGGGACTATTTAGTATCTACCTAGGAATTTTCCTTATTATTGTTTATTGGATTGTAAAACTTGTGAAAAAACGTTCGAATAAAAATGCCAATTAATATGCCATTCAAAAATCACCCCACCAAGCACCATCTCGTTAACTTGAGGTAGTGTTTGGTGGGGTGATTTCATGTATTGACTAATTATCCTTCCGATATTCTCTAATCACAACGATTCCTGCCGAACTGACGAGCAGCAAACCTAGAATCAACCACCACTCGGTATTACTTGAATCCCCAGTTTCAGGAAGTTTTGAGAAGTCTAAATGGTTAGAATTGCCGCCGTTCGTATGATTCGTTGGCGTTACATTTGGATTTTCATTTGCTTGGTTTATTGCTGTTAATTCAATACGTTTCGGCTTACCTGCAGCTTCAGCAACAATCTCAAATTGTATTTTTGATGCATTTAATTTATATCCATTTGGCGCCTTTGTTTCTACAAAGTAGTAACTTCCCGGCGAAAGGTTTGAAACCTGAATTCTCCCACTTCTATTTGCCACCAAATTGCTTTGCACAAGAGTTCCGTCCGCTTTATATAAATTAAAGACGGCACCTGGCAATGAATCACCTGAATCGCTCTTTTTCAGAAGCTCGACACTGCCTCGATAATTCACTAACGCATCTAACTGCATCACGCCCGGATCACCAGAAAATTCATCTGGAATCGTAAACATGACCGGAGTCGTATTCTTGATGTACCCACGAGGTGCACGAATTTCAATCAAACTATACTCACCAGGTGCAAGATTATCCACTGAAATATGCCCATTACGATCAGAAACAACCCGTTTCACCAGATTTTGCTCAGAATCTCTAACTTCGAAAATAGCTCCGGGTAAAATTTGTCCAGACTCACTTTGCTTCACAGCTTCAATGCTGCCTGTATAATTTATAAACGGCCCTAGTGTAATATCTGGTATTTGACCTTCTGCCGTTTCAGAAACTGTAAACAAGATGGGGTCTGTATTTAATATATAGCCGGGCGGCGCAAAAGTTTCAGTCAACCGATAATCTCCCGGTAAAAGCCCATCAATTTCAAGTTGACCATTTAAATCTGTTTTCAATTCCTCGTCCGTTTGAATCGTATTCCATGAACCCGCAATATTTTGCTCCAATTTAAATGTTGCACCCACTAAAGGCTCACCTGAGGCGTTCTCCTTTTGAAGAATAACTTTATTTGGATTGTTGACAATTTCAATTGGCGCGGTACCTGACGTTGTTTCCGCATCAATGGTTACAACTTTTCCATTTGCAAGTTCATCGCTAATTGTATAGCCGACAGGTGCTTCAATTTCTTGTAGAATGTAGTCGCCATATGGAAGGTTACCGAAAGCTAACTCGCCATTCGCATCTACTGTTCCTTCTCTAAGGATAATCATTTTATCTTTAGTCCAAAGCCTGAATTTCGCTCCTGTCAGTTGATCTCCCTCACCGTTAACTTTTTGGAAACGAATGCCACCTGTCTCGCCAACAGCAGTCCCCGAGCCATTTATTACCACAACATCAACCGTATCATCTGCACCGTCGTTAATCGTCACATCATTATTCCCGTTCACCGTGACGTCATTTGTCAGTTTTTGTTCTGGCGCATTGCTTATGAATACAAATGAGCGATATTCAATAATGTATGGTGATTTAATTTGGTGTAGAAACTCAATCTTCAATTCCTGCTCCCCAGTTGCTGAGTCCGTTGTTAAAGAAACCGAGTAATCCGTTCCTTCTACTAGAGGTAAGTACGGATTTTTAACAATCGTACCATCAGGTTTCACAATCGTTCGGTACACAACAATCGAATTCTTGTCTATCGCTTGGTTCTTCGACGGGTGGTCTGTCACCACAACATCATTTAACGTCGAACCACTCGGATTCACAGTAATGGACCAATGCGCGAAACCATTTTCGTCCTGATAACCAGTTTTATTTACAAAATCTCCACCATTTTGGATAGAAACCTCAGCAGTTAAGTGATGCGGCGCGGCATCGCCATTTGTGAATGTAGCGTCATTATCATAAGTGGGCTCAATTACTTCACCATTTAATGATGTTTTAAATTCGACAATGTACGCTGCAGATTCCTCATTTGGAAATCGAACCGTAAGCGTTTGATTATTAACTTCAGAAGGTTCAATAATGGTGAAATCACCGTAGTTATCGACTTCATCTCCTTTTTCAACACTGCCATCTGGATTTACCGTATAATGATAAATTTTAACGGAGTCTGGCACAAATTGCTGATTTCCTAAAATTGGGTCCACGAGTACAGCATCTTTTAGTTCTTTCGAGTCATAATTAATGCCGATTGACCAAGTAATTCGAGAAGTCGTCGCATTGTAGCTCCCGTTTTTAAATCCATCATATTTCGCAGAATCATTCGGGTCAAACGTCGCTCCGTCACTGCTCGAATGCGTATCATCAGATTCATCTGTCCAAGAAGTAGTGGCATTGTTAGGGAAAATCCGATTTGGGTCATCCACCCCGTCGACACTCGTATTAAATGTTGTTTTGTAGGTGATACGGAAGTCATGATCAGTTCCAGCCGCATACGTATTTAAAAACTGGACAGTAAATTGAAGATTGGGTTCGTCATATACTAAGGAATAATCCTGATTTTCAACAAGTGTGGCACCTGTTACCATATCTGTCATGACGAATGTTTCAGGTAGCAAAGTCAAACCCGGACTGAGGTCATCAGTCATTTGCCAATTTTTCATCATATAATGATTTTTATTAATGTCGATTTGCCACGAAACCTCTTTTGCATCATAATCGACTGTCCCAAGCGTCTTAATGACGTTTTGTTGCACAATACCACCAGACGAGTTACTTGTATCTCCTGTATCCGTATTAATTGAATTATTAATCGTTACATTGTCATCAATAATCCCCGTTAATTGTGTCTGATACTTCATTTTTACTGCATAATCAATATCATGTAAAAAGACAATATCAAAGCCATTGCTTGTATTTTCGATTCTATAGTCGACGCCCTCGATTAGTTGCCTACCCTGAACTTCCGATCCATCTGGATTAAATGTGATTACATAAAGTTCTACAGAACCATCTACAAGTTTCATGCGACTATCTCCAAACTCATCGTGAAGTGTCGCATCTTCTTGCGCAATTGTCTTTTCACCGTAATTATATTTGACAGTCCATTCTGATGTTTGCGTATCTGGGTTATAGTTGCTCGCTTGTTTAGTCAAAAGAACACCGTATGAGCTCGCAACAGACGCTTTAGCTGGGAGTTCTGTCCCATCTGCATCTAGAATAGCCGTATTTTCAAATGTCTTATTCCCACCATTTTCAGGTTTCGCATCCTCATCAATTTTTGTTGTATATTCTAAGCGGTAAGCATCACTAATTGGCGTTGTAAACGTTACGTTACCCGCAGCATCTACTGTATATCCCGAAGTCACAAGCTCTGCACTCCCCGGATATATTTCCCCGTATAAATCTACTTCTACTTTATAGACTTTTACAGATTGATACGTTGTGCCCGGTGGAAAATTCTCATTCACAACAGCTTGATCAATCGTATCAAGCGCTTTATTAATATCCACTTGCCAATAAATAAAATCTGGATTTAGTTCTTTATCAAAGTGACCACTTTTTTCAATGGTACTGTCTACAGCTGGTTTAACATTGATATCAACAGGTGGAATGTTATCTTCAAAAGGTATCTTAATCGTGATTTCTCCCGGACCATCAATATCTGCTGGGTTCAGCTGTGTGTCGAATTCCAAAGTCCCATGGACGTTGGAATTTTCATGAACTGCATCTGTAAAAACAAACTTTATCGTATTATCCGTACTCACTTCGACATCGGCATACGGATCAAGCGGTATAGTTTGATTTTGCGATACTTTTACTGTATCAGGTAATTGAAACGTATAATAATCCCCTGCATTAATTTCTGCCCCAACATCATTCGGTATCGCCCACGTGAATTTAAAATGAACATAATCGTTCACGGTTGGTTCAGCAATAGGATTTCCATCTGCATCAAAATAGGTTAATTCCATTCCTGTCAGTATGGTTGAATCTGCCTCTGAATAGCCTAAACTCGCAAAAATGTCTTTTACATCTTGTGGTTCATCTGCAGCAACTGCTCTTTGCTCAGGCTTTTCCCCCGAAGTGCTCGTTTGTCCATTTTCTGGCAACGTTTTAGAGTCGTCCGTTACGCTCGGCGTTTCCAGTTCACTTTCAATTTCGTTTGATTTAGCAGGTTCTTGATAAAGGGTGACTTCCTTGCTTAAATGATTCAAACTTGAAGAAAAATCGATGCGGTCTTTGTCAGTCGTGGTGCCATTTCCAAGGTAAGTTGCTGCAACATCAAATGTAATATCTGCTTCAAATTCAGCCGGTATATCAAAAAGCAATTGATTATCTTTAATTTCATAAGTTCCAACAGCTTGATTATTTGAATCTAAAATCGTTCCTTTATTTACTTCTTGTAACGAAAATTTTTCAGAAACGGAAATTGTTTCCCCTTTTAATTGTGTATCACTATTTTTAGCATGTGCTGTTACTTTAAATGTAAAATAATTATTTTGATCTGTAGCTCCTGCTGTCTGATTTAAGCTAACTAAATTGACACCCTCTTCTTTTGAATCAGCATTTACGATATACGGCAAAAACATTTGCGTGATAAGTAAAAAACTGAACAACAAATAGAATGCTTTTTTCAAACGAATCCCCCCCTGAATACGCTTCTTAAACATAAAATCTATTTGGATATTCCCCCGACTTTAAATAGTCAAACAAAAATCCGCTCATAACGAACGGATTTTAAAAAACTAACCTTTACTTGTCTTTCTTTCTAACTTTAGGTACTAGAAAACCAACAAGCCAGCCTAAAATTGCAGAAATAGCGATGACCATGAAAATTGGAATCGTCATTTTGCCGAATAATAAGTTGATTGTTACACTTTCTCTGTTTAGAATCATAAATAAAACTACAAGTGCAATGATAATACATATAACAATTAGCCTTATCGATATTTTTTTGGAATCGTCTTCCATGATGCTGCCCCCTTTTTTAATTTATTCTCCCCTTCTTTTCCCGTTTCTCTATGCAAGAAACGTTCTTTTTTTCAAATTAGCTTTTTTAAGGTGTTGTGTGCACGTAAATTTTAGGTTGGAAGTCTTCACCAGTTTGTGAATGCGTTCGCTGTCTGGATTTGCGATTGTTTAGTAGTAACCGCAAGCCATTTAAAATGACTAAAATCGTACTTCCTTCATGCCCGATGACGCCAAAAGGCAAGTTGATCGACTGGAATACGTTTAAAATGACAAGCGAAATAATAACTGCAATTGAAAAAAAAATATTTTGTTTCACGATGCGGGAAAGCCGCACGGAAAGCTTTCTGGCATAAGCCAGTTTTTCTAAATCATTTTTCATTAAAACAATATCTGCGGCTTCCATCGCAATATCGGTGCCCTCTCCCATCGCAACACCGACTGTCGCATGCGCAAGTGCGGGCGCGTCATTGATGCCATCGCCGACCATACAAACGCTGCCGTAAGTAGCTTTTAAATCGTTCATCACAGCCACTTTATTTTCCGGCAAACAACCTGCAATAACATAATCAATGCCAATTTCTCTTCCAATAGCAAGGCCGGTTTCCTCATTATCTCCTGTCACCATCACCGTTTGTATGCCATCGCTTTTTAGTGCTGAAATCGCCCGGACGGCTTCTCTGCGGGCCTCGTCTCGTAATGCGAGCACCGCAACCACTAAATTGTCTTTTGCCACATAAACGATTGTTTTCCCTTCTTTGGCTAAATTTTCGGCGTATTCATCTACATACTTGGCCGTGTTTTCTGCGCCTATAAAACGGGCTTTGCCGACTTTCCAGTTGTGACCTGCGTAAGCAGCCTGAACACCAAATCCGGGGACGTCTTCGGTTACTAAACCTTGCAAGTAGGTGGCGCCGCGGCGTCCTAGTGCATCTGAAATCGCTCTTGCTAGCGGGTGGGTGGAATTTTTCTCGAGCGTATAGACGACATTTAGTAGCTCATCTTGGTCTTCCGTTTCTAAAATAAAATCGGTAAGGCTGGGTGTGCCACGCGTTAAGGTGCCTGTCTTGTCAAAAGCCACTGCACGAACGCGCTTTAAATGCTCAAGGTGAACGCCCCCTTTAAACAAAATCCCATGTCTTGCCCCGTTTGAAATTGCGGCGAGTGTCGCGGGTGTGACGGAGGCGACGAGTGCGCACGGCGAGGCGACGGTTAGGAGAACCATGGCGCGATAAAAGGTTTCATTCCACGTCCAACCGAGTGCGAAATGCGGCAAGAACAACATGATGCCGACTAAAACGAGCACGGCTTTGACATATTTGTCCTCGAAGCGCTCGATGAAAGCCGCTGTTTCAGAGGGCTGATTTTCAGCGTCTTGCACCATTTGAATGATTTGGCTAAACAGCGTTTCCCCTTCCGTTTTGCTGACAGAAACCGTAACGGCGCCAGTCAAATTGACGGTCCCGCCAAATACGTCAGCGCCATTTGATTTTTCTTTCGGCATCGATTCGCCGTTTATCGCGGATTCGTCCACGGTCGTTTCACCGCCACAAATCACGCCATCAATTGGAACGCGCTCACCCGGGCGAACTAAAATGAGATTGCCAATAGCTAGGTCACCGACGGGCACTTCTGTTAACTCTCCTTTTTCCCATTGCAAAAAAGCGGTTTTAGGCTTTAAAGCCATCAATTTTGTAAGCTCGCGCTTGCTTTTGTTTGTCGTATAAGTTTCAAGCGCCCCGCTTAGTGAGAAAATGAAAATCAAGACGGCCCCTTCCAGCCAGTATCCGATAATGGACGCACCTGTTGCGGCAAGGACCATCAGTAGTTCAACGTTCAACTTATGCGTTTTGATGGTATCCAAAATACCCGATTTCGCTTGCTCGAAACCACCGATAATGAAGGCCGTTATAAAAATAATCGCAATGCCCATTTCCGAAATTTTGCCTTCCAGTTGCCAGCCGATTAGTATGAGTATCCCACTCACAGCGGTTGCAATAAAAGCAACATTTTCTCTTATTTTTTGCATGTTTTCCCCATCCTTTCTATTTGAGAATCATTTTCGTTCCCCTAAAAAACACGAAAATCTGCTCCCACTAGCGTGAGAAACAGATTTACATTAAATTTATATTATTTTTTCACCTTTATTATACTAAATTTAGCAAGGTAATTCAATGGAACTGGCAATAAATTCACGAATTTAGCGAAAACTTTTCCATCGCTGTTGCCTGTTGTTCATAAATGGATTTATTTGTCATATCCGCTAACTTTTGAAGCGCAAGCACGGTTTCCTGTTTGAGCTCTTCAGAAATTTCGCCAGTGATTTTAATCGAGGAAAAACCAGTTGCGATGATGACTTGGTAGGATTGATAGATTTCTGTTTTATACGTTTGCTTTATTTCCTCCGAAAGGTTTTCACTTGCAGGAAAAAAGTCCATTTCCCAGTTCTCTTCGATTAACTCTTTCGGGTAAGCATCTAAATCTTCCAGCTCATCCGCTTCAATTAGTTCTTCTAAAAAAGCGAGCGTATCAGCACCTGTATCGTTTCCAAAGGGTGCCTCCTCTTGACTAATGTCGTAATAAATATCGGCTAGGAAAGCTTGTCGAAAATAAGGGTGCGAGGTTTCGCGCGTGACACCTGTTTCGGCATCATCAAAATACCAAGCAACAAGTTCCGTGATGTCTTTCCACCCCTCGATGTTTGGCGGAATTCCATTTGCATAGGCTTGAAAAAGATTGGTAAGTTCTTCAACATCCACCATTTTTCTTTGTAACTGTTTGAACGACTCATCACCGTTCTCAAAACGGATTTCAACCGTATAACTATCTTTTTCCTTCATCGCTTGAATATAGGAGCTCCCCGCTAAACTAGGCGTGGATTCTAGCACCAGCACTCGGCAATAGCCGCTTTCTAAGTCAGCCATCGCCGCATAAATTTTTGCTTCGTTCACTCGCGAATAAAATGTATGTTCATTCCATAATTCAAATTTCATACCATTCCCCTTTAAAAAAAGGCATAGAAAAAATCTTCTACGCCTTTCCAGTTTTCTTTACGGCAACACATTTCCAGCTGCACGGTAAATTTCATACCATTCTTCACGCGTCAACTCAATGTCAGCGCCTTTGCGAATTCCTGCAATACGTTCCGGGTTCATCGTTCCAAGCACCGTTTGAATTTTAGCCGGATGGCGTAATATCCAAGCCACCGCAATTGCTGAGTTCGAAACTTGATATTTCTCCGCCAATTGATTGACTGCTTGATTTAATTCCGGAAATTTCGGGTTATCCAAAAACACACCTTCAAAAAAGCCGTATTGGAACGGCGACCAGGCCTGAATTGTCATATCATTTAAACGGCTGTAATCCAAAATCCCGCTATCGCGCACAACTCCAGCATCAACCGTCATATTCACATTTAGCCCTGCATCAATCATGCCTGTGTGCATAATGCTAAACTGCAGCTGATTCACAAGCAAATCCTGCTCCACAGATTTCTTCAAAAGCTCAATTTGAAGCGGATTCTGATTACTCACACCAAAATGACGCACTTTCCCACTCTTTTCAAGTTCAAAGAAAGCTTCCGCTACTTCTTCTGGTTGAACAAGCGTATCCGGACGATGTAGTAACAGGACATCCAAATACTCCGTACGCAACCGTTTTAAAATCCCCTCAACTGAGTTTATAATATGTTCCTTCGAAAAATCAAAGAAGCCATTTCGAATCCCACATTTCGATTGCAAAATAAGTTTTTCGCGCGGTACAGAAGCCTTTTGAATCGCTTCTGCAAAAATTTCTTCCGATTTCCCACCGCCATAAATATCCGCGTGATCAAAAAAATTCAAGCCATTTTCAAGAGAAGTCTGAATCACTTTCTCTGCTTTTTCAACCGATAAATCAGCCATACGCATACAGCCAATTGCAATGCTAGGCGCAGCAAGTTTGCCACCAAGTTTTAACTGTTCCACTATTTCCACCTCTTTAATTAAGATACTTTCATTTTACCATTTCATGAAAACGATATCATCTTTTAATTAAAAAACTCGCCAAATCCCCTATTTTAAACAAGTGGCTGTTGCTTTTTAAGCTGTTTTATTATACAATAACTTTTGTCGTGGAGAAATACCCAAGTCCGGCTGAAGGGGACAGACTCGAAATCTGTTAGGCGGGTCTAACTCGCGCCGGGGTTCGAATCCCCGTTTCTCCGTTCGCACAAAAAGCCTTGATTTTTCAAGGCTTTTTGTTTTAAATAAAATAAGCAGAATCCTACTCAATTTTATAAAATACACATATATGGGAGAGAAAATCAACTTGGACAAAATTATAAATATCGTTATAAAATTTTATCGTAAACGACGTTATTCCATGGTGTTAACACTAATACTCACTATCTTATATCTTATCATCACTTTTGTTTCAAAAGCATTATTATCTCGAAGTGTTTTTTTAGTTTTCATAGAAATAACTAACTGGACATATTTAATTCTAGTCACGCTATTGATGCTTGGATTAATGCTTGCCCCAACCTATAAAAATTCCTATGAATATTTAAAAAAAGGCATGAATAGAAGAATTGGATTTGAAATTCAAGCCTTCGAAATTGACAGTAACAATTCATATAAAAAAAAGAATACATATCGTAAACTCAAAAAAATCAAAAGTAGTATTTTAAATTTATCTCCTGAAGAAAGACACTTGCTCTTAAGTTATTTTGAAGCAAAAAACAAAGCACCCATCCCTGTTTTCATACCTATTTTAGCTTCATTTCTTCTAGGACTTATTGGAAGTTTTATAACAGCGTACTTTAAATCTCCTTTAGAGATGTTAGGAACACTCTATATTACTTTTTTACTGTTTTCGGGACCAGCAATAAATTGGCTATTAACCAATCAACAGAGAAAACTTACCGAACAATATATCATTAGTTTAATCAAAAATGCGCCTAATAATTGGTAATAGAAAAACTTAGCAGGCACTAAAATGCCTGCTAAGTTTTTAATTCCGAATCATATAATCAAACGCGCCCAGCGCAGCTGTTGCACCTGATCCCATCGAAATGATAATTTGTTTATAAGCACTATCCGTACAATCCCCAGCAGCAAACACGCCTGGCACATTTGTCGCGCCGTGTTTATCTACTATAATTTCGCCCATTTTCGTGCGCTCCACAGTGCCTTCTAGCCATTCTGTGTTTGGTGCCAGACCAATTAAAATGAAGACGCCTTCCACATCAATATGCGTTTCTTCATTTGTTTCGCGGTCCACGTATGTTACGCCATTTACTTTGCTGTCACCCGTAATTTCTTTCGTTTGAACGTTTTTCAGCACCGTTACATTTGGTAAAGAGTATAGGCGTTTTTGTAACACTTGGTCTGCTTTTAATTCTGGCATAAATTCGAGCACCGTCACATGTTTGACGATTCCTGCGAGATCAATCGCGGCTTCAATTCCAGAATTACCGCCGCCCACAACGACAACTTTTTTTCCTTCAAAAAGAGGGCCATCGCAGTGCGGACAATACGCAACACCTTTGTTTTTAAACTCTTGTTCGCCAGGAACGCCGATATTACGCCATCTAGCACCCGTTGAAATAATTGCGGTTTTACTCGTCAATACGGCGCCATTTTCAAGCGTTACTTCCACTTGTTCATTTTTCGAAAGGCTTGCTACGCGAACGGATTTCATCACGTCAACATCATACTCGTTCACATGCTCTTCCACTTGCGCCATCAGCTTCGGACCTTCCGTATATTTCGTTCCAATCACATTTTCGATGCCTAAAGTCTCTAAAACTTGGCCACCAAAAGTTTCAGCTACGATACCCGTTCGAATACCTTTTCTAGCCGCGTAAATCGCCGCGCTAGCGCCAGCCGGCCCGCCACCAATGACGAGGACATCAAACGGTTCTTTTGTTTCAAACTCCGACGCGTCAGCTGCACCAGCAATTTTAGTTACGATTTGTTCGATTGTCATGCGGCCATTTCCAAATGGCTCACCGTTTGCAAAAACTGTCGGAACAGCCATAATGTTTTTCGCTTCGACTTCCGCTTTAAACATACCGCCTTCAACCATCGTATGGCTAATATTTGGGTTTAAAATGCTCATGATGTTGAGTGCCTGAACGACGTCCGGGCAGTTGTGACATGTTAGGCTAACGTAAGATTCGAAGTGGAACGTTCCACTAATTTTTTTGATTTGCCGAATGATTTTCTCGTCCACTTTCGGTGCCCGGCCGCTCACTTGTAATATCGCTAAAACGAATGAAGTGAATTCGTGCCCGAGTGGAATGCCCGCAAAAACAATGCCCATATCTTCATTAACGCGTTCGACGCTAAAGCTAGGCGTTTTCGCAAGGCTCGCTTTTTCCATGTGGATTTTAGGCGACATCTCGGCAATTTCTGTTACAAATTCTGCCAGCTTCTCGGAGTTTTCATCTGCTGCGACACTTAACTTTAAGACAATATCTTGCTCAAGTAATTCCAGATAACCCGCTAGCTGTTCTTTGATTTCTTTTTCTAAAGGCATCTTTAGATTTTCCCTACAAGGTCAAGGCTCGGTTTAAGCGTTTCAGCGCCTTCTTTCCATTTCGCTGGGCAAACTTCGCCTGGATTATTCCGCACGTACTGACCTGCGCGAATTTTATCGATTAAAGTACTAGCGTCGCGACCAATACCATCTGCGTTAATTTCTACAGCTTGAACAACTCCGTCTGGATCAATAATAAATGTTCCGCGATTTGCTAAGCCTTCTTCTTCGTCCAGCACATCGAAAATATTTGAAATAGTGTGTGACGGATCGCCAATCATTATGTACTCGATTTTACCGATGGCATCTGAAGAATCGTGCCATGCTTTATGTGTAAAGTGCGTATCTGTAGAAACAGAATAAACTTCTACATCTAAATCTTGAAGCGTTTTATATTGGTCTTGCAAATCCTCAAGCTCTGTCGGGCAAACAAATGTGAAATCTGCTGGATAAAAGCAAACTACACTCCATTTTCCTTTAAAGTTTTCAGATGATACATCAATAAATTCACCTTGGTGGAATGCTTTCGCCGTAAATTCCTCTATTTCTTTTCCAATTAATGACATGTAAATTCCTCCTAAAAGCTTTAATTCGTGATTGCTCACTTTTAAATTATCATCTGATTTTAGGAAGATGTCAACAGTAAATTATAATATTTATAAACTAAAAATAAATACAAACTGAACATTCAAAGCTCAACATCAGCATGAAAACCTGATACAAAGCCATGTTCAGTTTGTGAAATCTAAAGCTAAATTTGTGATATTTTTTCATTTTATCAATTAGCTCTCTATTTTTCTCTATCCACTCTTGCGTTAGGATGCTTATCTTCTATTAAATTTAACAAGACGCCCTGCTCTAAATAGGCTTTAAGTCCACTTAATACGAGCGTGTAGCCTTCCGTTGCATCAATAATCTCACTCAGTTCATTAAATTCACCATTTTGGATTTTAACGATAGTTTCAGTTTCTGAATACGCCTCAAACTTCCAAATCGTTTCTTTTGCATTCGCATGGCGGACGTGAATACGCTCATTTGGGATAATTTCTAAAACTAAAATTTCATCCGAGACACCATACATTTCCCAGTCCCACGTTACTTTTTGACCAACAACTAACTTACCGGAACTTTTGGTAAACCAAAACTTGGTTGTCACGTCTGGTTCAATAAATGCTTCAAAAACGACCGCTACAGGTTTCTTAATTAGTAAACTCACATTCGTTTGCATAAGCTTCTCCCCCTTTTCTTCTATTGTAGTAAAAACTGTTTGTCCTCACAACTTTAATTCGCGTTCTGCTAGATTTTTATAGAAATCGGCTTCATGCGATACTAAAAGTAAGCTTCCTTTGTACGTTTGAAGTGCCTTCCTAAGCGCTGCTTTCGCAAGTGCATCCAAATGATTGGTCGGCTCATCTAAAATCAAAAAGTTCGTTTCAAGAAGAAGGAGCTCTGTTAGTTTTAGCTTGGACTGTTCGCCGCCGCTCAGTGTAGCAATTGGGCGTTCCACAAACTCGGCACGGATGCCGCTACGCGCTAAAATTTGCCGAACTTCTTTTGTCCCCTTTTCAGGAAACTTGTTTTTAATGTAGGCGAGGGGCGTCATTTCTGGTGCTTGGAAAACGAGGTCTTGCTCAAAGTAACCAATACGCACGTTTTTAGCAAAAACAGCTTTTCCAGAAAGGGCTTGAATTTTGCCAAGGATCGTTTTCAAAAGCGTGGACTTCCCTATGCCGTTGAACCCTGTAATCACAAGCTTTTCGCCGGCATGCACGTAGAAATCAAGCTCGGGCAAAAGCGCTTTTTGATAGCCAACTAAAAGTTTTGATACGACTAGGCTTTCGCCACTAACTACGCCCGTTTTTTCTTTAAAAATAAAGCGAGGTTTTTCGTGGAACGTCGGAGGGGCAATCCGTTCCAGCCGATTCAATTGTTTTTGCCTCCCCCGCGCCAATTTTGAATGAACACCCGCCTTGTTTTTCCGAATATACGCTTCCGTTTCCGAAATTTTCCTTTGCTGTTTCGTATATTCACGCGTATAGGCTTCCTGTAAATGCGCTTTTTGTCCTAAAAATGCTTGATAGTTTCCCGTATACTTTTTAATCGTCCCAAATTCAACATCTAAAATATGCGTCGTCACTGCCTCTAAGAACGCCTGGTCATGCGATACCACAATAAACGCACCTTCCGCAGATTGCAATACGCCTGAAAGCCACTTAATATGGAATTCATCTAAAAAGTTCGTCGGTTCATCTAAAATCAGAACATCTGGCGCTTCGAGTAGTAGCTTCGCCAAAATCACCTTGGCGCGTTGACCGCCGCTTAAACTTTTCACTTGCTGCCCTAAAAACGCATCAATCCCTAGCCCCCGCGTCACTTCCGCAATTTTTCGGTCAATCCCGTAAAAATCCATTTGGAGTAGTGTTTCTTGGATTTTCGCTGCCATTTCAATTGCTTCTGCATCACCAGTCGCGTACAGCTCATTCATTTTTTCTTCTTTATGAAAGAAATCCGCAAAGGCAAGCTTCAAATAAGCTTCGATGTCGTGATCGCCGTCCACTTCCGCATATTGGTCTAAATGCCCAATTTGTAAGCCTTGTTGCCACTTGATGACACCATTATCTGGCAAAAGCTGTCCAAGTAGAATTTGTAAAAGCGTGCTTTTGCCTGCGCCGTTTTGACCTACGACACCAACATGTTCTCCTTTGTAAATACTAAATTCCGCTTCTTTATACAGTAAGCGATCTGGAAAACTTTGCGTTAAATTTCTCACTTCTAAAATACTCATTTCAATCTCCTCTTTCGAACAAAATAAAAAAACAGGAAGCGTTCCGTTCGCCTCCTGTTTCCTATCAAAACAAAAGGCCAAAGACAAGCGCACTTGTCTTTGGCCTTTTAAATAAATTTCAGTCACTGTCGGTAAAAATGCAACACAAATAAACTACCTCAATTTGCGGCTTTTACCGACAAGGAATTTCGAATTTATTAGCCTCTACACAATGCCTTGTCGCATTCAGTTGTGCAGAGGAAATCTTTTCTACTAACGGTACAATTAATCTCAATTTCAACACTTCCTGTTCATTAGCAGAATAAACCATATTTTAATTTCTGTCAAATGCGTTTTAAACAAACCGAAAAAAGGTATAAGAACGTTAATTAGAAAGAAAGGGGAATTTTTATGTGGCTCTATGAAAAATCTGTAGCTGAACGTATTGTTTCTGCCCCTATTGACAGAGTTTGGGAACTATTAGCCAATCGTAGTAATGTATCTTGGCGGACAGATATTATACGTGTAGAAACTGAACCTTCCTCAAATAAAATAACTGAATTTTATCCGAACGGGCAAAAACTGGAATTCCATATCATTGATGAACAACCTACTAAATATCGCGTTTATAAAATTAAACATCGCTTTTTTAGCGGCTACATTTGGGAGGAATATAAGACGGCGAAGGACAACCAAACGCGCGTCATTATTACGGAGAAAATTCGAATGAACAACGACCTACTAGGCGTTATCTCCCGGCTTGCTTTAAACTTAGAACAAGGGCAGGTCAAGTACTTGCATGACATTGAAATGGTTTTAACGCGTTAAAAGTCGCCTGACCTTTCCAACTCGTGTATACTAAAAATAGTTAAACGTTTTTTGGGGGGCTTTATGATGCACATACGACAAATGGGACTGTCTGATGCAGAGGACTTACTTGCGCTCGAACTGCGCAACCGGGAATTTTTCCAAAACTACACAGGGCTAAGAAATGAAGAATTTTATACGCTTGCTGGACAAAAAAGACGCATCATGCAAGCCATGTCAGACCGCGAAAAAGATCAAGCTTATTCGTATCTAATTGAAGATGATCAAACTATCATCGGTCTTATCGCGCTCACTGGTGTACTGCGCCATAGTTTGCAAAGCGCTTGGATTGGTTACTTTTTAGATAAAGAAATGAATGGCCGTGGTTATATGACTGAAGCGGTCAAACAAGTTGTTGAAATCGCCTTTTCTGAGCTAAAATTGCACCGTCTTGAGGCTGGTGTCATGCCGCACAATATTCGGAGCATGCGTGTTTTAGAAAAAGCTGGCTTTGAAAAAGAAGGTATTGCACGGAAAAATGTTAAAATTAACGGAAAATGGGAAGATCATATGACGCTTTCCATTCTTAATCCGGAAGATATTTAAACGAGGCAAATGACAAACGGCCATATTCGCCGTTTGTCATTTGCCTTTCTTTTTCGCCTCGTAATAGCCTAGTTTAAAGAAATCATACCATTCCAAAATTTCCTCTTTCGGGAAGGCTTCCATCGCAAGCATAACTTCCTTCGCAAACTCAAAAATGGCGGAACCATTCGCTGTAACGATTAAGCCATCTCGAACGGCTTGCTTTTCTTCAAAGTGTTTTTCGCCTTTATAAACGGGCACTTCCCGCAACTCCTCTAAATAATTCGCTGTATGTTGCACTTCATTTAGAACGCCATGCGAGCCAATGAAATAAGCCGCATCACAAATCGCACCTAAGACGGCGTTGCGCTTAATTGCATAGTGCACGAGTTCCATAACATCTTCGCTTTCTTTTTTGCGCCATGAATTTCCGCCAATCAAAATGAGTGCCACAAAATCTGTTGGTACTTCATTTAGCGCGTAGTCGGGCAGCACCGTAATTCCGCCAATGGACTTAATAGGTTCTTTTGAAAGGGACACGGTTTCTACTAAATAACGCTTTTCCTCGCCATTTTCTGGTGTTTCATTGATAGCCGCTGCAAGGGAGGCAATTTCCCAATCGGCAAATTCGTCGAGCAACACAAATAGTACTTTTTCCAAGACTACCACTCCTTTTTCTAAAAAAAACAGCCTGATTCCTGCTTTTAAGAAATCAAGCTGTTTTTAGTAATGTTCCACCGTGGCGTTTTTTTAAACGATATCAAAGTTTTCAATAATTTTATTTTCTTCTGCGGCTTTAAAAATCGCTTCGATTAAAATCAATACGCGGTAAACTTCTGCATTTTTAATAATTGGTTCTGCCTGATTTAAAATGACGTCCGCAAAATTGTTATACAGGCTCGTTTCCATTTCAAGTGGTGCCGGCAGCGAAACGGTTTCCGTCGCCTCTTCGGAAGGTGGCGCCATCGTTTTGGTTAGGCCTTGCCCTGCTTGAATCGGTGTCGGCTCGGAATTATGCAGATTTTCCGTTGCAATTACCATCTCCCCGCTCATATCCCAGTCGCGAATGACCGCCGTTCCGTTCGTGCCGAGGACATACCAGCGTGGTAGCTTAATAAAGTTCGTCGTCCCCACTTCAATATGCGCCGTCACACCATTTTCAAACGAAATTAAACTCGTAAAACCATCGTCCACTTCATCTCCTAAAATAAAGCTTAGGTTCGCAGACACACTCTTGATGCGCGAATCAACCATAAATAGCAGCTGATCGAGCAAATGAACGCCCCAGTCAAGTACCATGCCACCACCTTGCGCTTTCAAATGACGCCAGTCACCGGGAATACCATTTGCCCCTTGCACGCGCGATTCAATTCGAAATACATCGCCAATTGCTTTCTCCTGAAGCATGCGTTTTATAATCAAGAAATCCTGATCCCAGCGCCGATTTTGATGCACCATAAACGTCCGCCCAGTCTTCTTTGCCACCGCTAAAATTTCTTTTAGCTCCTCGCTATTTAGCGTAACCGGCTTTTCACATAAAACGTGCTTGCCAGACTCTAACGCGCGAATGACTAGCTTTTTATGCACATCATTTGGTGTCGCAATTAAAACCGCATGAACCGACTCGTCAGCCAAAACTTCCTGATAGCTCCGATAAACGCGCAAGCCTTTTTCACGAATTTTTTCGTGCACATTTTCATCAATATCATAAGCCCCAACAGGAACAACATGGTCGCTCATTTTAGCAAGCTCCACATGGTACGTCCCCATGCCACCGAAACCAACAATAACTAAATTCACCTTTTCCATTATGCCCACCACATATCTTGCGGCGTATCACGAATCAAAATCGAACGCAAATTCGTTACCGCGCGCTTGAAACCTTCGTCAATCGACATGAGCGGATCTTCATGCTCAATACTCACAACATAATCATAGCCGTACGTACGAAGCGCACTCATCATATCAGACCATTCTGCGAGGCTATGACCACACCCCACTGAACGGAATGTCCACGCACGCGTTTTTACTTCCCCATAAGGTTGCATATCTGTAAGGCCATACATATTAATATTATCTTGGTCTAAATAGGTGTCTTTCGCATGGAAATGATGAATCGCACCGGCTTCGCCTAAAATTTTAATTGCGCCAACCGGATCAATCCCCTGCCACCAAAGATGACTTGGGTCAAGATTGACCCCAATTGCATCGCTCGTTTCTTCCCGTAATTTTAAAATTGTGTAAGGTGTGTGGCAAAGGAAGCCGCCGTGTAGCTCGATACCAATTTTGATGCCATGCTCCTCCGCCAATTTGCCAATTTCTTTCCAATACGGGATGAGTTTCGTTTCCCACTGCCACGTTTTCATGTCGCTATAAACCGTCGGCCAAGGAATGACAGGCCAGTTTGGCGCCTTCGCTTCGTCTGAATCCCCCGCAGTCCCCGAAAACGTATTGACAACCGGAACGCCTAAAAGTGCCGCCAACCTAATTGTTTTCCGCAAAATCAGATCCGCCGCCTCGCGTTCCTCTTTAACAGGCGAAATCGGATTATCATGACAGCTTAGCGCACTAATTTGAATCCCGCGCTCTTGAAATTTCGCAAGATACGCCTCGCGCGCAGCAGCACTTTCCAAAAGCTCATCAGTTGGGCAGTGATGATTCCCAGGATTTCCTCCCGTTCCAATTTCCACCGCGTCAAGCCCGCTTTCTTTCGCCTTATCTAGCATTTCCTCTAAACTTAAATCCGCAAATAGCGGCGTAAAAACTCCTAATTTCATCGCTCATTACTCCTTTCCAATTGTATAAAATGGTTGCTGATTCCCATACTCTGGATACGTCTTGCGATTTTCCGAACACCATTTAACCCCGTTTACAATCACCTTTTGCACCCATTCATGGTGATAAGTTGGGTAGGATTCGTGGCCTGGTTGGAAGTAAAAAATTCGCCCGTTGCCGCGTTTATACGTAATTCCGCTCCGGAATACATTTCCGCCTTCAAACCAACTTAAGAACACCGTTTCATCAGGCGCTGGAATATCAAAATGCTCGCCGTACATTTCTTCTTTTTCAAGCTCAAACGATTCTGGAATGCCTTCTGCAATCGGGTGACTCGGATCGACCACAAAAAGCCGCTCGCGCTCGTCCGCCTCACGCCACTTCAAATCGCAACTTGTGCCCATAAGACGCATAAAAATTTTCGACATGTGCCCCGAGTGAAGCACAACAAGTCCCATACCACGGAGAACATGCTTTTGTACACGCGAAACAATTTCTTCCGATACCTCGCCATGCGCCATATGCCCCCACCAAATCAAACAATCGGTTTTGTTTAAAACGTCTTCCGTAAGACCGTGTTCAGGCTCATCAAGCGTGGCCGTCTGCGTATCGAAGCCCGCCGCCTTTAGAAATGACGCTATCTGACCATGAATCCCATCCGGATAAATGCTTTTCACGACCTCGCTTTCTTTCTCATGGCGAAACTCATTCCAAACTGTGACTTGTGTCATTTTGCTACCATCCCTTCTAGGCTACGAAAGCCCGTTTCAATGCTCTCAAGCGGCTCGAATTTCTGAAACGCTTCCTGTTCCACAATAAGCCATTCCGTGCCATTTTTACGTGCCGCATCAACAAAACTTTGGATATTTAAATCGCCATTTCCGATTTCAGTGCTTTCGTCGCCTAAACGGTCTTTCAAATGCACAAGCGACATTCTGGTTTTGTATTTTTCCATGTAATCGGGCGCCGACACACCCGCAAATTCCGCCCAATACGTGTCCAGTTCGAGCGAAATATGTGGCGCTTTTTCGAGCAAAAAGTCTAAAATATATTGGCCGTCAATCATTCGAAATTCATGTGCATGGTTGTGATAGCTAAACGTCATGCCCGCCTGTGTCGCGACTTGCGCAATTTGTTCAAACTGTTCAGCCAGTTCCGCCCACGCTTCAGCCGATTTAAAATCCGCATATGGACAAACGATATGTTTATTACCAAGCGTTTTTTCGTAGTCAATCACTTCACGAATGTTGCCAAGCAAGCGTTCAAGCGGAATGTGCGAACCTGCTACCGTAAGATTAAGTTCCGCGAGCTTCGCCTTCAAATCCGCCGCACTCACGCCGTAATAACCCGCAAATTCAACGCCGTCGTAGCCCATTTCCGCAATTTTTTCAAGTGTTCCAAAAAAATCGCGTTCTGCATCTTCCTTCACACTCCACATTTGCAGTCCGATTTTTTGTTTCATCAAAACCCCCTACTTTCTAATTAAAAAATACCGGTTTTCCAGTTTTTGCCGATTCATAAATGCCTTCTAGAATTTGTGTCACAACTAGTGCCTGCTCTGGCCTAACGACTGGATCGCGACCCTCCCGAAGTGCCTCAATCCAAGCTTGTGCTTCAAGAACAGCTGGATCCTCACCCGTTCCATCATAGAAATCCACGCCACCAGTTTCAAGGTCAATTTTTTTCTCATATGTTAAACCGTGCGCCTCACCATTAATTCGTAGGCCATCTTCCATATCCGCACCGCCTAGTGTCCCTGAAAGCACCGTTTTCGCTTCCCCAACGTCTAGCGTATTCAGCGCCCAGCTCGCTTCAAGCACAATTGTTGCGCCGTTCTCCATCGTAATAAAACCAAACGCCGAATCTTCCACAGTAAATTTAGCTGGATCCCAAGAACCCCAAGCATTGGCCGCATTTTCCGTCCCTGAAAGTTTATGGTAGCTATTTCCAACTACATATTTCGGCTTATAGTTATCCATCATCCATAATGTTAAATCAAGCGCATGTGTGCCAATATCAATCAGCGGGCCGCCGCCTTGAGCTTCCTCGTCTAAAAATACGCCCCATGTCGGTACAGCACGTCTACGAATTGCTCTCGCCTTCGCATAATAAATATCGCCCAGTTCCCCGTCCGCGCAAACCGTATGTAAATAACGAGAATCTTTGCGGAAACGATTTTGATACCCAATGGTTAATTTCTTCCCTGTTTCCTTTGCCGCATCAATCATCGCCTGAGCTTCCTTAGCCGTTTTCGCCATCGGTTTTTCACACATCACATGTTTATCCGCATGTAACGCCGCAATTGTAATTTCGGCATGCGAAATATTCGGCGTACAAACATGAATCACATCAATACTTTTATCCGTTAACAGTTCTTTGAAGTTCGTGTATACGCTTGCATTTTCTGTCCCAAAATCACGTTTTGCCGCCTCTGCACGTTCTCGAATAATATCGCAAAAAGCGACCATTTCCACACCTTCAACTTGCGCCAAACTAGGCATATGTTTTCCGTTTGCAATACCACCACAACCGATAATTCCAATCTTCATAAAAAAATCCCCCATTCGTTTTGTATAGCCTTATCATACAAAACAAATGAGAGAAATTCTTCCTACTTTATTGTCCGATTCTTCTCGTATATTGTCTTCCTGAATTTAAGTGGCGCAATTCCCATCGCTCGCTTAAAAGCATGGTGGAACGTTTTGACACTACTAAAGCCCGTCATTTCCGCAACTTCCGTAATTGGATAGGCTTCATTTATTAAAATCCATTTTGCTTTATTTAAACGATAATCATTTAAAAAGGTAACAAAAGTCATACCCGTGTTGCGTTTAAAAAACTTTGTGAAGTAATACGTGCTAAAGCCAGTCAAATCAGCCATTTCCTGTAAAGCAATTGGCTCTTTGTAGCGCTGTTCAATATAAGAAAAAATTTCATCAAGCATCTCTAACGTTTCCTGCGATTTCAAAACGGCCTCGCCTTGAAACAAGTTATCTGGAATAGCTTCATTTTTTGGCACTTCGCGGTATAGCAAAACGAGCATCTCCAACATTTTGGCCTTTGTCGCATATTCAAATCCGTCTTTCTGCTTTTGCTCTTCTTCGTGAATCGCCAAAATCAGTTCGCGCATCTTCGAACGAATCGGATCGTCCCAGTGCCTGCTTGAGCTTACGCATGTTTGAAACAAACGCCGTAAATCGGCTTGCTCATCTGACTTCTTATCTTGTTGGAAAAACGCCAAATCAAATTGAATCACGATTCGCTCGCTGTTCGGGGAACCAAGAAAATAATGTACATCGCCGCCATTAATGATTTGAATTTCTCCCGCATTCATCTGAATCGGCACATCGTTCACACCTAAATTCAAACTGCCACGAAGCACATAAATGATTTCGATTTCTTTATGCCAATGAGGATACACAAGCACTTCGCCATCATTTGTAAATGTACGAAACGGAAAATTTTTGTCCAAATTCGGGATTTCAAGATAATTGCCCATCGTATATGCTCCTTTTTCCTTAGGCTTCTCATCCATTTTACTATAAATCCCCCGCCGTGTGTTACCCTAAATCTTGACCCGTCATAACGATATAACTAAGTAAGAAAATATTCAGCGCCACAATCACAATTGTTGCGCACCAGGCGGTGATTTTCACTAAGCGGCTATTCGCAAACTCACCCATTTTTTGTTTGCTGCTCGTAAACAAAACGAGTGGTACAACCGCAAACGGCAATTGCAGGCTAAGAATAACCTGACTCCAAAGCAGCAGCGAACCCGTTCCTTTTTCGCCCGCTAGAAGCGTCACGATAAACACAGGAATGACCGCAAGAAGCCTCGTAATCACACGCCGTAGCCACGGTTTCATACAAAGGTGAATAAAACCCTCCATGACGATTTGACCGCTTAAAGTACCCGTAATGGTCGAATTTTGTCCAGAAAGAAGAAGTGCCACAGCAAAAAGCGTGCTCGCAATCCCCATGCCAAGCGTCGGACCGAGCAGATTATACGCCCCCTCAATCTCCGTCACATTCAGCCCCGTACCGTGAAATGCCGCGGAGCCGAGAATCAAAATCATAGAATTAATAACAAAAGCTACGGTTAGGGAAAAAGTGGAGTCAATCTTCGCGAATTTGACCGCTTCCTTCTTCCCATCTCGTGTCCGGTCGTAGCGCCTCGTCTGCACAAGTGACGAGTGCAAATACAAATTGTGCGGCATCACTGTCGCCCCAAGTATGCCAAGCGCAATGAAAAGCATCGCAGGGTTTGTCGCAATTTCTTTTTGCGGAATATAGCCTTTCATAAGCTCCGCCACGTTCGGGTGCGAAACCACAACCTCAAACCCAAATATTAAAAGAATGGTTGTCATTAAAACAATGACGATGGATTCAATAATACGAAACCCTTTTTTCTGTAAAAGTAAAAGCAGCAAGACGTCGAGCGTCGTAATCGCCACCCCTAAAAGCAGCGGGATACCAAACAATAAATTCAGCGCAATGGCAGAGCCAATGACCTCCGCAATATCCGTTGCAATAATAGCGAGCTCCGTCAAAATCCACAGCACCACCGCCGTTTTTTTCCCAACAGCAGCCCGAGTTGCCTGCGCGAGATCCATTCCCGTCACAATTCCAAGCTTCGCCGACAAACTTTGCAAAAGCATCGCAATTAAGTTGGAAATTAAAACAACACTAAGCAACGTATAGCCAAATCTCGCGCCCCCAGCAATTGATGTCGCCCAGTTCCCCGGATCCACGTAACCAACCGCAACAAGCGATCCTGGCCCTATAAACGCCAACAATTTTTTCATAAAACCAGCATTTTTAGGGATCCGAACCGTGCTATGCACTTCTTCCAAACTAACATTGTGCGCGTCTTGAATCCACGCTCCCTTTTTCTTTTTTTTATTTATGATAAGCTCCTCTGACTCCATATGCCTGCCTTCTCTCTATTTCTAATAAATATATTTTGCATCAAGGAAACATTTTTGTCAATAGGAAAATATCGAGTTTTGTAAAAAAAGAGCCGCCCCCATAAAGATGAGTCGACTCTCACTATCACATTGATAGCAATCTTTTTTATCTAATTCCATTTCCACAAAAGAAGCATTTATCCAGTCAGATAAGCAACCACCAGTGCCCACCTATTTTCAAATAAATTCACTTCCCGCGCACCCTCCGCGTCTTCCTAAATTGCAGCGCCAAATCGAGAAGCGCAATAAGCCACAGCGAAACGAAGCTCGCTACAACAGGTAAGGTCGTCAATTGGTTGATTAAAAACGCGGCGATTAGAAGCAGCACTAGCAAGGTGTCTTTCCAAAAAGAAAATTCGATTTCCGCTTTTTGATGAAACCCAAACACAATTTGTTTCGCAATAAAAAATACGGCGACCGCACCATAACTAAACAGCAGTAGAATGTTCTTTTCAAGATGCCCAGCAAAGAGCAAATGAATATTTGCGGCAAGAATCATGATGGAAACGATGATAAAATAATGCCCGTAAAGTAAAACTTGCCCGTTTGTTTCCTTTTCATTGTCTAAAGCATGTTCAAAACTGTGGAAGTAAGACACGAAAAGTGTGGCAATTAGACCGAAACTTAATATCGTATAAAGTAACGTGTATAAATTTTCTGTATGCCCAACTAAAAGGCTGGTAATCGCAACGATACTTTCCCCAAAAGTAATAATGACAAACAATCCAAAGCGCTCCGCCAAGTGCGAGAAATCCACGGGTACTTTTTTTAGGCGACGTGTGAGCACAATCGGCATAATAATATCAAATGAAATCCCCACATACATGACAAAATAACGAATTGGGCTAGCAAAAAACATCGAACTTAGCGAAATGAGAATGCCTATTAGAAAAATCGTTCCGAGCAACTTCGAAACACGCCTAGCATCCGCCAAAAGCCTTTTGCTCACAATAAAATATTGTAAAACCGTAATCAGCCGAATCCCCGCATACCCAATGATAAACGTATAAAATGTATTGTTAAAGTTCAAATCAAAACTCGCCGTCATCAAAATGAGGAAGAACATCTGGCTCAACATAAACATCTCGGGTCTTTTCACTTGTTCCCCGTAGCGATTGAAAAACATCGTCTGACCAATCCATGCCCAAAACATCGGCGTCACCATCAGCAAATATTCGCCAAAATAAACAGCAACTTTCCCCGGATGCTCGTCAACTTCAAGCAATAAATGCGTCGTGCTCGACACCGCAGTTACGAAGACTAAATCGAAAAAGAGCTCAAGCCAGGAAACTTTTCGCTCTTTCTTCAAGTCTAAAACATTCATTTACGGTTCGCTTCCACTTCTTGGTACTCCTTCTTACGTGCAAACTCAGCTTTAGCAAACGGACAAAGCGGAATAACTTTTTTATTTTCCCGTCTTGCCTTTTCGACAGCGTGCGCCACTAATTGGCTAGCAATTCCTTGGCCACGCATCTTATCATCCACACCAGTATGATCAATGATAAACATCGTTTCACCTACATCTGTAAATGTAATCTCGCCTACTTCTTCTCCGTTATCATCAAGTGCATAAATTCGGTTCTCACCATTTTTGAATTCCATCACACATCTCTCCCTACTTTTCATTTTCAGTCGTATGAACAATGTACTTCAGCGCCCCACTCGGGCACGTATCAATGACGCGAACAACCTCTTCTGGCGCAACATTATCTGGTAAAATCCATGGTTTCCGGTCCAAATTAAACAGCTCACCATTCCCGCGCACACAATTTCCCGAGTGTGCACAAATTGACGTATTGAAAAACACATCTACTTTTTCCCCGTCATACTTGCGGTAGCCCTTTTCGAGTAATTCTTGTTCATTCATCAAGCATTCCTCCTAATTAAAATATGGATTTGTCGCTTTTTCAAAACCTATCGTAGAAGACTCTCGGTGCCCCGGGTAAATAATCGTTTCATCAGGCAAAGTAAATAGCTCAGTTTGAATACTACTAAGAAGCATCTCCGTGTCACCCGTATAAAGGTCTGTCCGCCCAATGCTGCCTTTAAATAAAGCGTCACCAACTACGGCAAAATCACCGAAAATAAAACTCACACTCCCAATGGAATGCCCTGGCGTCGGTACGACTTTAAATTTGATACCAGAAAAATCATAATCTCGCATCTCCAGTTCAAATTCCGCGGGACGCGCTTTAATCAAAGCAAATCCGTAATCTCTTAACATAATCGAACCATTATGCTCCGGATTCCCAAGCCATTCCTCTTCAAGCGGACTCACGTAAACAGGAATCTCGTAGTGGTCACGAATCGCGTCTAACGCACCAATATGGTCATAATGCGTATGCGTCAGCAAAATTGCCACTGGCTTTGCACCTGTCCCTTCAATCATCTCAATGATTCGCTCCGGCTCACTTCCCGGATCAATGACCAGAAGCGACTTCCCGTCATGAACCACATACGTATTTTCTTCCACTGGTCCTGTCACAATATGCTCTACTTTTAGCATGCAAACACCCACACCTTCATTATAATTTCTAGCTTCATTATAACGCACGAATCCAAACAACGCGAGTCCTCGAGGTTGAAATTCATAGACCGCTATACTAAAATAAAACAAGAACCAAAAGAGGAGGAAATAAAATGGCAAATATGCTACATACATGCATCCGCGTCCAACACTTAGACAAATCCCTTGATTTTTACACGAACGCTTTTGCATTAAAAGAAACACGCCGCAAAGACTTTCCAGAACACGAATTCACGCTCGTATATCTCGCTTTCGAGGAGGGTGGATTCGAACTTGAACTCACTTATAATTATGATAAAAAGGAACCTTATAATATTGGCGACGGCTATGGCCACCTAGCTGTTGGTGTAGACGACTTGAAAGCCTCTCACCAAAAACACGTCCAAGCGGGCTACACCGTTACAGACTTAAAAGGTCTTCCAGGTAGCGATCCAACTTATTACTTCATCACCGACCCAGACGGCTACAAAACAGAAGTTATTCAAAATCGCTAAAAATAAAAGCCAAGCATGCGTTCACAACATGCTTGGCTTTTTTACTCATCAAAATAAACAATCATATACTTCCGTCCACGTTCCTGATCATACCCTTGCACAAAATCATCTTCGTTCAAGTTTTCCAAATCCTTAACCGTAAGCGTAATATTTCGCCCCAATTTAAGCGTTTTTCTCACTTTTTTAGAAAGCTTCTCCGCTTTTTCCTCGTCCACCTGAAATTCCTTCGGCAAACGAAAATTATTTTCCTGCTCAAAGTTCTCCACAATCGTCTTAAATTCCGCCTGTTGCACCGGACTCTCAATCGTTTTCTCCGTAAACGCATCAATATCAAGCATTTCTGACGACTGCATATACTCGCTCGTCGCCTTCACAAAACTCGCCTTCTCCATCAGCGACTCCTCTTTTTGCTTAATATAGTCCGTACAAATATTAACAAAGCTCTCTGTATAAAATTTTTCATCCGCAGTTTTTTCAATCGCTAAAAAGCGGTCCTTCCAATATATCGAGTCATTTTTCGAAAGCCGACTGAGCACCAGCACTTTGCCTCCATCTTCAAGTGCATCATTAAAAATAAAGCACCCTTTATCTAAATCAGTACCCGTCACCCCTGAATCATAACTAATCGTGAATTTTTCCCCATTAAAATCATTTTTAACATATACTTCTTTATTTTCCACTTTAAAGATCCCAATTGCATTCGTGAAATTCCCATCCACAACGCAGCCTTCCAATTCAAAAATCCACACATCACCACTTTTAATATTCGGATGTGTCGATTCACTATATAAATGCTTTAAAATTTGCTCTGTATCCTCTAAAAAATGCGTATTATCAGCAAAAATATTATTAGAATATGTATAAACCTCATTGAAATCCAAACTCGTTTCATGCGTAAAATGAAAAAAATCATCATTTTGAAAACCATCACAAAAAATCGAAATAAGCGTCCGGTTCAAATCTTCCGAAATATCCGTCAAACAATTTTTTGACACCTCATAGCCTTCCTCCTGCGCTTTATTCCCCACAAAATGAACTACGAGCTGCTTCACTTTCGCATATGTAAAATCCACCATCTAATTCGTCACTCCAATCTTTCCAACTATTAGCATACCTGACAATCCAAAAATTTGCTATACTAAACTAAAAAGGAGTTTTTCAAATGGCCACTCAAGCATTTATCAACAGCGTCTATTCCGTCATCCAGCGAATCCCAGAAGGCAAAGTAACCACATACGGCCAAATCGCCTATATGATTCACCATCCTAAAAACGCCCGCCTAGTCGGCAACGTCCTAAAACATACCGACCGCACACTTAACATGCCTTGTCACCGCGTTGTGAACTCATCCGGACGCACCGTTCCCGGCTGGCCCGAACAAACAACATTACTACATCAAGAAAACGTCCCCTTTAAAAAGAATGGTTGCGTCAATTTAAAACAATGTTTCTGGCAAGGCTAGAAGCGCTTATCCAGCTCAACTAACACACCCGAATCATTATTTGATTTCGCCTCAAAACGAGCTGCTTTTTTCACATAATCAGGCGCATTCTCCATCGCAAAACTAAATTCCGCGAGCCTAAGCATCTCTAAATCATTGCCACCATCTCCAAAAGTCATCACTTCGTCTTTAGAAATGCCCCATTTCTCCATCAAAATCTCAATTGCATGCCCTTTATGATAACCCGGCTGAATCAAATCAATACTACCATGCCCACTACTAACAGGCGTCGCCAAATGACTAATCGAACCACTTAACTCGTCCAGCAAGCGGTATGTTTCCTCCTCCTTGCAAGAAAGCGCAAATTTAAACACCACATCATCAATCTCCGAAAAGTCAGCCACTTTTATTAAAATCGGGCAATAAAATTTCACAAAATCACAAAATTCTTCCGACACCGTCTCCAGTACATACGCGCCTTTCTTCCCACAAATAATGGTCTCAAAATCCGTTTTCTCACGCAGAACTGCCGTAATCTCAGTAAAAGCACGCTTATCAAAAATGCCCGCAAAAATATCCTCGTCGCCTTTCCGCACATACGCCCCGTTATCCGAAACGAATGTAATCTCCTCTTTTATCTCTTCAAAAAATGTAGCTAATTGGACATACTGGTTGCCACTCGCAACAACAAATTCCGCTCCTACGCGCCTCATACGCCCATAAATATCCAAAAACCATTCCCTATCATAGTTCTTCTTATCATCCAAAAAAGTCCCATCCATATCTACTGCCACTAATTTAATCATTCCAACACACCTTTCCTCATCTCCACTATACCAAATGAAATGCATTTCATGTCAACTGTTTATAAAAAATATTCTTCAAGTGCATTATTAATAAATATTTGCAAATCGAATCCAAACTAGTATAATTAAAATTACTGCGACACAATCTAAAAAAGTCTGTAGTATTACTTATATTTCAGGAGGAAAACTCATGTCAGAAACTATCTTAGAAACAAAGAATGGTAGATCCTCATTCTTCGACGGCGGGCTATTACAGTATATTGGTTGGAGTATACTAGGCGCTCTAGTCACAGTATGCACGATTGGAATTTGCTTCCCGTGGGCTCTATGCATGGTCTACGGCTGGAAAATAAATCACACAGTTGTGGAAGGGAAAAGACTACAATTCAACGGCTCAGCAGTTGGACTGTTCGGCAATTGGATAAAGTGGTTGCTCTTGACAATCATCACTTTTGGAATTTATAGTTTCTGGTTATTTATCAAACTAGAAGACTGGAAAGTAAAAAACACCACGTTCAAAAACTAGAATTCCAGCAGCAAACAAACGAAAAAAGCCGTGGACTTGGTCCACGGCTCTTTTCAGCGCAATCAAAAGGAGAAATTCACACAATCAAATAAAGGGGGTATTTGTTTGTGATATATTTCACTGTATAAATATATCACATTCTTTCAATTAATTCAACACTTCACAAACTTTTTATTTTAAATTCATTCCCACCTAATTATTACTATTAAAAAATAATACACACACAGGCAATTTCCAGGCGATGTAACACCTCTAGCGACTTGTTCTTAACAATACTCTTAACTGTTTTAATCTAACACGTAAAAACTATAACAAAAAGAAGCTTTCTCAAATAGCAAAGCTTCTTTTTATAAGTTTCTCGAGAAAATTTTTCACAAAACCAATATTTCACAAATTTATTTTGTTAATGATTCTAATTCATTTAGCTTTTCTTCAAAGACCTTTAGCGCATCTTCAACAGGTTTTGGTGTTGTCATATCCACACCAGCGCGTTTTAATACCTCAATTGGGAAATCTGAGCTCCCAGCCTTTAAGAATTGCACATAATCCTGAACAGCTTTCTCTCCTTCATTCAAAATTTTCGCGCTAAGTGCAGAAGCAGCAGAAAACCCAGTTGCATATTGGAAAACATAATAGTTCATATAGAAATGTGGAATTCTAGACCATTCATAACCAATTTCATCATCGTACTTCATGGCATCAGACCCATAATAATTCTTATTAATTCTAAAATAGTTTTCTGTTAAATATTCCGCTGTAAGAGCCTCGCCTTCTTGATCAGCTTGATGAATCAGATGCTCAAACTCAGCAAATTGCGTTTGCCGGAAAACCGTTCCTTTAAAACCATCTAAGTAATGATTTAACAAATAGGCTCTAACTTTTTTATCCTCATACTTCTTCAATAAATAATCTGTTAGTAGATTTTCATTTGTTGTCGAAGCAACTTCCGCTAAGAAAATAGAATAATCCCCATATACGTATGGCTGATTTTTCCGCGTATAATAACTATGCACACTATGCCCTAATTCATGCGCAAGTGTAAATACGTTGTCAATTGTATCTTGCCAATTCATCAATATATATGGGCTTGTACTATACGCACCTGACGAATATGCCCCGCTCCGTTTCCCTTTATTTTCAACAACGTCAATCCAGCGTTTATCAAAAGCTTCTTTTAGAATTTCTTGATACTCCGCGCCTAATGGAAGCAAGCCATTTAAGACAATATCCTTGGCATTCTCATACGTAAACTCAAGGTTCACATCATTTGATAGCGGTGTATACATATCATACATATGCAATTCATCTAAGCCTAAAAGTTCTTTGCGAAGAGCGACATAACGATGTAATAAAGGCAAATGTGCATTAACTGTTTCAACAAGTGAGTCATAGACCGATTCTGGAATGTGATTTGAAGACAAAGCCGCTTCTCTGGCCGATTTATATCCTCTTGTTTTCGCATAAAAATTAGATTTCTTCACTTGTCCACTAAGTGTCGTTGCAAGGGTATTCTTTAAGCCTTCATAAACCGAATACATACCCAAAAAGGCTTCTTGGCGAACGCGGCGGTTTCCACTTTCTAAAAGCTTACCATATTGACCATGCGTGATTTCAATTTTGTTTCCATCTTCACCCTCTATCGTTGGAAATTTCAAATCAGCATTATTTAATGTATTAAATGTTCTAGACGGGCTTCCCAGTACTTCACCAGCACTTGCTAAAATGGCTTCCTCTTTCTCCGACAAAATATAAGGACGACTTAAATTCAAATCATCTAGCAGATGTTTATAGAGTTTTAAGTCTTCATTTTCTTTCAAATAAGAAGCTAATACGTCCTCATTTATCGCTAAAATCTCCGGATCAAAATAGGATATCCCCGAGATAACTTGTGTAATTAAGCTTCCCGCACGGCTATTTAAACCTTGATATTTTGCATCCGCCGTATCTTGATCTAACTTCAAATGCGCATACACATACACATTTTCTAATTTATTTAATAAATCATCTCTAAATTGCAATGCACGAAGCAAATGTTTCGCGCTTTCGCCTAGCGTTCCTTTATAAGCAGCACTCTTCTCGCTTAACTGCTGCACCTCTTTAAAACCGTTTTCCCATGCCTCATCACTTTCAAAAATAGTCGTTAAGTCCCATGTTAAATGTTCAGGCACTTCGTTTCTTGCAGGAATTGTTTTGATTTTATTTTCCACCATAAATCCATAACCCCCAAAGTCATATTTCTTTTATTATGAGCCAAGAATTCATAAATTGCAAAAAATCACAACTCTTTATCTAAACAACTTTTCCATATAAATAATCTGCCGTTTTATGCGGAAACGTCCCGCAATATATTCAACCAAAACACCCTCACTCTCTAAGAAAAGCAAGTATTCCTCAAGTAGCAAATGACATTCATTAAGTGGCAGGAAAATCATTTTAATTCCAACAACATACTTTCTGAAATATTGTACGATATGCTCTTTACTAAAAGTATCACCCACTTCAAGTAGCTTAAAGAAATTTTCCCATAGCAAGAACTGCCATTCTAATGCTGGTGTGTGGGTCAGAAACTGCCGTGACAACTGAACACCAATTTCTGATGGTAGATTCAAAATGGCATAGCCTGATTGATACAGCTGCTTTGAAAACATACTCTTACTTTTATACTTTGCATAGAAATAACTTAAATGCTCCCGTTCCATTTTACGGTTGCGTTTAATGTATAAACTTTTAAAACGAATTCTCGCTATTTTAGCTTGCATTTCTTCGAGTGAAATAGAAAGTGGTAACTTCATCGATGAAGCAAAAAAATATTTCCCCACATAATGATGAATATGATAAATTAACTCAAAACACTTTTCTTCTGGATGAAAACAAAATAAGTAGTAGCCTAAATCTTTATCTTTTAGCAAAAAAGCTAACTGAAAAGCTGAAAACAAATACTTGCCCCCGCGCATTGTTAATTCTTGTCCTAATATCCAGTAGGGCTTTAAACTAAGAGATAAGTAGTTTTCCGTTCGTTCAATCATTTCTTTAATTGGTATTGTTGAACATTGATACTCGAGCACAATATTTCCCTCAACAAATAAATCTGCTTGCCGCTTAATCTCCGAGAAATAATGTTCTAAATCCACTTGAAAAGCTTGGGCAGTGAGCCAACCTAATAGTAGCTCTTTAGCCTTCAAATGCTTAGCTGATTCGCCCTCAGAAGCAGTCTTGCACTTGCCACCTTTTTTATGAGCAAAATGTGGTACTTTAATATCGCCATTTTTTAAAATAACTTCTTCTTGACAGCAACAACATACGTAACGCATTTTATTCTTTTCTAATAAATCTCGATTGGTCTTTGTAACTGTAATGACTTTACCAGTTTCAGTTTGAGCAGTAAACATAGATGCACCTCTTTTATATTTTAAATTCGCCGTGTAATCTCAAAATCCTTCTTTAATCAAAAAAATTCTTGCATAAAAAAAGACCTATTCCACAATCAGCGGAAATAAGTCTTTCATCATTTCTAATTAAAATGTTTCTTAATTTGTTCTAAAGCAGGCGTATCCAAGACTAGATTGCCATATTCTTCAAGAATATAACCTGTCAAGCTTGATTCCAAACCATACTCAAGTAAAATACTTACAACATTGTCAATGTTTTTTTCGTTAATTTCTACTTCAGGAAACTCAACATACAAATAATAGTTGTCCTTGTATGAAAATAATTTTGTCGTTACATGTTCAAGCCCAGTTGCTTGGCTCATTGTAATCAAATCTTCAAAATCATTAAATTCTAAAATAAACTCTAACGTATCTTCAGTATTTGAATTATCCTTTTTAACTGGATTAAAATTTTCCTCCAGCATTTTTTCAATTCGTTCTTCCGCCAATTCATCGCCCTGTGTTACACTGAGGTTTAAATTCCCCTCACCTTTACCAGAAATACTTGCTTTTGTAACAAATACTTCTAAGCCATGTTTTAGCGCTTGTACTTGAATCCAGAGCGGACCTTCCGGAGAGAACTCTTCTTCATATTTCAGCTCGTCCATCATTTCCCAGAAAAGTTCTTCACTTTTCTCACGGTCATACCAGACATCTTCCTGATTAAAACCACGCTCTTCTAAATCAAGATAAGAAATATAAAACTTGATTGTATCTTCGTTAATTCGTTCAATTTCCATCGTCACACTCTCCCTTCCAAATTAGTCATTGACAATGAAGGGTACTACTTTACTTATATTTTAGCTCAAAACTGCATTTTATACCACCATTATTTACTGGTAGTCTTATAATATTAGCCGAAAATCCAAAAATAAGCAAGAAAAAAAGTTGCTGAACAAAAATTCATTCAACAACCCTAATATAATCAGTTTAGTTAACCATTTTTTGCGCTTCTCGAAGTTGATAAGTTCTTACTTTTCTTGGTAAAAAACGACGAATCTCATCTTCATTGTAACCAACTTGTAAACGCTTCTCATCAATAATAATCGGGCGTCTAAGCAAACCCGGATTCTTTTGAATTAACTCAAACAACTCTTGTAGAGGTAAACTGTCCAAGTCAACGTTTAGTTTCTGGAATGTTTTAGAACGTGTTGAAATAATTTCATCTGTTCCATCTTCCGTCATACGGAGGATTTCTTTTATTTCATCTAAACTCAGTGGTTCAGAAAAAATATTTCTTTCTTTATAAGGGATTTCATGTTCTTCTAACCATGCACGTGCTTTACGGCAAGATGTGCAACTAGGTGAAGTGTATAACGTTACCATTAGACATTCACACTCCTTAATCGGTTTTAATTTTGTTTCATTCACAAACGAATCGCTAATTCATTTCTCTATTTTGAAAATAGCAATATAAGAACTTACATTTCCATTATACACTAAACTTGTGAAATTCTATATACTATTTTCGAAAAAATTATAACAAATATGTAGAAATGTTTTTTAGTAAGTCGCTCTTAGTATGTACCCTTACTATACTTGGTTTAAACTAGAATCACATGAAAATTTCCTCAGATTTATTAAAATTCAATGAGAATTCACTATCAATATTTCTCATTAAACAAAAGAATTCTAGCAAAATGCTAGAACTCTTTTACTTATTTATACACTAGCTATCAAGCTAGCATGCTTCTCTTTATAAGACTCAAGTTCCGCTTCCGAACAATAAACAAAATGTCCCTCAGCAACTTCACGCATTTTCAATTCTTCACCGTCTTTATAATTATGCATCGTTGGATCATATGCTTTACGCACACGAGTACGTTCATAATTCGGGTCTGGAAGTGGAATAGCAGATAAAAGCGACTCCGTATAAGGATGTAGCGGTGCACGGTACAAATCATTAGCTGGAGCTAACTCAACTAATTTCCCAAAATACATGACACCAATACGATCACTAATATATTTTACCATTGAAAGGTCATGTGCAATAAAGAGATACGTTAGTCCCTTATCTTTTTGCAATTCCTTCAAAAGATTGACTACTTGAGCTTGAATAGAAACATCAAGTGCTGAAATCGGTTCATCTGCAATGATAAATTCTGGTTGAACAGCAAGTGCTCGAGCAATTCCAATACGTTGTCTTTGTCCACCTGAGAACTCATGTGGATAACGGCCAGCATGTTCTTTGCTCAAACCAACTGTTTCAAGCAACTTATAAACTTGTTCATCAGCGTCAGCTGGAGAACTTGCAAGATCATGAATATTAATTCCCTCTGCAATAATATCACGCACTTTCATACGCGGATTTAAAGACGCATAAGGATCTTGGAAAATCATTTGCATTTTACGACGAAATTCATGCATCTCTTTACGAGATTTTTTTGCATGAACATTTTTACCGTTGTATAAAACTTCGCCACCTGTTGCGTCATACAAACGAATAATGGTACGACCAGTCGTTGATTTCCCACAGCCTGATTCACCTACAAGGCCCAGTGTTTCACCTTTATAAATATCAAAAGAAATATCGTCCACAGCACGAACTTCATTCGCTTTGCCTTCATTGAAGTATTGTTTTAAATTGTGGATTTCAAGTAATTTTTCGCGTTCACTCACCTTGTTCGACCCCCTTCGCATGAACAGCTTGCATACCAGGATGTTCCTTCGCAAATTGTTCTTGACGTCTTAATACAGCATCTGGAGGCGTTACTTCAGGCGCATCCGGATGAAGTAACCAAGTCGCCGCATAATGCGTATCGGATACTTTAAACATCGGCGGTTGCTCTTCCAAATCTATCGCCATCGCATATTGGTTACGCGCAGCGAACGCATCACCTTTTGGCGGTTTTAATAAATCAGGAGGAGTTCCCGGAATAACATATAATTCCTCATCATCTGTATCAAGCGTTGGCATTGAACTAATCAAGCCCCATGTATACGGGTGTTGCGGGTTATAGAAAATTTCATCTACCGTCCCAATTTCAACAATTTTCCCTGCATACATAACAGCAACTCTATCCGCCACATTCGCTACTACACCAAGGTCATGCGTAATGAAAATGATAGATGTATCAATTTTTTGTTGAAGATCTTTCATTAGGTCTAAAATTTGAGCTTGGATTGTTACGTCTAGTGCTGTCGTAGGCTCATCCGCGATTAAAATCTGCGGGTTACACGCGAGTGAAATGGCAATAACAACACGTTGGCGCATCCCTCCGGAAAATTGGTGCGGATACTGCTTAACGCGTTCCTCAGCGTTCGGAATTCCTACCAGTTGAAGTAAGCGAAGTGCCGTTTTACGCGCTTCTGTCTTACTAATTTTCTGATGCTTAATAAGCGGTTCCGCAATTTGCTTCCAAATCGGCATTGTTGGATTAAGCGACGTCATCGGATCTTGGAAAATCATCGAGATATCTTTACCACGAATCTTTTGCATTTGCTTTTCAGACGCTGTTGCCAAGTCCTTCCCATCAAATAAAATTTGACCGGATTTTATGCTAGAGTTACTTTCAGGAAGCAACCTCATAACTGCTTTTGTCGTAACTGATTTCCCAGAACCTGATTCTCCCACAATAGCAAGAGTTTCACCTTTATGAAGATCAAAATTCACTCCACGAATGGCTTGGACTTCGCCGGCATAAGTGTGGAAGGAAATGTGTAAATCTTTAACTTCTAATAGTTTTTCCATTTTTCCTCACCTCTCCTTTAGTCCCGCATTTTCGGATCGAACGCATCGCGAAGTCCGTCAGCTACTAAGTTAAATGCAATCATAATAATACATAATACAATCGATGGATATAAAACCATATACGGCAATACTTGAAGGGTTTTATACCCGTCATTAATTAATGTTCCAAGTGAAGCTGTCGGCGCAGGTAAACCTAAACCGATAAAACTTAAGAAAGCTTCAAAGAATATCGCACTTGGAATACTAAACATAACGTTAATGATAACAACACCTGCTACGTTAGGTAAAAGATGCTTGCTTAGAATCTTAGGAACAGATTCACCTAGAGTTAAGGATGCCAGAACAAATTCTTGGTCTTTCAGTTTTAAAACTTGTCCCCTAACAACCCTGGCCATCGTTATCCAACTCGTCATCGCAATGGCGATAATTATTGAAACCATACCAGCTTTCAGTACTAAAATCATCAAAATAACAACCACTAAATTAGGAATAGCGGAGAGTACTTCCAGTATTCTTTGCATGATACTATCAACTCTGCCACCTTTATACCCGGAAATAAGTCCGTATGCAACGCCGACAACCAAGTCACATAGTGCCGCAACAACAGCAATAATAAGTGAAACTCGTGTCCCAGCCCAAATACGAGCAAATTGGTCACGACCTAATGTATCACTTCCTAACCAATAGTATGTGCCTTCTTCAACATTTTTTTGTTGATAAACATCTACTTCTGTACCACCAATATTCTGTTTACCATTCCAAAAAGGCATATTCTCAAAACCAGGTACTTTCGGAGGTAAACTTGCATATTGATTATTTTGGTAGTTAACACTATTTTTAGGACCTAGATTTGGTGACATATATTGCCCAAAAATAGCCATCAAAACGATAACCCCTAATACTATGATTGAAACTAAAGCAGCTTTATTTTTCCGTACGCGTATCCATGAGTCTTGAAGGAAAGTCAAACTTGGGCGTGAAATTTTTTCTGCTTCAGCATCTTTAATTTGCACTGGCTGGAACATTTCTTTTGCAATTTTTTCTGCCATTATTTTTTCCCTCCAGACACACGAATTCGAGGATCAATTAGTCCATATAAAATATCTACAATAAGAATGACTAGTATTAACATCACAGCAAATAGTAAAGTAGTTCCCATAATTACCGGATAATCATTCGTTTGTATAGACATTACAAATTGGCTACCAATCCCAGGAATCCCATAAATATTTTCAATTACAAGTGAACCTGTCATCAGCGCAACAGACAATGGTCCTATAACAGTAATAAGCGGAATAAGTGCATTTCGAATAGCATGTTTCACTGCTATTTCAGGTCGACTGTTCCCTTTTGCTTTGGCAAGCAAAATATAGTCAGATGCAAATACATCAATTAATTCAGTTCTCATGAAACGTGCTGCTGTTGCAAGTGGAAACATTGCAAGCGCAAATGCTGGTAAAATAGATTCTGCAAAAGTCCCCCACCCAGCTACAGGCAACCATTGTAATTTTGCTCCAATCCAGTATTGCAGGACTGTAGCGAAGACGAAAGAAGGAATCGATTTTCCTAGTATCGCAATGAAGGTACTGGTATAGTCAGGCCACCTATTCTGATACATGGCGGCGATAACTCCTAAAATAATACCAAAGAAAAGACCAAAAACCATTGCTTCTAGTGCGAGTGTGATGGATGGACCAATAAGCGCGCCTAGAATTTCAGATACAGGACGATTGTCAAGTTGGAAAGATACCCCTAAATCCCCTTTTACTAAACCTGTCATATAATTAAAATATTGAACAGGCACCGGATCATTTAAACCGTATTTCTCATTCATAATATGAATTTGCTCATCAGATAGTTTTTCCTGATTACGATACGGTGTACCCGGCAAAAGCTTCATTAGGAAGAATGTAACCGAAGCAATAATGAAGAGTGTTATTAACATGTAGAAAACGCGTTTTAACGTATATTTTGCCATCTATCTCTACACCTCCCAAATTTATTTTTATGTGTTAAAGGTTTTCAAAAATTCGCCATATGCTTAGAGCCTTTATTTTATTTCATTACATATGTTAATCAAGTAATTTTCTCAAAACCTACTTTTTCCAAATTTAAATATGACGTTAAAGCGTTTTGTTGCATCTCGCAAAACATCAGCAAAATGAGAGAGTATATCGAAATATACTCTCTCTCAAGTCAAGCATTTCTTAAAAACTTATTTAGTCAAATACGTATTTTTGTACGTATAGTCAGGACCAAATGGATTTTTTTGTAAATCCTTAATATAAGATTGTTGCAAGTATGCATTTGAACGGTGGTAAAGTGGCGAAATCGCTACATCATCTGTAAGCAAGATTTGCTCTGCTTTAACCATTTCATCCCAACGTTTTTGTGGTTCAGCCGCATAAGTCACAGCTGCATCTTCTAAGATTTTATCATAATCAGGATTAGAGTAGCTCATTCTGTTTTGAGCGCCACCTGTTTGGAATAAATCTAAGAAAGTAGATGGATCTTGATAGTCAGGACCCCAACCACTCATAGAAACATCATAATCTTGGTTTTGGTCGTTTTGCAAGCGAATCTTGAATGGTACATTTTTAAGGTTCACTTTCAAACCATCAAGGTTAGTTTCTAATTGGTTTTGAATAAATTCAGAAGATTTTTTAGCATTTTCAGTATCATCACTTGTAAATTCTAAAGTAAGGTTACTTACTCCTAGCTCTTTCAAACCTTGTTTCCAAGCTTTTTGAGCTTCTTCTTTATTGTATTCTAAGTGTGCGCCAGATTCTTTCACATAGTCTTCTTTGTTACCTGGATCAAATGTGAAATCTGGTGGCACTAAGTTGTTAGCTGGTTTAGAACCATTTTGAAGTACAGTATTTACATACGCTTCTTTATCAATTGCAAGTGCAATTGCTTTACGAATGTTTTTATTTGCAAGTGGAGTTTTCTTCCCTTTGCGTTCTTGGTTAAATTTAATGTAGAAAGTTGAAGAATCATTAACTACAGTGTAGTCTTTATTATCTTTATTTTGGGCAGAATATTCAGCACTTAGAAGCGCGCGGTCAATTTTACCAGTGTTATAAAGATTTAAGTTAGTTCCTGCGTCTTGAACAACTTGAACATTGATTTGTTTCAATTTCACAGCGTCTCTATCCCAGTAGTTATCGTTTTTAACGTAAGTCCATTTTTTATTCGTTCCTGTCCAATCTTTCAATACGAAAGGACCGTTATATAAAATATTATCACTGTTTTGAGCATATTTTTCGCCTTTTTCCGTTACAAACTTCTCATTTAATGGGAAGAATGTTGGGAATGCGAATAATGAATTAATGTAAGCAGCTGGTTTAGATAATGTAATTTCAAGAGTTTTATCATCTACTGCTTTAATCCCTAATTCTTCAGGTTTCATCTTACCTGCTACAATTTCTTCACCATTTTTGATAGCGGAGAATAAGTAAGAATACGTTGCAGCTGTGTCTGGGTTAACCGCACGTTGCCAAGCAAAGACATAATCTTTGGCTGTAACAGGGTCACCGTTAGACCATTTTGCATCGTCACGTAATTTGAAGGTATAGACTGTTTTGTCATCACTAACTTTTGGTTCTTCAGCGGCTCCAGCAATTGCAGGAATACCATCTTTGTCAAGCGCATATAGACCTTCATTTGTTTGGTTAAGTACATTTAAACCAACTTGGTCATCTGCTTTTGAACTATCAGCAGAAGGAATTAATGCTGATTCTGACAAGTTAAGAACTTGTTCCCCTGATGCTTTACCATCACCTGAGCCTTTTTTATCGTCGGACGAAGAATCATTTCCTCCTCCACATGCTACTAAGACTAAGCTCAGTACAAGTGTCAATCCAAGAGCTAAAAATAATTTAGATTTTTTCACTAAATATACCTCCCTTTTTTATTTTTCTGAAAAATTGTTTCACTTGTTATTATACCTCAGTTTTTTAAGCTTTGTAAATTGATTTAACCAAATATTTCAAATCAAGGCTAAAAGTGATAAATTTCAAAAAAATTCTCACAATGGCTAAAGAATATGAAAAGTCTGACAAATAACACATACGTTTAGTACATTGATTTGAAAGACGAAACACCATTGATTAAGTTTTCAGAAAATAAATCTAGTTTAGTCAAACTACTTTTGCCTTGAATTCGGAATTTGTCTATCAAAAAACAAGCAAAACTAAAATACTAACAAAAAGTGATGTTAATCCCGAATAATTTTAGGATTATATTTATTTATATACTTTTTTTTTGCTCTTGTCTATATAAAAAGACTAAAAAATAAATTTAATTTATGAATCATTAATAAAAAGGTTGATATAATGGGATTTTTCAAAATAAAAAATTGTAACATTTCATTACATCATCAGAAAGCCAGTCACTCACTCATTTATTACTAAATATCTACAATTGTCCGAATAATCTGTCGTCATATCTGCTAAACAATTAAAATTCGTCTACCTTCTTTTTTTATGCTAAAGTAATACAAGAATCAAAAACGCGAGGTGACATGCATTTGTTAAAACGATTAATCATCTATACGGTTATTCAAGAAGTTCTTATTCTAATTATAATGCTTTTTCAGCAACATTTTACGCTCCTGCAGTATATTGACCTTTCCTTTTATGTTGGTTTTAGCGTCTTCATAATAGGTCTTATCGTTTATATTATGCGCTCTGGCTTTCTTGACCGCGTACACGACGGTTTTCGTAAAGTGTCCCGGAAATTTAAAGGCGAAGAAGATAACGAGTTTTCGGATATGATGCTCTCGGAACTTGTCGGCATTCCGTATCTCGATATTTTGATTAGTTCTCTCATTGTGCTTGCTTCAAGTTTTCTTGTTATGCTGTTTTATTATATGTAAGAGTTTGACAGCTTATTCCATTTCTTGGTAAAATGTCATTACTATAACTGATGCGTTAGAGGGAAAATAGTACATTTTGTGTAAACTATTTATAGAGAGCTTGTGTTTGGTGGAAACAAGTATAGAACAAAATGGAATGGGCTTCCCGAGAACTGCTTGTGAACTTTTAGTAGCAAGTGGCGGCTTAAGACCGTTATCTTATGAGTGCTTTTTAAAGCAATTAGGGTGGTACCGCGGACAAACCGTTCGTCCCTAGCAGAATTTTTTGCTAGAGACGGGCGGTTTTTATGTTCTCTCGATCGCATATTAATTTTAGGAGGAAAACAGGATGAAAAAAGTTATTTTTTCTGGTATTCAACCGAGTGGTGATTTAACACTTGGGAATTATATCGGCGCATTAAAACAGTTTGGTAGCTTCCAAGACGAATATGACTGCTACTACTGTATTGTTGACGAGCACGCCATTACGGTGCCTCAAGACCGCTTAAAACTTAGAAAGCAAATTAGAAGCTTGGCCGCACTGTATTTAGCGGTTGGTTTAGACCCAGAGAAAGCGACCTTATTTATTCAATCAGAAGTTCCGGCGCACGCGCAAGCTGCATGGATTTTGCAATGTAATGTGTACATTGGCGAGCTGGAGCGAATGACCCAATTTAAAGATAAGTCTGCTGGGAAAGCTGGTGTCAGCGCAGGACTACTAACTTATCCGCCGCTAATGGCTGCCGATATTTTACTCTATCAAACCGATCTTGTTCCGGTTGGTGACGACCAAAAGCAGCACATTGAATTAACGCGTGATTTAGCGGATCGCTTTAACAAAAAACATAACGAAATCTTTAAAATGCCCGATATTTTCGTTCCAAAACAAGGCGCGCGCGTGATGTCTTTACAGGAACCAACGAAAAAAATGAGTAAATCCGATGAAAATATTAAAAGTGCCATCTATTTGTTAGATCCTCCAAGCACGATTAGGAAGAAAATCAAGAGTGCGGTCACCGATTCATCTGGTGTCGTGCAATATGACAAGGAAAGTAAGCCTGGTATTTCTAACTTACTCTCCATTTATTCTGCTTTAACGGGCGAAACGGTTTCTGCCATCGAAGAAAAATACGCGGGGAAAGGCTATGGCGATTTTAAATCTGACCTTGCCGAATTGGTTGTTCAGGAATTAGAGCCGATTCAAACGCGCTACGAAGACTTTCTGCAATCTGATGAATTGGATAGAATTCTTGATGAAGGTGCTGAAAAAGCCCGTTTTGTTGCTAATAAGACCCTTAAAAAAATGGAAAATGCCATTGGACTCGGCCGCAAACGCCGTTAAAAAAAGAAGCCAAAATCAATTTTTTGATTTTGGCTTCTTGCTTATACAATTTGCAGCGTAACATCGATGTTGCCGCGTGTTGCTTTGCTGTACGGACAAACTTGGTGGGCTTTTTCAATCAACTCTTTGGCAGTCGCTTCGTCCACGCCGTCGATATGTGCTACCAAATCCACACCAACTTTAAATCCGTTGTCTTCTGGATCGTTATATAGGGAAACTGTTGCGGTTACTTCGCTTTTGCCTGTTACGCCTGCTTTTCCCATAACAAGTTCCAGCGCGCTATTAAAGCAAGAGCTATATCCGGCGGCAAATAGCTGTTCTGGATTTGTGCCACCGCCTCCGTCGCCACCAAGTTCCTTCGGCGCCGAAATATCAAAGAAAAAGACATTGTCCTCTGAATGCACTTCCCCGCTTCTGCCACCTGTATTAACAACCGTTGTTTCATATAATTTTTTCATTTTTTCTCCTCCTAAATTAAATAACTTTTAAGTGTCTCATTCAAGTTTTTCACATCTGCAAGTAAATTTGTATGCCCAACTTGCCCAGAAAACAATTGCTGAATGCATGCATTCACTGCGCCAATAACTGCGCCTTCCAATTGGCTACCCTTTTCCGTCAAAGAGATGATGACGACACGCTCGTCGCTTTGCTTGCGGTTCCGGAGGACTAGCCCATCTTGTTCCATTCTTTTAAGCAAAGGGGTCAGTGTTCCGCTATCTAAATCTAGCTGTGCGCCAAGTTCCATTACGCTCTGTGCGTCTTGTTCCCAGAGGGCGAGCAAAACGATGTACTGTGGGTAGGTTAGCTGGAAGGGACTGAGCGCTTTCCGGTAGTATTTTGTGAAGTTGCGCTGGACGTTATAAATTGCAAAACATAGCTGCTCATCTAGTAATCGATGATTTGTTTCCATAAAATCATCTCCTTTTATATTGTTCACAATTTAATTGTAAGCAATATTTTAACAAAAAGCGAATTGTTTGCTCAAAAAAAAGGACTTGAACAATATTGTTCAAGTCCTTTATCATCACGCCTCAAATTTTTTAAATACTAGCGTCGCATTATGTCCGCCGAAACCAAATGAATTGGACATTGCCACTTTTACATCTTGCTTCCGCGCAACATTTGGCACGTAGTCAAGATCGCAAAGCTCATCTGGATTTTCAAGATGGATCGTTGGTGGAATCACACTATCGCGAATCGTTAGAACAGAGAAAATGGCTTCAATTCCGCCAGATGCGCCTAATGTGTGCCCTGTCATAGATTTTGTTGAACTAACAGCTAACTTATAAGCATGGTCGCCAAAAACCGTTTTAACTGCAGCTGTTTCGAATTCATCGTTATAACCTGTACTTGTTCCGTGTGCATTAATATAGTCTACACTTTCCGGCTCTAATCCAGCATCGTTTAAAGCTTGTTTCATCGAACGTGCTGCACCTTCGCCGTTTGGAGCTGGTGCTGTAATATGATGCGCATCACTTGTTGAACCGTAGCCAACAACTTCTGCATAAATTTTAGCGCCACGTGCTTTAGCGTGTTCATACTCTTCTAAAATAACAATTCCTGCACCTTCACCGATAATAAAGCCATCGCGGTCTTTATCAAATGGACGGCAAGCTGTTTCAGGGTCTGGATTTAGCGACAAAGCTTTATTAGCACAAAAGCCAGCGAGCGCCATTTTTGTAATTGGTGCTTCACTTCCACCTGTAATCATCACGTCGGCATCGCCACGTTCAATCACTTTGAAAGCATCACCAATTGAGTTTGTGCCTGTTGCACAAGCCGTCACCGTTGCGGTATTAATTCCTTTGGCACCAAAACGGATTGATACTTGACCAGAAGCCATGTCTGGAATCATCATTGGAACAAAGAATGGGCTAACTCGGCGAAGACCACGATTAATATACGTATCATATTGTGTTTCAAAAGTTTCCATTCCGCCGATACCAGAACCAATCCAAACGCCTACACGCTCAGCATTGGAATCATCAATTTTAAAATCAGCGTCGTTTAATGCCATTTCTGCACCTGCAATTGCATAGTGAGTGAAACGATCCATCTTACGAGCTTCTTTTTTCTCGATATATTTTTCAACATCGAAGTCCTTTAATTCAGCAGCAATTTTCACTGGGAAATCATCAGGATTTAAACGCGTTAATTCTTTAACACCGTTAACACCATTTTTCGCGTTTTCCCAAGAAGTTTCTGCATCATTTCCAAGTGGTGTAACTGCTCCAATACCAGTAACGACTACTCTTCTTCTTTCCATGTACTCATCTCCTTGTCTTTGGGCTCATGAAAAAACAACTTCTGTCAACTGACAGGAGTCATCCTTAATATTTGTTGCTTCAAAATAATAAATAAAAATATAGCAAAAACATATAGCCAACTTGGCAGCTATTGTACAAATAAATAGAGCTTGGTTTGAAGCAAAATTCAAGCCGATTTTATTATACCACAAAAGAAAGAAAGGTGTCTTTATCTATACATAAAAACACCTCAAACATCTAAAAATCAAAGCATTTATTTACCCCAACGGAGAACTAGCGCTCCCCAAGTTAAACCTGCGCCGAAGCCAACAAGTAATAAGTTGTCGCCGTCTTTTACTCGTCCTTCCTCGACCGCATCGATTAAAGCAAGTGCGATGGACGATGATGATGTATTGCCGTATTTATGAACCGTCTTCATTAATTTTTCTTCTGGTAAATCTAGACGCTCACGCGATGCTTCCATGATACGAATATTTGCTTGATGAGGAATTAGCAAGTCTAAGTCCGCTTTCTCTAAGCCAGCTTTTTCTAACACTTGCATTGACGCATCACCCATTTTACGCACAGCAAAACGGAAAACTTCACGTCCATTCATATACATTTTATTATTCTCTGCTTTTAAATTTAAATATTTACCGCCTGAACCATCAGAACCTAAAACAAACGATAGCAAACCTTTATCTTCAGAAACTGGCCCCATCACAACTGCGCCAGCACCATCACCAAATAATACAGCTGTACTTCTGTCGTCCCAATCGGTAATTTTTGATAACTTATCTACCCCAACAACAACAACATGCTTGTAAGCCCCTGTTTGGATAAATTGAGAAGCTGTCACAACGCCGTAGGTGAATCCGGAGCATGCTGCTTCTAAGTCCATGGCTGCAGCGTTTTTAGCCCCCAAACGATCTTGAATAATATTCCCAACGGACGGAAAAGTAGCTTCTTGGGTTATCGTTGCCACAATAAATAAATCAATATCTTCAGGCGTCAACCCTGCATTTTCAATTGCTTTTTTGGCCGCCTCATAAGCCATGTCATGTGTATATTCATCGTCACGCGCAATACGTCTTTCCTGAATTCCTGTACGCGTGCGAATCCATTCGTCAGATGTTTCCATCATTTTTTCCAAATCAAAGTTAGTTAATACTCTTTCAGGAACATATTTCCCTACTCCTAGAATACCTGCGTTCATTGTTTCTCCTCCATATAAAGCTGTCTTTATGACCTGGTGCTAATTTTAACAGATATTAGTCCGATTAGCAATTTTATTGTTTTTTTATGTAAAAAACCCCCAGCACAAAAACTGTACTAGGGGAATAAATTAGAAACTAAATTTCGGATTTAATTGTCCTTTATAAGGCTCATGTTCCACAAAAACAACAACATCATTTCCTGCTGCATCTTTGCCGATTCGTTTATACGTAAATTTATTTGGATTTAGTTCTGTAAGTTCAAGTGCGGCGCCGTATTTATTTGTTCCAATTGAAACGTGCGCGCGAATTTTATTGCCATGTAAAACGTCAAAGTAGCCATAGTCCATCCGACTTTCACCCGTTTGCAAGTTGTAAAATTCATATTTATTCGTCTTGCTATCAAATTTTGCTAAGCTAATGAAGTTCCGATTTTGAGCCGTCACATCATTTCCTTTTTCATCTAAAACTTTTGTGCCATTCCAAAGCCGGTTTCCTAAAATTTTATCTCCGTCAACATATTTCATAATTTTTCCAGTTTGCGAATTCAATTGTTTGTCCGGCTGTGTAAATTGTAAATCTTTGCCTTTATACGGAATGTGCTCCACGTATACTTCTACGTCTTTGCCCGCTTTATCTTTTCCCATGCGTTTATAAGTGAAAATATCGCGATTGATTTTTTCCATCTCGACAACCGCTTGATAGTTTAACGTTTCCGAAATTAAAACGCGTTTTTTACCATCATTGGTTACAAAGAAAGTTCCCGCATCATTTCTTGACTCCCCGGTTTTAGCATCAAAGAACTCGTAGCGTCCAGTTTCAGACTCGTATTTTGCTAAGCCGATAAAGTTTTGATTTTCTGCTGTCAGGTCATTCCCCTTTTTATCATAAACTTTCGTGCCTTGCCAGTTGGTGCTCCCGAGTATTTGCGTTGCTTTTTCCCCAGAAACATACTTTTTCTTTTGTTCATATTTCTTTGCTTCGACATTTTTCGCCTCACCGTAAGTAGTTTGCCCGTATGCTGTTGTGAATAACACCGCTCCGCCGAGCAGAAATGCCCCCATTATTTTTACTTGTTTATTCATTATTTTTTCCTCCTTTGTTAATTTCTATCGTCATCTTACCGAAAGAAACTAAACTCCAACTAAAGAAAAAATAAACTTTTTATGAACAAAAAAATCGCACTAGGCGATTTTTTTAACTATCTATTTATTAGGGTTGTTGTCGGAAAAACCAGGCGCTTTTGACCAGCCGACCGATTTACCATCTTTGTCAGTGATGCGATACCAATATTCATTGTTGACATCAGCGCGTTTATCGATAGTGACTTTCTTACCTTTTAAATCGTTAAGATTACCTTTTATTTGTGAGCTGTCTTCTACTGGATACGTATAAATTTTTTGGTCATTTTCAACGACATATTTTTTCATTTCTTTTTGCACTTCATTTTTTGGCGTATAGAAAATTTCTACTACATCTGTGTCCACGTAGCCAAGACGTTTGCCATTTTCAAAAATTTCATACCAGTCGCCACTTTCAGTTGTTACTTTCTTACCTAAACGTAAACTTTTCTCTTTATAAGCGGAAGCATTGGCTACTTTTTTTGCTCCTTTTGTCCCGTACGGGGAGGTCCAAATAGCGGCGTTTTTAGGATCTTCCATTTTTCCATAAGCGAGCACGTATTCTGATTTTTGAATCGAATCATAAATATCATCATATGCGGTTAAATTATAGCGTTCAATGGTTTGGATTAAAGTATTGGCATAGTTTGGATCTGTCGCATATCCAGCTTCTTGAATGGCTTTTGAAACTTGTTTATAATCTGTTTCATTTAATACATCATGATAGAGGTAAGGATCGCCGCTGATTCCATTTACAAATAACATCGTATGATCTTCTACAGAGGCTGCTCTGCTCGGGTAAGAACGAAATGCCGCATCTGTTTTATAGGCCTCATCCCCGGCATATTCTGTTGTTTGCATGGTGATGGAATCACCATTATAAGAACCTTTAATCCCAAATAAATTATTCGCTTGCGTGGATAATCCACTGTTTCCCCAATTCGATTCTACGATAGCTTGGGCGATTGTGACGCTTGTTAACACACCATATTTTTTTTGTAGTTCTTGCGCTTTTGGTGCTATATCTTGAACAAATTGTTGCTGTGAAACTGTCATTCCTTGAAGTGACGCTGTTACACCCGATTTATCAGCAGCTTCCGCTTGTACAGTAGCAAACGGCAGTAAAGCAGAAGTAGCAATAACCGACGCTATAACAGCATGTTTAATTTTTTTCATCTTTCTTTATTGCACATCCTATTCTTTAAAGTTGTCTTGCTGTAAACCTCAATTGCAAAACTTAGTTTAACAGCTGTTTATTATAAAAAGATGTGAAAAATATAACAGTTTTATCACATCATGAATACACAACAAAAAAAGTATTGCTATCACACGCTTTTAACTGTTTTTCAGCTAAATGTTACAATCCAGTGACACTTTTTATTTGTGTCTTTGCTAAAACTGGAATAATTTGTTTCTTTATGCTAAAATTAACCAAGTAATAATGTGAATCGAGGTGTCCGCTATGCGTTATATCGTAACAATCATTTGGGTGTTTTTCCTTTCGATGATGGCTGAATTCGTACTTTCTTCCATGCTTTACGTGCCATTCGATTTCACTAGAGGACTTATTTTGACAGTTGGGATTTCATTTTTCGTACTTGTTATTCCACTTCTTATGCCAAAAGATAGCGAAATTTACGATATTAAATAAAAAGAAGCGTCCCGTTTGGGACGCTTCTTTTTATTTGTCGAGATAATATTTGTTTAGCGGTTGCAATTCATTATCCAGCTCATAAACAAGCGGAACGCCTGTTGGGATTTCGAGTTCCATAATGTCATCATCGCTAATGCCTTCTAGGAATTTCACGAGTGCGCGCAAACTGTTTCCGTGAGCAGCAATCACAACGCGATTTCCTGATTTAATTTCCGGCGCAATTGTGTCCATCCAGTACGGGATTACCCGTTCAAGCGTAACCTTCAAATTTTCCCCAGAAGGAATCGCATGTGTATCAAGAAGTTGATAGCGGCGATCGTTTTTAGCTTGGCGCTCGTCATTTTCTTCTAACAGCGGCGGCAACGTGTCATAGCTGCGACGCCATTTTTGCACCTGGTCGGCACCATATTTATCGGCTGTTTCTTGTTTATTCAATCCTTGTAAAGCCCCGTAATGCCGTTCATTTAAACGCCACGATTTATGTACGGGCACCCACATTTGATTTGACTCCTCTAAAGCAAAATTGAGCGTTTTAATCGCACGCGTTAAAACGGAGGTAAAGGCGACATCAAATTCTAGACCTGCTTCTTTAATGCGCTTTCCAGCAGTTTTTGCTTCCAAAATGCCTTCTTCGGATAAGTCCACATCATGCCAACCAGTAAACAAATTCAGTTTATTCCACTCACTTTGACCATGACGGATTAAAACTAATTTCATAACTTCATCATCCTCTCTACACCTACTATACACCTTAACACCAAAATTTTCCCTTTTTTAGTAGAAATAAACCTTAAAAGCAGTTGGCTTACTCCTTTCAACTAAGCGACTCCTCGTTTTTTATGATGTGAGTTGCTAAAAATAGCAAAGAAGTAGGAGCGGAAATCCGCTCCTACTTCTAATCCGTCACATTAAATGTAAATTCTCCGTCCACAAGTCCAATTTCAACAGTTGTATGCGGCATAACTGCGCCAGAAACAATTTCGCGTGCAAGTGGGGTTTCCACATGGCGAACTAAATAGCGTTTTAGTGGTCGCGCACCGTAAACTGGATCATAGGCCTCCTCGGCAACAAATTGTTTGGCTTCATCTGTCATCGAAATGTGAATTTCCTGCGCTTGTAGCCGCAGCTGTAACTGGGCAACCAGTTTCTCCACAATTCCTTTGACATTTTCTAGCGTAAGAGGTTTGAATAAAACAATGTCATCTACACGATTTAAAAATTCCGGCTTGAACGACGCTTGCAGCACCTTTTGCACATCTTGTTCGAGCTCAGCAGAAATTTCGCCATCTTCCGTGCGTTCAAGTAGCATCGTCGAACCGATGTTGCTCGTCATAATGATGACCGTATTTTTGAAGTCCACAAGTCTTCCTTGCGAATCTGTAATGCGGCCATCGTCTAGCACTTGTAGCAAAATATTGAACACATCTGGATGCGCCTTTTCGATTTCATCTAGCAATACAATCGAATACGGGTTACGCCGCACAGCTTCCGTCAATTGCCCGCCTTCCTCATAACCAACATAGCCAGGAGGCGCACCGACCAGCCTTGAAACCGCATGTTTCTCCATATATTCCGACATATCAATCCGAATCATATGCTCTTCCGAATCAAACATATTGTAAGCCAAAGCTTTCGCAAGCTCCGTCTTCCCAACCCCCGTCGGCCCTAAGAAAATAAACGAACCAATTGGACGATTCGAATCTTTAATTCCAGCGCGCGCACGAAGCACTGCATCGCTGACTAAATCGACCGCATTGTCTTGCCCAATCACCTTTTCATGAAGTGCGTCCGCCAGTTTTAATAGCTTCTCTCGTTCGCCTTCAACAAGTTTTGTCACCGGAATACCCGTCCAGCGCCCAATAATTTCAGCAATTTCATTTTCCGTCACTTCTTCTTGAAGTAAACGCTCCTCATCTTGCGCCTTTGCATGATTTTCCGCTTCAAGTTGCGCTAATTCTTTTTCGAGTTCTGGAATCTTCCCGTGACGCAGTTCCGCCGCCTTCGCTAAATCATAATTATTTTCAGCCTCTTCAAGCGCGTGGCGAGCTGCATCAATTTGCTCACGCACTTCGCGAATTTTACCAATCTCACTTTTTTCAGATTCCCACTTTGATTTCATTTTGTTTGCTTCTTCTTTGTAGTCCGCTAATTCTTTTTGAAGCATTTCTAGGCGTCTAACACTTGCTGGGTCTTTTTCTTCTTTTAAAGCTGCCTCTTCAATTTCGAGTTGCATCACTTTACGTGTCACTTCGTCAAGCTCACTCGGCATCGAGTCAATCTCCACCCGAATTGTCGCACACGCCTCGTCAATCAGGTCAATCGCCTTATCTGGCAAGAAGCGGTCGGTAATATAGCGGTTCGAAAGTGTTGCGGCCGCTACAAGCGCGTTATCGTGAATATTAACCCCGTGGTGGATTTCAAATCGCTCCTTTAACCCCCGTAAAATCGAAACCGTATCCTCGACAGTCGGTTCGGGAACTAATACTTTTTGAAAGCGGCGCTCTAGTGCAGCATCTTTTTCGATGTACTGGCGATATTCATCAAGCGTTGTCGCGCCAATACAGTGGAGCTCGCCCCGCGCGAGCATCGGTTTCAGCATATTCCCAGCATCCATCGCCCCGTCCGTTTTGCCGGCCCCAACAATCGTATGAATTTCATCAATGAAAAGTAGGACTTGCCCTTCTGATTCCTTCACTTCTTGCAGAACCGCCTTCAAACGCTCCTCAAATTCCCCGCGGTATTTCGCGCCAGCAATGAGCGCCCCTAAATCAAGCGAAATAATCGTTTTATCTTTTAAGCCTTCTGGCACATCTTTGCGTACAATTCGCTGTGCAAGTCCTTCCACAATCGCCGTTTTCCCAACGCCTGGTTCCCCAATTAGAACCGGATTATTTTTCGTTTTCCGCGATAAAATCCGAATCACGTTACGAATTTCCGTATCGCGCCCAATAACCGGGTCAAGTTTCCCGCTGCGCACTTCCGCAACTAAATCCCGCCCGTATTTCGTTAAAGCCTCATAATTTTCTTCTGCATTTTGACTAGTCACACGCTTACCTCCTCGAATTTGCATCACCGCATCTAAAATCATTTTTTTATTTTTACCTTGTGACAAAATTTCCTCCGCCACAACCGTTTTCTTTTGATTCATTATCGCTAAAAGTAAATGTTCCGTTGAAATAAATTCATCATTCAACTCTTTTTCTTCTTTCTCAGCGTCCATCATTAACGTGTAAAGCTCTTGAGTCATCGAACTCCCGTATTCAATGTTCGTTCCACTTACAACAGGAATTTTGTCTAAAGCATTCGTAAGCGTTTCGTTAAGCGCGTCCGCGCGGACTTCCGCGATGTCATACACACGTTTTGTAAAGTCGCTCTCATCTAGCAGCACTTTAAAAATATGCACCACATCAATCGCCTGATGCAAAGCACCTTGCGCCAATTTCTGCGCCTCCTCAATTGTCTCCTGAACTTGCGTTGTAAATTTTTGCATTTCCATCATATGGCCTCCTTTAAAATACACTTTGACCAAATTTGACCTTAATAATATTATAGGACGTTTGACCTTCTTTGTCCAATGAAATTATAACTTTTTCCAAAAAAACTCACCGAAGATATCCCCCGATGAGTTTTGACTATTAATCGCGTCCAGTGAACAATTGGAGCAAGTATAGAAATAGATTTAGAAAATCCAAATATAAGCTAAGTGCAAGCATTGGAACATCATCAAGCGTTACGTCTCGTTTCATAATTTGGTTGAAATCAAACAAAATGTAAAGCGAGAAAATTAATGTTCCTGCTCCCGCAATAATCATTGAGAATCCGCCTAGCGGCATAAACAATCCAAAAAGCGAGAATAGCACTAAAATAATTAGTCCCGCGAACAAAGCTTTCCCTAAAAAGTGTAAGTCGGTTTTCATTTTTGCTCCGACAAAGCCTAGTACTGTGAACGTAACCGATGCCGTCACAAAGGCAAGTAAAACGGCTGTTCCTGCGCCGGCGTTAAAATAATACGTTAACGTTGGGCCAAGCATCAGGCCTGTTACGAAGGCAAAAGCGAGTAAAATTGGGAATCCCCATGTTCGACTCAATTCTTTTTTCCTACGAACAACAATGGCCGCAATTAAAAGCGCAAATTCTAACACAACAAGCGGGATAAACCAAGCTGGATTAAGCGAGTTTCCCACCGCTGCCCCGAGTGTTGCAACCAGTAATGAAATCACGAACCAGTTTAATGTTTTTTGCATAATCACTTGCTTATTCGTCGCTTCTTCAGCGTGTATCCGTTCATTTTGTCTTACTTCACTCATCATAAATCTCTCCCGTCTTTAAACTCATAAAAAAAGTATAGCATATTTCCAAAGGAATCCCTATCAGACTTGCGTATGGTTTTCATATCGGACTATCCCTTATCTGTAAAGCGCAAAATCACTCACATCTTCAAAGCCAATTTTATGATAAATTTTTCCAGCAACCGGATTATCATAAAATAAACATGGCGTTTTACCTTCCGCAAGTAAATCACAACAAATTCGTTTCATCAGTGTACTCGCAAATCCGTTCCCTCTGTATGTATCAAGTGTTGCCACACCCGTAATCATCGCTGAAAAAGAATTCTCTGCTGACGATTCCACAACAGATACAACACGATTATCTTGTTCAATATAATAAATCCGTTTCGATCCTTGTTCTAATTGCCGAATAACAAGCTCCTCATTTTCCACGCGTTCACCAAATTCTTTAATCTCTGCGCGCATCGTAATAATTTCCGCAACATCTTCAGCTTTTGCCGACCGGATAATCACTTCACGATTCGCATTCATCATGCTCGCATTATTGCATTTTCCAAAGAAAGAATCATGACGCTTCTTGTTTAAATCTGGAATATACTTCTCAAATTGCTTCGTCACACGCGGAATCCCGCTAATATTAAAATTTTCATAACCTTTAATGATTTCCGCAAAACCTTGCGCATTGAAGTTTTCTGTTTTTGAATAAGGTAAGAAATTACGTTCAAACCGTAATAGACAAGCAATTAATTCAGAAGAATCTTCATTGTATTCGCCCCAAATGTCAATAATATCATTATCATAGCCGAAATTTTCGATATCTCCTAAAATAAACAAATTTAAAAGTGCTTCTGGTTTAAGTAGTTCGTTCAGTTCTTGTTCATTTGCTGATGTCAGTTTTTTAATCAAGTTCTTCCACTCCCTATCCAAAATAGCTCATCAAAAAGTGCTTTCATTTTAGTTGATAAATGAAAATTAGTCAACAAGTTGGACATAAAAGAGCCCTGTGCTAGCAATTATTTTAAAGCAAATAAAAACCCCTTATCTCAAATGAAATAAGGAGCTCTTGTCAATTTTATTCCCATTCGTAATGTATTTCGCCAATTTTCAGCATCAAACTTAAGGTGTTGAATTTTTCATCGCCAAGATGAAGTTTATTTTCGTCTTGGAATTTAATTGGTTCAGCCGCAATTTCCGCTTGATCTTTTTTAAAATAATTTACTTCTAATTGAAGTTTTTCGGTCATGTCGTGTATGTATTTATCAAATTTCTTTTGATTCCTCATCTTTCCTGTCATAACTGCCGTGATTGTATTTTGACTTACGCCAACTGCTTTCGCGAAAGTTCGTTTTGTATATCCATTCATCGTCATATAAAACGCTACATTATCAGCAATTCGTTTTTTCTCTTTTGTATTATTCATCATTTAAACCTCCTATGAACCTTAACCTTAATTCATTATGCCCCATAAAAATGAGAATCCGATTAAAAGTTTATAGTATTATGGTAAAAAAATCGAAAACGTTTTCATTTTTTAGAAACAAAAAGAGCACACTAAGTGCACTCTCAGAATTTCGCTTTATATTTATTCCAAACAACCGTTTTTAAGACTTCTAAAAACTCTGGATCCGCATTTGGCATTGGTGGACGATGATAAGTCGCACCTACTTCGTCTGTCACCACTTTACATTCATAATCATTGTCGTAAAGCACTTCAAGGTGTTCTGCAACAAAGCCAACTGGTGTGTAAATGAAATGTTTGTACGCTTTTTCCTTGTATAAATCGCGCGTTAAGTCTTGCACATCTGGCCCAAGCCACGGCTCGCCAGTTTTCCCTTCGCTTTGCCAGCCTAGCGCGTAATGCGGTACGTTTACTTTATCAAAAAGTAATTTTGCAGTTTCAGCTAATTGGTCAGGATACGGGTCGCCGTGCGCTTTAATTTTTTCAGGCAAGCTATGCGCGGAAACAATTAGAATGCTTTCATCTAGTTCGCTATTTGGGATTTCATTTGTCGCGGCGTTAATTCGGTCCGCCCACATTTGAATAAATTTCGGTTCCGTGTACCAGTCGTTAATGTTTCTAATGACCGGCCCGCCGAGCTTGTCTGCTGCATCTTGTGCGCGCTTATTGTACGCTCGGACGCTAAAGCTCGAGTAGTGCGGTGCTAAAACAATTGATATCGCCTCATCAATTCCGTCCTTACGCATCTTTGAAACAGCGTCCTCGATGAAAGGCTCAATATGCTTTAATCCAATATAAGCTTTGAACTGCACTTCCTCTTGAAACTCATTAAGCGTCCGTTCGAGACCATACGCTTGCTCCTCGGTTATTTTGGCAAGCGGCGATAAGCCACCGATTGCGTGATATCTGCCGCGCAAGTCCGAAACCATCTCATCTGTTGGCTTTCTTCCGTGCCGAATATCTGTGTAATAACGCTCGATATCTTCATCTTTATAAGGTGTTCCGTAAGCCATCACTAATAATCCAACTTGTTTCATGATTTTTTGTCACTCCCTAATAAAATTTTGCTGCGTTCATGAATAAATCGCGTCAATTCTTTCAGCATTTCGGGCTCAACCTCAGGGAAAACACCATGACCCAGATTGAAAATGAAGCCCGGCTTTTTCGTTCCTTGCACGAGGATTTCATTCGTTTGCTCAAAACATTTTTCTTTTGCGAGAAGCATGGAAGGGTCTAAGTTCCCTTGTAATGCCTTATTCGACAGCCTTTCTTGTGCTTCTTGTATCGTCATACGCCAATCAACACCAACAACATCTACTTGTAAATCGTTAAATTCATCTACAAGATGTGCCGCAGCGACCGCTTGCATAATGATTGGCACATCTGGATGCACCGCTTTCACTGTTCGAATGATTTCCTGCATCGTCGGTTTTATGTACTGCACATAATCGGCCCGACTGACTGCCCCGACCCAGGAATCGAAAATCTGGACGGCACTTGCTCCGGCTTCAATTTGGGCAATTAAATAGTCTGCTGTCATTTTTCCAAGTTTCTCCATAAGTAAAAACCAGAGCGCTGGCTCACGATACATCAAACTTTTCGTTTTATGATAGCTTTTAGAAGGACCACCTTCTACCATGTAGCTTGCCAGTGTAAACGGCGCGCCTGAAAAACCAATGAGCGGCACAGTAAGTTGTTCCTCTGTTAATAACTTTATCGTGTCTAAAATATAAGGTACATCTGTCTGCGGCGAAAGCACGTCTAGCTTTTCAACATCTTGAATGGTCCGAATCGGATTATGGATGACAGGCCCAATCCCACTTTTGATTTCAACTTCGACGCCCATTCCGACGAGTGGCGTCATAATATCTTTATATAAAATTGCTGCATCTACACCATAATTTTCTACAGGAAGACGCGTCACATACGCACATAATTCTGGGTTATGCGTGATTTCAAAAAGCGAATACTTTTCTTTTAGTTTTCGATATTCCGGCTGAGAACGTCCAGCTTGTCGCATATACCAAACTGGTATCGTATCAACCGCTTCCTTTCTTGCAGCTCGTAAAAACAAGTCATTCTCGATTTTTTTCATCCCGTTGTCTGCCCCTCGCATATAATATTTTACAGTCCCACCCAAGAATACTAAAAATCATGTTTAAAACCAAACAAATTGCTTAAAGCTTGTTTAAAACTTTCTAAAGGTGGAAAATGAATTTCAGCAACATAATTTCAAAACAGAAAGCTGGTTAGGATCATGAAAAATATTTATATTACATCTGGAACGGAGCACTATTTGCGGCAAGTGCTGGCTGACCACCCAAATGAACCACTTATTCTTTTACAAAATTATAGCAATGCGGTTTTAATTGAAGAATCAAAAAATCCTACTGTTTTAAAGGAGGCTTCCACGTACCGTTTAATGCAATCTTACGGTGAAATAAAAGGTTTCGGTTCTGTAACCTTTGAATATATCATGGTACGTGATGAAGAGATTCCCATTTTTCTTAAAATGTATCAAAACATTGCTGCTATTTTAGCTGATACGGCAGGCTTACAATGTGTTCAACTTGGGCAATCAGTGACGCAAAACAAATACTTAATTTTGACGTTTTGGGATTCTGAAAGGTATTACCAAGCGTGGAAAACAACGCCTCATCATGCGCAAGTAATTAAAGTGATGGAAAATAATAATACGCAAATTGGTTTTTCACATATTGATACGTATCATTTCCCTGAATTCTCGCATGACTCGAAATAAAATAAAGAAACGCGTTGTGAGCAGATCGCTCACAACGCGTTTCTTTATCAGACTGATGACAAACAGTTCTTGCCTCGGCTTTGCCTAAAATCTCACCATTTGTCAACAGTCTGATTATACGTGGTATGTTTTGCTTAAGTTTAGCATTTTTCTACAAGCTACTTTATGCGTACATTTTCTTGACGCGAAATGGAATGTATAGGAAGGAAAAAATGGCAACAAAGGCCAAATTTGCACCTAAAATGACTAATCCTCCAATTGTGCCATTTTGAGCGACTCCAACAATTCCGAATAGAACTGCTTGGGCGACAAGCAAAATACGGACGAAGTGAATGAAACTTCGTGTTCGGTAAGCATCTTGAATTGGATAAAGTTGAAGCATCATTTGTCCATCAAAATGTTTGAGCATTGGAATAAACTGAAAACCAGTTAAATATAGAAAAAGTAAGGAAACGATAATATTAATATAGAAGCCTTGAATGAAAATGAGTAGCAATAGCGCGATTGCTACTAGGCGCGTGTACAATCCAATATATTCGTTTGTTCTTACAAAAGTCCTGCTGAATAAATAAGCGAATGTTTTGCGTTTCGCGTAGGGAATCGGTTTATATAAGAAATCCAAATAACTTCTTCGTCTGACTGTACCTTTCAGATGCGGCACATCTGTAAAGAGGTTGACTAGGCGATAGAAGCGGTTCATGCGCGCCTCTTCTTTTTCAATTAGATACTCCCAGCGCAGTGTTTTTCCTACTACTTTTAAGCGGATAAAATAAAAACTTCCTGCAAATAAGATGATGACAAGCGGGATTGCCCAAAATAGTGAAAAAGCTAGCAGCACATATAAACTAAATGCGTTGATTAAAACGCGGAAAAACATCCATGTGGTGTCAGGATTATCCAGCTTAGCCACTTCAAATTGAACATATGTGTTCCAAAATTTAATTCCGAGAATCATGATAAATAATGGCATAAAACGTGTGTAGCTATAGCCTGTTACCGCCACATACATTGGCATTGCAGCAAGTAAGACAATGGCAAATAGATAGCTTTGCATGAAAGCCGTTGTCCATTTTGTTTTTTGAAAGTAGCGATGCATTTCTTTTTCTTGAACAATTAAATATACAGCATCAGGTCGTTTTAAAAGCGTAGCGATACTACCAAAACAAACTGTGCATGTTAATAATACAACCATGAGCGGTACTGCTGGAAAACTAGGCGAGATATGTTTTACCCAATCAGCATAATAAAAAATACCTGCTCCTATACCAATGATTAACACGAAAAGCAGATGGTCGTTAAACATATAACGGAGATATTTATTTAACTCATCTGTATAAGAACTAAATCTTTCGCGAAAAAGTTCTAGGCTGTCAAATTTCTTCTTCATTGTTGTCTTCTTCCTTTGTTAATTGGACATAGATTTCATCCAGAGATGCTCCGCTCATCCCAAATTGTTCTTGCAACTCCTGAAGCGTCCCTTCTGCTCGTACTTCGCCGTGATGAAGAATGATAAAACTATCGCAATACTTTTCGGCTGTTGCCAAAATATGCGTTGACATTAAAATGCTCGCACCTTTATCACGCATTTCGCGAATCCAACCGAGCAAAGACTGGATTCCAAGCGGATCTAGACCGACAAATGGTTCATCGATAATATATAGTTTCGGCTCTACTAGGAAAGCAGACATAATCATCACCTTTTGTTTCATTCCTTTTGAAAAATGCGCCGGAAACCAATTTAATTTTTTTTCTAAACGAAATTCTTTTAAAAGTGGTGTCATTCGCGCTTCAAACTCTTCCTGCGTCAGGCCATAAGCCATTGCTGTAAGCTCTAAATGTTCGTGCAAAGTTAATTCTTCATATAATATCGGCGTTTCTGGAATATAGGAAAACTGTGAGCGATATTTTTCAACATCTTCCGTTAATTCGTGACCATTAATTCGAATTTGTCCTATTTTGGGTTGCATTAATCCGGTGATATGCTTTATTGTAGTACTCTTCCCCGCTCCGTTTAATCCAATGAGTCCAATAATTTGCTTTTCTTCAATTTCAAATGAAATATCTTTTAATACTGGTCGTTTCGTATAGCCACCAGTTAAGTGTTCTACTTCAAGTAAGGGCATTGTTTTAGAAGCCTCCTTAAATAATCTCAGTCTGTAATCTATTTTTTGCTTACTTTTAATAATAGCATATTTATAACTAAACTTCTCAATAATTATCTAGCCCTGAAACAAGCTTTTCCGATTTTTTTATGGTAAATTAGTATGTAGAAACAATTTAACTAACGAAAGGTGGTATTGCACGTGGAAGATTGTATTTTCTGCAAAATTATAAATGGGGATATTCCCTCTGCAAAAATCTATGAAGATGATGCCGTTTATGCCTTTTTAGATTTAGGACAAGTGACAAAAGGCCATACGCTTGTTGTTCCGAAAAAACATGCTCGCAACATGCTTGATTTAGATGAAGATACGGCTGCTCAACTTTTCAGGCGTATTCCTAAAATCGCAAACGCTGTAAAAAATGTTTACAATGCGGATGGACTGAATATTTTAAATAATAATGAAGAAGTGGCTTCACAAACCGTCTTTCATTGCCACGTACATTTAATACCACGTTATTCAAAAAATAATGATGACTTCGGTCTTAAATGGAAAGAGAACTCAAATACATATACCCAGGAAGAATTGCTCGAACGCGCCGAAAAAATTAGCGCTTTAATAAATTTATAGTTTTGGGTACCTAACTTGCTAAGGAGTGATTATTTTGGATAAAAAATCTTTGATATTCGGTATACTCGCGGGAGCTGTTACCGGTGCTGCGACATCCATTTTATTTGCACCAAAATCCGGTCGCGAATTGCGTCAAAACATTGTAGAAAAATCTGGTGAAGCATCCGTTATTTTAAAAGAGCTTGCGTATAATGCGAATGAATTAATACAGTCCGTCCAAGTTTTAGGCACGGAAGGAAGCGCGCTTTTAAAAGATGTTTCAGGTGATATTATGGAATCTGTTTCAAAATGGAATGAAGAAATGGAACCAGAGAAAAAACGTTTAAAAGATGAAATTAAAGATATGCAAAAAACAATTTCTGACTTAGAAAAAACATTAAAAAAAGATACAAAGTAATGTTTATCTCCCTCTATCACTTGGTAGAGGGATTTTTCTGTCAATTTTTCGTCATAATTCTTCCATCAAATTTCTAAAAAGACTTGAAATACGAAGCCGGAGAGCATACAATACTATGGTATGTACGAAGATGAATATACTGGAGGACGTTAAAATGCGCTGCTTTAAATCTGTTAACACAGAGCGCCGTGATGAATATAATCGTGTTATTTTAAAAAGTGCGTTCATTTCATTTATCGCACTTTGCGTGTTATTTTTGGTTCACAATTTTTTAGTTTTTGATAATTTTGATACTACGTATAACTTGGCTTCTTTTTTAGGACTCGTTTTCATTTATCCTATTCATAAGGTGCTACATGTGGTAGCTTTATTCCGTTATCACTCTGGACTACAAATTGGTATTAAAAAGCATTTTTATATACTACCTTGTCTTCATGTTCGTATTAAACAAATTGTTCCACGAAAGCGATATATTTTTTCATTGCTTTTCCCGTTTCTTTTCATTCTATTTATCTTTTTTGGCATTGCGCTTTTGATTCCGATTTGGAATTCACCGGTATTTCTCATTTTACTATCGGTCCATATTGGAATGTGTTGTCCTGACTTTATTCACGTCAACCGTATACGCAAATGCCCGAAAAATTGCTATGTTGAGGATGGAAAACGTGGCTTTTCTATTTTAATCGCTGAGTAAGTGCAAAAATTCCATGAGAATACCATTAAATTTTTGACATATTCATAAATTATGGAATAAAATGTGTTATGATAGTATTCGTAAACAGGAGATATTTACAATCAACTAAGGAGAGTGTTTAGTTTAATGAAAATCAAAAAGAAAATGACATTAGGAATCGTTTCTGCAATGGCAGTAGTCGGTTTAACAGCCTGTGGTAATGGCGGCGATGTTGTCAAAACTGATAACGGGGACGTTACCAAAGATGAGCTTTACGAAGCAATGAAAGATAAATACGGCGATCAAATTGTTCAACAACTTACTTTCGAGAAAATTCTTGAAGATAAGTATAAAGTAACGGACAAAGAAGTTGATGCTGAAGTTCAAAAATACAAAGATCAATATGGCGATCAATTTGCAACAGTTCTTGCGCAAAGCGGTTTAACTGAAGAAAGCTTCAAAGAAAACATCAAGTACAACATGCTTGTAACAAAAGCTACTGAAGCAAACATTAAAACCGATGATAAAACGCTAAAAGAATACTACAAAACTTGGCAACCAGATATTACTGTAAGTCATATTCTTGTTGGTGATGAAAAAACTGCAAACGAAGTAGAGAAAAAACTTAAAGACGGTGCAAAATTCGCTGACTTAGCAAAAGAATACTCTACTGATACAGCAACAAAAGAAAATGGCGGTAAACTTGAGCCATTCGGTCCAGGAAAAATGGATCCTGCGTTTGAAAAAGCAGCTTATGCTCTTAAAAACAAAGGCGACGTCAGTGCTCCTGTAAAAACTCAATATGGTTACCACATTATCCAAATGGATGAACCAGCAAGCAAAACTACTTTTGAAAAAGATAAGAAACAAGTAAAAGATGCTTATGTAGCTTCTCAAATCAACCAAGAAAACATGCAAAAAGCGCTTAAAGATGTTTACAAAGACGCTGATGTGAAAATTGAAGACAAAGATTTGAAAGATGCATTTAAAGATTATTCATCTTCTAAATCTAGCGACGACTCTAAAAAATAAAAGCAAAAAGGATAGCCTAAAATTAGGCTATCCTTTTTATTTATCATCGAAAGTTGGACGATAAAAAGCACGGTTATCCAAGCCGAAGATTCGTTCTGAAAATTCTCCTGGTTTTGTATGGCGTAGTGCTTTCTCCATCATGTTCATTGAAGCGTCCATCAAATCAATTTGATGCAAAATTTCCGCTTCTCGGACAAGTGGTGGCTTAGGGCTTCCCCACTCCCCTTTACCATGATGAGCAAGTAGAATATGTTTTAAAACAACTACTTCTTCCCCGTCAATATGCAATTCCTCAGCCATTTTACTCACTTCTTCTACGACAATCGAGATGTGCCCAATCAAATTGCCTTCTATCGTATACGTTGTGGAAACAGGCCCAGACAATTCAATAACTTTTCCCAAATCGTGTAAAATAACTCCTGCATAAAGCAAATCGCGATTAACGCTTGGATAAAGGTCACTAATGGATTTGGCAAGTCTCAGCATGGAAACGACATGGTAACTTAAACCTGATACAAACTCATGGTGGTGTCGAACCGCCGCGGGATAATCATAAAACTTATCCTGATATTTTTTTAAAAGCGAACGCGTGATGCGTTGTAAATTGGCATTTTTCATTTCAAAAATATATTGTGTAATCTCTTCGGCCATTTCATCTTTATTAACTGGGGCCGTTTCCATAAATTCGCCTGCGCTCACATTGTCTAAAGGGCTCGCCTGACGAATTTGACGGATTTTGAGCTGCTTTCTTCCGCGATAATTTTGAATATCACCTGTAATATGAACGATATGTTCTGCTGCATAAGCCGCTTCATCGTTTTCTGACACATCCCAAAGTTTTGCTTCAAGTTCTCCAGATTTATCTTGCAAGACAAGGCTCAGGAATGGCTTCCCGTTGCTTGCCGTTCCTTTCACACTGGATTTTATGAGTAAAAACAACTCTATGCTCTCGCCGACATCAAATTCTAATAATTTTCTTTCCAATCATTTCGCCTACTTTCCGTCTATGCATTTTCTTATGTTTAGTATAGCATGAGTCTATCGTTAGGTGAAAAATATTTGCTAGTTTCCTCATGACACGTAAAGAAAATAACTTGATTGCTCGTTTTTTTATAGCGCAGAAGTTCCATCATTAAATCGAGACGCGACTGATCAAAATTAACAAAGCCATCATCAATCAGAATAGGGAATGGATATTCATCAGCTATCGTTTCAACTAAAGCAAAACGTAGTGATAAGTAAAGTTGCTCTTTTGTCGCTTGACTGAGTTCTTCTGGCGAAAACATCACTTGTTCAGTATTTTCAACACGTATGCGATTATTTTCAAAATAAATCCGCTTATATCTTTCGTGCGTTAACTTTTCAAAATAAGTCGAAGCAAATTGCAAAGCTTTCGGAAATTTTTCTTCTTGTAAGTGGACAACTGTTTGCTTCAACACTTCATGCGCGGTTTTTAAAACAAACCACTCTTCCGCAAGTTCCGTTAAATCCGTTTGCGCTAAATAAAACAGCTGTTTTTGTTCCGCATACAGACCACCTTCTTCAAGTCGTTCAATTTCGTGTTTCAATTCGGCACGTTGCCGCTCAAATTCGCGCGATTCCGCTTCTAAATTGGCGATTTTTTGCTTCACCAAAAATTCTTGCTCCTTCAGCTTAGAAAGTTCATCATAGCCCGCAAAATTTTCCCGTGCCGGCAATTCGGCTTCTAAAAGCAGTAACCGTGCTTTAGCCTCTTGATGCACTTGCGCTTCAAGCCCCTTTTGTCTAAAATCGTCCTCTGAATGCGCGCCGGCTTGCGCCATCAAGTTGCTTTTTTCCAGTTTTAAGTCCCGCAAATCACGTTCAAGCAAATCAATTTGGTTTGCAAGCTGGTCTAATTTTTCCTCACGCTTCGCAAAATCCGTTTGATTTTCCCGATATGAAATTAAGCTTTGCCGCAAATATGCTACGCGCTCTTCAGGCGAGGCCCCATCGCCAGGCAGGGCGAATAAATTAGCTTCCCAGTCCTTGATGAATTTTTCTTTTTCGACTAATTGGCGTTTGATGTCCACTAATCTGTTTTGCAATTCAATTTGTGCTTTCAGTTCGGCCATATCTACTGAAAAATCATTTTTAGGTGGCATATCCCATTTTTCATAGAGCAAAGCTTGTTTTTGTTCTAAATATGCTTTTTTCTCTGATTTTTCTTGAAGAATCATTTCGCTCTGTGCTTTTTTATGGGCGATGCCGTCCATTTTCACATACAATTGCTGCCATTTGTTGCGGTATTTTTTCTGCTCTTCATAAATGAACTGCGCCTCCACATTTTGCGCTGGCCTTTTCATATAGAAAAAAAGCGAGCTTGCAGCGAATAAAACGGCCAGTCCATACAGCCAAAACGAGGAAAACACCATGGCTAGCACGACAGAAAACAGTGTCAAAATCATGGAAGTCGGCCACAAAAATTCACGCCATTTGTTCGTATTTTTGTGGTTCGCGCTTTCTTTCCATTTTTCAGCCGGCCACATTACTTCTTCCAGTGCATCAATTTCTTCTTGCACACCATCTTCTTCTTTTTGGAGAAAAGCGCGTGTTAATTCTTCCGTTTTAACATCATTGTCCAGCTTTTCCTGCTCGCGACTAATTTGTTTTACTTCTTGATCAGTTTCAGCCGTCCAATGAAGTGGCAGCTCATCAAATTCCATTGTCACCTGTTCCAATTGTTTCCGCTCTTCAAATTGCAGCTCTAAAAATGCCGCTTTGCGTTCCTGATAAATCGGCCACATTTCAAGTTGCGATTCAATCTGGCCAATTTGTGATTTATCCGCAATCGCTCCGTTTTGAATCCCGCTGTCTTCCAGCACTTTTTTACGCACTTTCAGTTGTAATAATTCATTTTCGCGTTCGCGTATCCGATTTAGAAAGTGCTCTAAACGAATATTTCCATCTACTGGAAATTCATCTGCTGCCGGTTTGATTTTCTCTTGTAAGGATTGCCACTCCGTATAAACCGGCCATTTTTCCTTCATCCATTCAAGTTTTGAAAGTTCGCCTGTCAACGTTTTGCGTTCGTTAAATCTTTCCGCCGATGCATCGTCTAGCTCTGTCAATTTCGCAAGTAGCTTGGCGTAATTATCATTGTTTTGCTTGGCCGAAAGATAGGATTCATGCACTTTATTTGTCGCTTGAATCGCTTGGTTGATTTGCGGATTCCGTCCATTTGGCTTAAACAAGAGTTCCATTTGCTTTTCAAGTTGCAAAAGCGCCTGTAAAAGCGTATCCGAACCGGCAGTTCCCGCTACTAGCAGCTGCTTTTCAAACTCAGCTTGTTTCATTTGCTGAACGTGTTGCAAACCGTGAATATCAAAAGAAAAAATCGCTTCGTACGTTTGACGATCCATCTCGCCTAAAATCTCCGCTAGCTTCTCCTCGCCAAACACGTCACCGTTTTCGAGTTGAACCGTTACGTCCCCCGTCGCTTTTCCGCGCAACCGTTCAACCGTGACAACGCCAAGTTTCGTGTCAGCAAGCGTTAATTTCCCACCGTATGGCCCTTTATTTTTTGGCTCCATACGCGGAATCGAACTTTGCTTTGTCGGAAATCCAAATAAAACGCTATGAATAAAAGCCATAATCGTAGACTTGCCAGCTTCGTTGCCGCCGTAAACAAGTTGGAAATCTGCTAAATCCGAAAACGTCACATTCGACCATTTTCCGTAACCTAAAATCGCAATGGCAGTTATTTTCATTTGCGCTCTCCCTCCACCTGATTTAGGATTTCATCTACTTTTTTGGTCGCCTGTAACACAATTTGGGCACGCTTATCTTCCGTTATATCTGGCAAAAATTTTCTGATGCCATTATGAAAATAGAGCGGCTCAACATTTTTGAAAAAAGCCTCTTCCTCGCTTAACTCCGCCGCTGAACGCGTCAATTCACCCTGCAAAATCCCTTCATGGAACCAATCTTTAGACAAACCTTTTTTTGTCATAAAGCTTAGACGATTCACCCATACAAAAGGCGTTTCATTAGCGCGACCGTCTTGCAACATGGGCAGCCATTCTTCGTGCGCAATGTTTTGATTAATCGAGACGTCAATGTCCAAAATATAAGAAGCCTCACGATTTTCAAATTCCAAAAGAACATCTTCTAATTTGCGAAAAAGGCTGTTATTCGTTACCTCTTCCTTAAATTCTAGGCGAATTTGTTCCCAAATAATTGGTGCCGTTTGAAAAAAATCAAATTGCACGCCAAATTCGTTTAACGTAACAATTGTGCCACCTTTTTCGCCAGCTTCTTTCCGATTTCGGCCTTGAATAACGCCCGGATAATATACGCCTGGGTTTTCAGACAAAATCTCGCGTTTATGAATGTGCCCAAGCGCCCAGTAGTCAAATCCTTTTCGAGTAATTTCTTCCAAACGAAACGGTGCATACACATCGTGCTCGCTCGATTTCGTAAGCTCCGACCCGTGTAACATCGCAATATGAAAATCCGCATCGCCACTTGTTTGATAAAGAGCCGTCTTATTTTCTAATACATGCCGCGCTGGGTAACTAAAGCCGTATATTTTTACTTTTTTGTCGCCATCTTGCCAAACCATATCGCTTACTTCCTCGAAAAACGTGTGCACATTTTCAGGCAAGGCAATTAAATCTTTTCCTTTTTCTAAAAAATCATGGTTTCCGTGAATAAGGAACACGTCAATTTTGGCTTCTTCCAGCCGTTTCATCTCTTTGTAAAATTGAACTTGCGCCTTAATACTGCGGTCTTCCTTATCATAAATATCGCCTGCAATTAGGACAAAATCCACTTGTTCGGCTACCGCCCGCCTGATTGTTTCTTGAAATGAACGATAGCTCGCTTCTTTAATTTGTTCGTAAATCGGCTTAGGAAGGGACTTCAAACCGACAAAAGGACTGTCTAAATGCAAATCTGCAATATGTAAAAATTTTACTTCTTTCATTTTTATCCACCTCCTAAAAACGAATGTATGTTCTAATTATACCGAGAATGACTTTTTTTCGCAAGTCCTGCCAGAGCCCTATTTTAATCAGCTAAAGTTGTGCTACAATAAACTATAGATTGTTAACGGAAGGGATTGATAATATGGGGAACTGGAACCGTATTTTTTGCACGTATGGCTTATATATTCATGAACAGCATATCCTGGTCGTTATGCGCGAGAATGGCCCGTTTAAGCAAAAATATGATTTGCCGGGTGGAAGTCTTTTGGAGGACGAAATGCTTGATGACGCACTAAAACGTCACTTGAGTATGTATCGCGTTTTCCCCGAAGCGAAAAGAACACTTGGTACATTTGATTTCTTAATCGGTCATGAAATGGACGGAAAACGGCTGCTGCACCAAATTTGTGCGCTTTATTTAGTCGATTTGAATTTTTCTAAGGACACTGTAGTGCCACTTATTTTTGAGGGCGTCAAAGAAGAGCCGCAAAAATATAAGTTGCTCTCATTTGAAAAAATAAACGCGCAGACGGCGTCCCCTATTTTAGTCCAAGCTAAAGAACTGGCTCTTGAACTTGAAGCACAGTCGTTCCTATAAATAGATGAAAACCGCACCAAACACTTGGCGCGGTTTCTTTTTTATTGTTGTACTTCGTATAAATCTTGTAGTGGTGTCATGATAATGCGATTCAAATCGTTAATGATTGTGCTCATCGCTTGTTCTTTTTCCATTAACGCAATAATCAGTTCGTTTTGTTGCACATCCTCAGCAACTTCTTGTGCAGTTTGAACCGTTTCATCATCAATCGGCTGACCCGTCATTTGTTTTTCTTGAATCGTAACTTGAATTTCACGAAAACGATTGAACTTTGTTTTAGCTTCCTCGTCTGCGTTCACATTTTTGTATGCTTCTTGCAAGCTTTTAAATTCGTTTGTTTCACGAATTCCTTTGTCTAAACCATGTGCTAAATCATAAATATTTTCGCTCATTAGTAAGTCCTCCAAAATAGTTTATTTCTTCTTAACTAACTATAACAAAAGTCTTAACGCTTGTCACACCCAAATCGCTAGAATCCCTTGAATAATTCCGATAAAACCACCTAAAACACCGCCGAGATACGTAATCATTTTTAGCTCGCGTCCCGAAATATCGATTACAATCGCTTCTACCTCTTCTAGGGAAAATGTCTCGATTTGTTTTTCGACAAGGCCTGAAATATCGAGTCGCTTCATCATGTCGGCACTGTGGCTTGCGACAAAATCGAGTACGCGAAGTGTGGCATACGGAATGAGATGCTCCGAAATATGCGTTTCATATTTCCTCAAATTGTCCTGAAGTGGCTTATTCAACCATTTCTCCGAACGTAAAAATTGCTCACTTTCATGTTTTATTTGCTGAGTAAATTGCTGCCATTTATCCGCTGCCAAAATGTCATTTAATTTTTGTGAAAATACATGGTCGAGTTCGGTTTCACATAAATTTAAAATCATTTGTTCCGTTTCAGGTTGCGCAAGCATTTTTACCAATTCTTTTTGCGCTTTTTCCGTCAAGGATTCCACGTTTAAAACAAGCTTCGCAAAGCTCCCCATTTTGCCATGTTCGGTGAAAAACTTGTTTAACATAGCGGCAATTTGTGCGGCGCCGGCTTCGCTTAAAATGTAGCTTTGAACGCGTTCAGTGCCTATTTTTGTCATATCAGGCAAATGTTTCTTTACACTGTTTTTTAGTTCGGCGGGAACAAATTGCTGCAATGCCACATCCTGTTTTTCTTCCAAAAAGCGGGTTAGCTCTTGTTCGATTTTGTCCGAAACCCAGTGAATGAGCCTTTCCTTCCCGTCTTTAAATCCAGCGAGTTCTGCGAGTTCCTCTGGTGTCGTCCGCAGCGCCATTTTTTCTTCAAATAATTGTTGTACGGTTAGGATAACTTCCTTTTGAAGTGCCTCATCTTCTAGTTTGCGCTGTATCATATCGCCAGTGAGCAAGTGTTCGACAATCACTTCACCTATTTTTTTCGCGAGTTCGTCCCGTCTTTTAGGGATCAATCCCGGTGTAAACGGCACGCGCCATTTTCCGATATATTTCGCCTCAAATGGTCTAAAAAGCATGCGAATCGCAATAAAATTCGTCATCGCTCCAATAAAACCACCGATTAGCGCCATTAACCCAATTGTTACTATAGTTTGCATCTTTGCACCACCCTTTAGAGTGGTTTCATTATACGCGAAAATCCCCCAAGCGACAATGCTTCTCGGGGAATTTCATTCTAAAGTATGATTAAAGGTTCGTCATTTTAAGCGGGTCAATAAAAGCGTCAAACTGCTCTTCTGTTACGTAGCCAGAAGTGACCGCGGCTTCGCGTAATGTCGTGCCATTTTTATGTGCCGCCTTCGCAATTTCTGCGGCTTTCTCGTAGCCGATATGTGGATTTAAGGCTGTCACGAGCATGAGCGAGTTCTTGAGTTTTTCTTGAATGACAGCTTCATTGGCGACAAGCCCCGTTAAACAGTGGATACGGAACGATTTCATACCATCTGTCAGCAAACGTACAGATTCTAAAAAGTTGTCGATAATGACCGGCTTATACACGTTTAATTCCAAGTTCCCTTGGCTGCTCGCCACATTGATTGTTATATCATTGCCCATCACTTGTGCGGCAACCATTGTAAGCGCCTCACACTGCGTCGGGTTGACTTTCCCCGGCATAATAGAGCTACCGGGCTCGTTTTCTGGAATGCTAATTTCGCCAATTCCACTTCTTGGTCCGCTGGCTAAAAAACGAATGTCGTTTGCTATTTTCATGAGATCAGACGCAAGAGCACGAATGGCGCCATGCACATAATTGATTGGGCTGTGGCTTGAGAGCGCAAAAAACTTATTTTCGTCCGACACAAATGGATTGCCGGTCATCTTGCCAAGTTCGGCTGCGACTTGTTCTCCAAAATCTTTCGATGCATTAATCCCGGTTCCAACTGCGGTGCCACCAATTGCCAGCGCGCGAAGTGAACCGCTACTTTCCTCAATAAAACGTTTGGCATTTTTAATCATCGCCTCATAACCACTAATTTCTTGTCCGAGCGTAAGCGGCGTTGCATCTTGTAAATGCGTCCGCCCGATTTTCACGACTTGCATATAAGCTTCTTTCTTTTCTTTTAAAATAGCTTGAAATTTATCGAGTTCTGGCAAAAGATTTTGATGAATCACCTTATACGCAGCAATGTGCATTGCGGTCGGAAACGTATCGTTTGAGCTTTGCGACATGTTCACATCATCGTTAGGATGCACCTTTGTTCCATTTTCCTCCGAAACAAATGCAATCACTTCATTCACGTTCATATTTGTCTGCGTGCCGCTCCCTGTTTGGAACACAACAAGTGGAAAATGCTCGTCTAGTTCGCCGCTCAAAATGCGGTCACAGGCGCGGCCAATTGCTTGCGCTTTCTCCATTTCAAGCTTCCCAGCAGCAGCATTCACATTTGCGCAAGCTTTTTTCAAAAACGCAAAAGCATCAATAATTTCAAGTGGCATTCGTCGCTCACCAATTTTAAAATTTTGCCGACTCCGCTCAGTTTGTGCCCCCCAAAATTTACTCGCATCAACAGAAATCTCACCAAATGAATCCTTTTCAATTCGTTCCACAATCCTCACCTCGAAAATAGTATAGCACATTTAAAAAGAGTCTGAGTCATAAAAATAAGCAAAAAACCATTTTTAAAGATGGCTTTTTGCTTCTCTATTTTTCCTTTTCACGGAACAAATGTTAAGTAGGCTCCAGACTCTTCATTGTTCATATTGTACAAAATCATAAGGATAATATTTAATAGTTTGAAATTCCGCGTCATTAAGTTGCATAATTTTAGCAACTGCCCCACTTTCATAACTCCAATATCCGTTATAGATAGCATGAGGGCTTTTATGTGAATTATACCAACCAGCATCACGATGACCTTGATACCATTCTTTTTCCACATATTGCTTCAGTAATGTTTCCGCTACCTCTTTTGTGTGAGCTTGCGTCACAGCTTTCAAAGTTTCATATGGTCTGGTGAATGCAAGCTCATTAGTTTTCACCCATGAATTATCTACACTATGAAACATATAATCAATCAGAAAATCATGAAAACCTTCTCTTTGTACTAACTGCTGCAATATTTCAAGCTCTTTAGTCTCCTCTAAGAGTATTCCAAGTGAAACAGCTTGAAGTAATTGTATATAACTTCCAGTTTCTTTATCCCATGTTGAATCAAGTGTTTCAACAAAGTAAGAATAAACTTCTTTAATCTCATTTTGGGTTTTACCCATTGAATATAGCGAGTTTATTTTATCAAGATAATAGTTCGATAAAATTATATTAGCAGTCCTCACCCTCGGACTATTTTCCCCATATTCACCTATAATTATGAGTTTCATATCAGCATATTTCTTTATCAATCTATTTATTTCATTGAGATGGTTTTCAAAGTATAGTGAATCTTTAATAATATCTCGCATAACATTCTCCTTCACTGTTTTTTTTACCTGCTGAATCTAAGACCCTCTCAACATGATTCCCATTTACATCAACATTTACTAATAGCGATTGAACATTTTTAGGATACATTAATAATTCAACTTTTATTAATTCGGCAATTTCTGTGCTATTATACCATCTAACAGAATATCCTGGTTAGTTATAAGGATTTAAATACTGTGTCATTTCTAACGACACCGTTTCCTTAACAGCCATTTGAATATCTCGTTCGATTTATCCAATTTTAGTCACTAAATTTTGATATTTTCGTTTCTTACTTTTTGCCTCACTGGCTTCATCTCTATCAAACCTGTCAAACATCTTACTCTCCTATGCTTAAAGTTCAAATGTTCACAACCACATTATATCCAACTGGCAATAAAAGTCGATTTGTGGTCTAAGTTACGACGGACAACTTGTTTATCAGTTGCAGCTAAAAAACGCACTCTTCAAATGAAAAGTGCGTTTCTTTATGAATCTATTTGCTCTTTTAATGGTTCTCAACCTGTAATGGTTTTTTTCGCATCACGACAAGCGTTAAAACGAATAGTGCGACTAGATAAATCACCGTAAGGACTAAAGAGACGTAAAACCATTCTAAAACCTTACCACTGGCTAAAAATTCGACCGCGTTTTTGCTTAAATAGGCTGGATTTAGTGCTAGCCATTTTGAGTCTACCGCATTGAGCGCAGTGAAAACAATCGCGAGCACGACAGCGGTACTCGCTACAGCGGCACTGCTTTTGAAGAAGGCACTGGCCAAGATGACAATTCCGACCACGAAACAAAACCAGACAAAATAAATCAAAAAGGCGATGATGACTCGTTTTAAACTTAAATGACCGAATAAAAGAATCGTGTAATAAGCGGATAGCGCGTAGCCAAACAGCAGTGCGCAAAATGCGGTTGCGAGCTGGCTAAGCCATTTCGTGCCAATGTAACTACTGAGTTCAACGGGACGCGTCATAATAAAAGCGAGCATGCCGCTTGTTCTGTCGGCCAAAATAGTGCCCATCGCTGCGACTGCAAAAATGATGATGCCGAGCTGGTCGAATTGCGAAGCGAGCGTTTGACCTAAAATGACTTCTGGCGTCGTGGGGCCCATCATTTGTGTGAGCGCATCTGCGTTTTGAATGCCGCCGACTGCTTTTAGAATTTCTGGTAGGAATTTTACAATAAGCGGCTGCGTTAAGCCAAGAATCGCGAAAACAATTGGCAACCATAATAGCTTTAAGTTGCGTTTCATTTCGAGCCATTCTTTCACAAGTAATGCATTCATTCGCTCACCTTCTTCATAAAAATTTGTTCGAGCGTTTCATGCACATTCATAAAGCGCACCACTTCGACATTCGCTGATGCAAGCGACTGCAACAAAAAAACACTCATTTCCGCTTTATTTTGCACTTCAAACCGGTAAACCGAGCCTTTTTTTTCGGAAAACAAAATGTTTGAGTGTTCGCTTACTTCCGCATACCACGCTGCGTTTTCGCCTAATAGTTCCACTTCAAAAACATTTGTGCTTGCTTCTTTTAAAAGCGTTTCGAGCGGCTTATCAAGTACCACTTCACCTTTTTTGATCATCGTAATATGGTCACAAATTTCAGCGGCATCCGCCAAAATGTGCGTTGAAAACAAAATGGTCGTTTCCGATTTCAATTTCTCAACCAACCGAATGACTTCCATACGTCCAATTGGATCCAGTGCCGAGACTGGCTCGTCCATGACAAGCAATTTCGGGCGATGCAAAATGGCTTGAGCTATGCCTAAACGCTGACGCATGCCGCCTGAAAACCCACTAATTCGTTTGTTTCCTTCTTTTTCCAAACCGACGAGCGCTAAAACTTCCGGAATGCGCACATTTAAATCGGCTTGATTCATTTTGGATAGCTTGCCCATAAAGTTCAGGCATTCTTTCGCCGTCATCCAACCATAAAAATGCGGATACTGCGGCAAGTAGCCAATCAAATTTTTCAAATGCCGAATTGGTTTCCCGTCAAGCAAAATCTCACCGCCATCTGGTTTCAAAATTTGCACCAGCATATTAATTAGTGTCGTTTTCCCAGCACCATTTGGGCCAATCAGTGCGAGGCACGCCCCGTCTGGCACAACTAAATCCACATTTTGAACTGCTTTTTGCGCGCCAAAACGCTTGGACAAATTTTGAATGCGGAGCTCTGTCATTTGAACTCCTCTTTTCTTCCAAAAATAAAGTAAATCACTGGACCAATTGTATTAATAAAACAAATAACGACAAGCCAAATGATGGCATTTTTGCGCACATTCCAGTGTCTAATTAAGTCGACAAGCGCCGTAATAAGTAGAACAAGATTTAAAATTAAGATAGGTAAAATTAAGGCCCAATTAATTCCCGCAAATTCCATATTAAACACTCCTTTTCTGTTATATATATTGTATAACAGATAACACTTCTAGTCAATCACATAAAAAAAGTTGGCGCTAAATGCTCCAACTCAGATTGTAGAAAAACACAAAACAAAACGTAATCCCACTATATTCAGACTGATGACAAATGGTGAGATTCTAGGCAAAGCCGAGTACCGCACCGGAGCGTACTCGAGTACGCGAGGAGCGGAACGGAGGCTTTAACGACGAAGATCGCTGTTTGTCATCAGTCTGAGTTGGAGCTAAATGCTCCAACTCAATTGCTTATTACCACGAACCAATCCAATCTCCGATGCCATCTTTGACTTTCCCGCCGAATTCAACGACTTTGTCAGCGCCTTTTTCGATGGCGTCTCCAGCATCATTTGCTTTTTCTTTGACGGTATTCCAGAAATCATCTTTTTCTGCCGCTTTTTGTTTTTCTTCTTTTTCCTTCGCTTTTGTTTCTTGTGCGGCACTCTTCGTATCAAAATCTTGCGGCGTTTGATAGCGCAATCCGCTCTTCATGACGTAGTGTGCCAAATTAGCAACGCCTTGCGAACTAGTTGTTTTTAAGTAGTGCGCCTCATCCGTTTTATCGAAGCCAATCCAAACAGCGCCTACTAAATCGGGTGTGTACCCGACGAACCACTGGTCTTTCGTTCCACTTGTATCATCAAACGGAACTTGCGTTGACCCCGTTTTCCCGGCCATTTCATATCCTGCAACAGCAGCGTTTGTACCTGTTCCAGTGTTAACAACGTCTAAAAGCATCGAGGTCATTGAATTCGAAGTTTTTTCCGAAATGATGCGTTTTGTTTCTGGTACATGTTCATAGATTGTGTTACCCGCAGGATCGACAATCTTACTAATGATGTAGCCCTTTTCTGGTTTAACGCCCTTGTTCGCAAAGGTTGCGTAAGCTGTTGCCATATCAACTGGTGAAGCACCTTTGCTTAAGCCACCAAGCGCAAGTCCGAGCGTATCATCGCTTTCTTCAAGCGGAATACCAAATTCCTTCGAAGATTTAACACCTTTTTTAATTCCTATTTGATCAAGAAGCCACACAGCAGGCGCATTAATCGATTTAGCGACAGCCTCATACATCGGCACTTCACCTTGATAGTAGCCACCAACATTGGTCGGGGTATAGTTGCCCTCATACGTTGTCTTCTCATCTTGCAGCATGTCGTCTACTTTCCAGCCTGCTTCAAGCGCTGGCACATACACTGCTAAAGGTTTCATTGTGGAACCTGGTTGAGCTTTCATTTGCGTTGCACGGTTAAACCCTCGGAAAGTATGTTCTCCGCGTCCGCCAACTAACGCCCGAATCCCGCCAGTTGCTGGATCCATTAATACCGCACCAGATTGAACAAGCGTCCCGTCTGCCGCATTTTTCGGGAATAAACTGTCATCGCTATACGTTCCTTCAAGCGAAGTCTGATAGTTTTGGTCAAGTTCCGTGTAGATTTTATAACCTTTTTTCATGATTTCATCTTGCGTCACATCGGCTTCATTGACCGCCTCATTAATGACCGCATCAATATACCACGGATATTTATTCGCAAGTGGGTCTTGCGCCTTGTTCGTTAACACAATTTTCGTGTTGCTATACTCTTTATACTGCGCTTCTGTAATTTTTCCATTTTCCTGCATCGCTTTTAAAACCATATTTCTACGGTTCGTTGCTTTGTCTAAATGCTTGTAAGGGTCGTACGCACTAGGCGCCTGAAGTAAACCCGCAATTGTAGCGGCTTCTGGAACGTTTAAATCGGCCGCTGATTTGCCGAAGTATTTTTTAGATGCGTTTTCTACACCCCATTCACCGTTACCAAAGTACGAACGGTTTAAGTACATCTCTAAAATCTCATCTTTCGAATATGTCCGCTCAATTTCACGTGCCATAAACAATTCTTTTGCTTTACGTGTAAACGTCTGTTCTTGGGTTAGCAAAGCATTTTTAGCGAGCTGCTGCGTAATCGTACTTCCTCCGCCGGTTATCCCACCAGTTGAAACGAGTCCAGCTGCAGAACGCATTATCCCTTTTATATCAAAACCATTATGCTCATAAAATTTGCGATCTTCAATGGAAACAACTGCGTCTTGTAAGTTTTGGGAAATTTTATCAATTTTAACAAACGTCGCATCAGTAGACGAAAGTTCCCCTGCTTTGTCCCCGTCCTTATCATAAATAATCGTAGCTGTTTCAAGTCCCTTTTTAAGCGCGTCAATATCTGCTGATTTGGCCACAATCGTCAAGTATACAATAAATCCTAATACCGCTAATAAAACTGCTAAAATAATAATTTTAATTACATGACGATTTCTCAAAAAGCGCCTAAATTTGCGCCATCCAATGCCAATCCATTTCCAGATAAAGCTGAAAAATTGTTTGAAATACTTCACAATCAGCTGCTTAAAATTTTCCAAATTTATCTCCTAGCTTTCTCTAATTAGTTTTCTCCGCGCATATAAAAATACACGGGAATATGATCATTTTACGCTAAATCAGAATTTTTTTCTACCTTCTTAAGTCTTATTTTTAGTCAAAGTAAACACTTGCCATAACATTGTCACAATTCCTCTAAAACTTTTCCTATAAATCATGTTTCTAAACGCGAAAAAGGGGTACTTTTACAATATTGCTAGATTATTTTTCAGACTGATGTAGAAAGGATTTGGAATATGACTCACAAGCTTATTTATTTTTTGTCACAATCGCATATTCGTAGCAGCATTGCGCTTGCTTGGGCAAAGAAACTACCGCTTCGTGATGTCACTTTCATCAGCGGCTCTTGGTCAAAAGCGCGGGAAACTTCTTTTGTAAATGATGTGCTTCATGAATTTTCAATGGAAGCTCCAAACAGTTTTTCTTACACGCCTAGCCAAAAATTGCTTGAGGATGCAGATTTAATTGTGACGATTTACGATTCTACAAATGAATTAGCACCGAATTTCCCAGATGCGTTTAACAAAAAAATCGTTTACTGGGATATTGAAGACCCCGAACACATCAATGAATTACCAGCAAAGTGGGCGCACTACCAAGAAGTGTGTGACACGATCGCACTTTCGGTAAAACAATTAAAAAAAGCTTTTATAGAAGTTTAGCTCTCCGAATTTTTTCGGAGAGATTTTTGTAATGAAATGAGGAATGAAAAGTGGAAGCCTATCAAGATATTAAAAAAGCAGAAAAAGCCGCTTTCCTAAGCATGTTTGCCTACATCTTTGTCGCCGCGCTAAAAGTAACAGTTGGACTTATTGGGCATTCTGACGCTCTTTTTGCAGACGGCTTAAACAACACAACCGATGTTATCGCCATTATCGCCCTATTAATTGGCCTTCGAATTTCGCGTATTCCGCCGGACAAAGACCACGCCTATGGCCATCGCCGAACCGAAACCATCAGCTCACTAGTTGCCTCTTTTATCATGCTACTCGTCAGCTTACAAGTTGTCTTTGAATCCATCGTCAACTTAATTCAAAAAAATTACGGCACACCGAGCATGCTCACTGCCATTGTAGCCTTCTTTTCTGGCGTGTTTATGTATATCATTTATCTTTTTAACATTCGGCTTTCGAAAAAAATCGACAGTCAAGCCATTCGTGCTGCCGCATATGATAATCGTTCCGACGCTTGGGTCAGCTTTGGGGCTTGTCTTGGGATTTTAGGCGCCATCATTGGGGTGCCGTGGCTTGATGCGGTCACCGCCCTTCTTGTCGGCGTTCTCATCGGCTACACCGCCGTCAAAATTTTCTTTGATGCCGCGCATAGTTTGACAGACGGATTCGATGTCTCCAAACTGGAAGAAATCCACAAGCTAATTGCGGGCGTGGACGATGTCAAAGAGGTGAAGGATATTAAAGCACGTTTTAACGGTAATCGTATTTGGATTGACGCAACTATCTCGGTTGATGCGGCGCTAAATGTAACCGAAAGTCACGCCATTACCGAGCGCATCGAAAGCGTGATTCGTACGGAATTTCCAAATGCTTACACGCTTGTACATATCGAGCCTTTTTCTAAAGAATAAATTCGTTGTTTTCTTTTGGAAAGTCCATTATAATTTGAGTATGTATAGCTTTTTAAGGTTGGGAGGGAATATACCGATGGGGCAGAGAAACTAAATCAATTTATGCAGGGCGATGCTTCTAGTATTTCCTCTTGGGAACTAAGCTCACACCTGCTTTCATAAAAAAACAGATACCATAGGAGGTGTTAGCCATTTATAGTGTTCTATAGATGGCATGCGATTGATATTAACGATTAAGTTTTTAATTATTGCATTTTTAATTGCAGTTTCCGCCTTTTTCGTGGCGACAGAATTTGCAATTGTGAAAATGCGACCGAGTAGGCTAGACCAGCTTATTTCAGAAGGAAACAAGCGTGCTAAACTGGCACGATACATTTATAACCATTTAAATGCGTACTTATCTGCCTGCCAGCTTGGGATTACGATTAGTTCGCTAGGTCTTGGTTGGCTCGGTGAATCTACGGTTGAGGCGGCCTTACATCCACTCTTCGACATGCTTGCCATTCCGAGTTCGGCTGTAACGATTCTTTCCTTTGTGATTGCTTTTGTATTCATCACCTTTTTACATGTGGTCGTTGGGGAGCTTGTACCAAAAACGCTCGCTATCGATAAAACAGAAGCTGTCGCACTTACAGTTGCGAGACCGCTACATTATTTTTATAAAATCATGTTCCCGTTCATTTGGTTGCTCAATGAATCTTCTGTTCTAATCTCGAAATTGTTTGGCTTGGAGCCAGCTAGTGAGCATGAAATTGCCCACACGGAAGAAGAACTGCGCATCATTGTTGGCGAAAGCTACAAGAGCGGCGAAATTAACCAGTCGGAATTTCGTTATGTAAATAAAATTTTCGATTTTGATGAACGAATGGCAAAAGAAATTATGATTCCGCGTACGGAAATTGTGACCGTTGATTCCGGCTCTGATATTTCTGGTCTTTCTGACATCATGAAAAACGAGCGCTACACGCGTTATCCTGTCATTGACGGTGATAAAGATCATATTATCGGGGTTTTAAACTTGAAGGAAATCTTGTCGGCTTACGTCGAACATGAATCAAGTAAGCCGTTTCCAATTGACCCGTTTGTAAAACCAATTATTCGTGTTATTGAAACGATTCCCATTAAGGAACTTTTAATTCGCATGCAAAAAGAGCGTTCACATATTGCCATTCTTTTAGATGAGTACGGCGGCACATCTGGCCTTGTCACGGTAGAAGATATTGTCGAGGAAATCGTTGGTGATATTCGCGATGAATTCGATGCAGATGAAATTCCAGAAATCAGAAAAATTAAAGATGGGCATTTTATCGTGGACGCAAAACTCTTGATTGACGAAGTAAATAATATTTTAGGTACGGATCTCGCGGAAGATGAAGTCGACACAATTGGTGGTTGGTTCTTAACGCAAAACTACGAAGTCGAAGTCGGAGACGAAATTGAATATGGCGGATTTATTTTCCGCGTAAAAGAGGCAGAACCGCATCATATCGAGTACTTAGAAATCTTTAAAAAACTGGAAGAATAGGCCACGTGCTTATTCTTTCTTCTTTTGTAGGAGGGATTACTGTGGAAATTCAAATTTTGCCGAGCTGGGACGGGCTGACGCTTGCAGAAGTGCTAAAAGAGCTTTTTCATCTTGGGAAAAAGGCGCGCCATGAGTTGCGTATGGCAGGAAATGTGCTGCTTAATGGGGTTTTGATAGACTTCGACAAACCGCTCGTTTCTGGCGGCATTTTGACCTTGCCCACGCAAGACAAGCCGATTCATGCGACTAAAGCACCGCTTGATGTGGTCTTTGAAGATGCGCATCTGCTTGTTGTGAACAAAGCGGCTGGCGTGAAAACTCATCCGAATGCGCCAAGTGAAACGGATACGCTTGCAAATCACGTTCAATTCTACTTGAATAAAACGCGTGGCGGCACCGCTTTGCCTGTCCATCGCCTCGATCAAACGACATCCGGGCTCATCCTTTTCGCGAAACATTCGCTCAGCCTAGCTGCCCTTTCGTATAAACTCGAAATGCGGCAAATTAAACGCGAATATTTAGCTGTCCTAGGCGGCGTTTTAAACGGTGACTGCATCATCAACCAGCCCATCGGAAATGACCGCCACCAGTCTGGCAAAAAACGTGTGAGTCCAAACGGGCAAGCTGCCGAAACGCACATTCACGTTTTAAGCGCCGACAAAACAGCAGGTGTCACGCTCGTCCGCTGCACGCTTAAAACTGGCCGCACCCATCAAATTCGTGTCCACACGTCCAGTATCCACCACCCAATTGTTGGCGACACACTTTACGGTGGTTCAAAGCGCGCAAGACGTGTCTTGCTGCACGCCGAACGGCTCCACCTCACCCACCCGTTCACCGAAGAAAAAATGACATTTGAAGTGTCCCCCGGGCGCGATTGGGTATACAAATAGCAGTAGCCTCACCGGCTACTGCTATTTGTTATCTCGACTTTCATACCGTCTGGGTCTTCAAAAAAGACTGCGTAATAATCGGCTCCTGCCGCATATGGATAACGCTCATCGTAAAGCAATTTTACCCCGCGCTCACGCAAAGTTGACCGCCATTCATCGATTTTTGCGCGCGACGCCTCATAAAACGCCAAGTGATTTAAACCAATTCGCGCCCTGTGGTACCCAAAAGGCAAAAATGGCTCCTCCGCCTGCACAAAGACGATGTAACAATCTGAATCTGAGTAGCTAAAACCTTTCTCCCACTGGGAAAAAAGCGAGTAGCCAAGTTTTTCCAACACAAACGACCAAAATTCCCGCGACGCCTCTAAATCCCCCACGTAAAGTTCCACATGATGCAACTTCATAGCGTGTCCTTAAAATGCTTCAGCGCTTCTCGTTTACTAAGCGGCGCAAGGTTCGCACGAAGTACATATTGTTTCACCTTGTCAGGTTCCGTTTTGGCATACTCGCGGAGCGCCCAGCCAATTGCTTTTTGAATAAAAAATTCCTTGGAATGACGCCACTGATCGCAATTTCCAAAAAGAATCGCTTCATTCGTCTTTTCTTTATACTTCAGTTGAAATAAAATCGCGGTTCTAACAAGCCACATGTTGTCGCCCGTCACCCATTTATGATTGTAAGGCGCCATTTGTTCGGGATATTTCAAAAAATAGTGACCAACAAGCGTGCTAGCTAGCAAATCAACCGTATCCCACCAAGATTTTTCTTGAATGAGCTTCTCATAAACAGAAATCACATTTTCATCTGCTTTTTTCATGTAGCGGATCAATAAATCAATCGCCACGTATTGGTATTCCCGGTAAGGTTCGCGGTATAGTTTTTCTGCCAACAATTCGAGATTTTCGGGAGCACCGTTTATCTTTACATAGTCGCGTACAAATTCCTTGCGCGGACCAGCTTTTATCCCCAAAAAAGCGAACTGATTTTTCATATAGGCTTCCATTTTGGGCTGATTCTCCGCATTGGCAAGTTTTTGTAACGCGTCTTTGATTTTTTGCAAGTCGCTCATGCGTCCTTATCTCCTGATTCAATGAATTCCCGCTCGCGCTCCACACTGTTCAAAAAGTAGTCCAAGTCGTCCGGGTCAGGACCAACATATGTCCCCGTTTCCAACTTATTTAATTTCCGCATATCTTCATTGTCCAATTTAAAATACGCCAAATTGGCATTTTCACGTATTCTACTTGACGTAATCGATTTCGGGATAATAATCGTATCTCGATTTAAATGCCACTGCAAAATCACCTGATCCACAAACGCCCCGTGCTTTTTCGCGATATCGACAATAACCGGATGCTGCATCAGCGTCCCTTTCGCAAGCGGCGACCATGCGGCATGCGCAATATCATGTTTCTTCAAAAATTCGCGCAGCTCATTTTGCGGCAGTAGCGGGTGCGTTTCCACTTGGTTTAAAACGGGTTTCTCTTGTGCCACTTGGAATAATTTTTCGAGGTGATGCTGTTTAAAATTCGCGACCCCAATTGATTTCACAGCCCCCTCGCGCAGTAGGCGTTCGAAAGCCCGCCACGTATCGAGATATTTCCCCGCAATCGGCCAATGAATTAAATATAAATCTAAATAGTCCAGCTTTAAATTTTGAAGTGTGCGTTCAAACGCAAAAAGTGTTTCGTCATAACCTTGATTGCCATTCCAAATTTTCGAACTAATAAAAAGTTCGTCTCGTTCTACGTCACACGCATGAATCGCATTACCAACTTGTTTCTCATTATTATAAACAGCTGCCGTATCAAATAAACGGTAGCCGCATTCAATTGCCTGCATAACAGCTTGCATAATATAATTGGGTTCGCTCATCTGAAAAACACCTAAACCAATGTATGGAATTTGTTCCCCGTTTGTAAGCATCATTTTGTCCTTTAAAGTCTTCACTTTGACAAACCTCCTTTAGCTATCCAAAAAAGATTCTACATAATACTCCCAGTATACCGAAATTATTCTTTTCTTCCCACTAAAAAGGATAATTTCATGAGCTAATTTTGTGTCAGCAATCATCCGAAAGAAATGAACTTAAAAAAATTTATTTCTTAGTTAAAGCTACGCAACGTTTTATTTTTGGCAATGGAAGCGTTTACGACCGATTTATGTAACTTTATACTTAAAAAAAAGTTACTATTTAGAGCATCAATATGTTAGTATTAACATGTGGTAAATTTCAAGTAAAAGTTTTTTATTTTTTTGTAAGCAAATTGTAAAGAGAGAACCCTTCCTGTTCTAACTTGAAGGGCAACTTAAAATGACCAAAATGACTTACTAAAAAGATCGGGGGAATTGAAAAAAATGGCTTTTAAAAACAAAAAAGACCGTTTTGCATCTTTGCTTCATGATATTGCAGTAAATTTGCATGAAGGCGCCAACTTTTTTGCATCTTACAACATCAATTCAGTGGAGGACTTGCATACTTTCTCAGATAAAATGAAAGAGTATGAAACAACTGGTGATACAATGGTCCATAAAATGATTATGGAACTAAACGATGCTTTTATCACGCCAATCGAACGTGAAGATATGCTTGAGCTTACCAATCGTCTAGACGATGTTATGGACGGCCTTGAGCAAACAGCTTTTTCACTTGAAATCTGTCAAATCACGCATTATGACGACTATATGCTTAAATTCATTGAAGCTATTCAAAAAAGTACGGTTGAAATCGAAAAAGCAGTAGATTTAGTTTTCGATAAGAAACTTAAAGACGTACGCAAGCTTGCGATTCAAATTAAAGATTATGAGTCTCAGTGTGATGAAGTTTACCGCGAATCATTAATTAAGCTTTTCCAAGAAGAAACCGATGCGGTTAAAATCATCCGCAAAAAAGAAGTCTATGAAAACCTAGAAGAAATCGCTGACAACTGTCAAAGCGTTGCAAACACGCTTGAATCAATTGTCATGAAAAACGCGTAAGGAGCAACCAGATGGAAGGAATGTTACTAATTACCGTAGTCATCGTACTGGCCGCGCTTGCATTTGACCTGATTAACGGGTTTCATGATACAGCCAACGCCATTGCGACGAGTGTTTCCACAAAGGCTCTTAAGCCCAAACATGCAATTGTTTTAGCTGCTGTTATGAACTTTGTCGGGGCAATCTCCTTTACTGGTGTTGCCAAAACGATTACGAAAGACATCGTAGATCCATTTAGCGTGCCGCACGGCGAAATTGTAATCTTAGCCGCACTTTTAGCCGCTATCTTCTGGAACCTACTTACTTGGTACTATGGTATTCCAAGTAGTTCTTCGCATGCTTTAATCGGTTCCATTGCAGGAGCTGCGATTGCTTCCGCAGGATTTTCTGCCATTGAATACGGTGGGTTTTCCAAAATATTGATTGGTCTTATCGCTTCTCCGTTCCTAGCTTTTGCTGTCGGGTATACGCTCTACACTTTATTTAAGATTTTCTTGAAAAACTTAAATTTAGCCGCGACAAATCGCCGCTTCCGAATGATTCAGGTCGGAACAGCAGCCCTCCAGTCTTATACGCACGGAACAAATGATGCACAAAAATCAATGGGTATTATTACAATGGCGCTCATCGCAAATGGATTCCAATCCGATGATGAGGTGCAATTATGGGTACAGGTTGCCTGTGCAGTTGCCATGGCTGTTGGAACAAGTATTGGTGGTTGGAAAATCATCAAAACCGTTGGTGGTAAAATTATGAAAATCAAGCCAGTAAACGGGGTTGCAGCTGACCTCGGTTCTGTTATCGTTATTTTCGGCGCTACTTTCATTCATTTACCAGTCAGCACTACGCACGTTATCAGCTCGTCTATTCTTGGCGTTGGTACCGCGCATCGCGTAAAAGGGGTCAAATGGGATACCGCACAACGTATGATTATTACTTGGATTATCACACTCCCAATTTCCGCTGTTATTGCAGCGCTAGCCTTTTTCATTTTACGTTTATTCTTATAAAACTGTTCAAACCATTACCGCTTCTGGTAGTGGTTTTTTTGTTTTAAAAAAGGGAATACGTATACAAAATAAGGAAAGGAGTTTTTTGATGTCCAGGTTTTATTATGAAAAGCCACTTTATGTCGCTAAAAATCGGCCCATTGAGGTGAAAAACGAAAAAGATGAAAGCATCGGGCAACTTGTCAAACTTGCTTCCAAAATTGCTTTTTCTAAAAATCATGATATTTTCGCCTATACATCTACAATGGATCAAGAGCTCAGCTCGATTACCCTCGAAATTGGTTGGCTTGGTAAAGACGGAGCTTCTATCGTCTATCATGATAAGCAAAACAAAAAGGCCATTTCTTTTGTAGAAAAAGACCTTCCTAATTATCCCCTACATATTATTTCTACGGACGGCGAGTTTCCAATTGAGATTATTCAAAAGCAAAAGGATGCTCCGATTATTATTTTATTCCACGGACAAGAAAGTGCAGTCATTACGGAAAATGAAAATGATGTCACTTTTGACTTTTTATCCGACAATACGAATATCCCCGATAATTTTTTCTTCCTCGGATATTTTATCCAGAAATTGATGAAGGAAGAATTTTGACTGTAGACAACTAATCTTGTCTATAGTTTTTTTATGAGCAAAACATTTTCCTTCCTCATTCATTGACCTAAACAAACTGACGGTGTCCAATTTGAATAGAGCACTGAAATTGTATTTCCAACGTAATAATAATCAGCTTCATACACATCAACAGTTTCCCTAAAACTTGTTTGGATTTCTTCCTGATTGTCTGTTTTATATGTGACATATATTTTATAAACGTTCCCAGAATTCGTTTTTTCGAACGTTCTTTTCACTTGAGTAATTTCGGCTGTCGTTTCTGTGTTGTTCAAATAAACATAGATTATCTTAAGAAATCCTGATAGCCAAAGAATGACCAATACAATGCCAAAAATAATTAAAATCTTTAAAAATCTTTTCTTCATCGTTCTAAGCTCCCTTATGTTACAACAAAACTTCTGTATCGCTTTCAATATACCTTACCCGTAGTAAAATAGCAATTTAAGTTTCAAGTGCTAAATTTTCAAAAAAACATTGCATATTTAAACATATTGATGTATTATTATTACATCAATGATACAAAAAAGGAGTTATGCACATGGCACAGAAAAATATCTTGCAGAAGCTCGCAGTTATTGGACTTATTTTTCTTTTCATTTTTTCAAGTTTCATTCCTGCACATGCAGCTTCCGACAATTCTTTGCAAGCAATTAAAGATAAAGGGACGCTTGTTGTTGGCTTATCTGCTGACTATCCACCTTATGAATTCCACCAAACAATTAACGGAAAAGATAAAACGGTTGGTTTCGATATTAGTATCGCGCAAAAAATTGCGGACGATATGGATGTTCAACTTGATATTAAAGAGATGGGCTTTGATAGCCTCCTAGGCGCCTTAAAAACCGGGAAAATTGATTTAATCATTTCAGGCATGTCGCCTACACCAGAACGTTTAAAGGAAGTCGATTTCTCGAATCCGTATATGACCGTACAACAAAAAGTGATTGTTCGAAAAGCGGATGTAAATAAATTTACGTCCACACAAGACTTTAACGGCAAGAAAGTTGGGGCGCAGAAGCAGACGACACAGGAAGAGCTGGCTCAAAACGAGCTGACGGGATCTTCGGTCGTTTCACTTCAAAAAGTACCTGACCTGATTTTAAACTTAAAGAGTAATAAAGTAGACGGTGTTGTGCTTGAGGGGCCTGTTGCTGATGCTTATGTTAGTCAAGATAAGGCGCTTGCCATTTCTGATATTACATTTGTAAATGGCGAAAAAGAAACAGCTATTGCGATGCAAAAAGGGGCAACCTCGCTCAAAGATCAAGTAAACTCATCTATTAAAACGATTAAAGATGAGGGGCTTTTGAAAGACTATCAAAAAGAAGCGAATGAGCTAATGTTCCAAAAAGGTGGTTTTTTTGAGCAGTATGGTAGTTATTTTGTAAAAGGAACACTTTATACGATTGCGCTCGCTGCGATTGGCGTGTTTTTCGGTGCTATCTTTGGTGCTTTCCTTGCTCTCCTCAAACTAGCGAAAACAAGATGGTTGCGCTGGCCGGCGACTTGGTACATCGAATTTGTTCGTGGTACCCCACTACTCGTGCAAATTTTCATCGTTTTCTTCGGCACACAAGTTTTCGGGCTGAATTTATCTGCTTTTGCATCAGGTTGCATCGCGCTATCTTTAAACAGCGCCGCATATGTAGCAGAAATTATTCGTGCTGGTATTTCGGCCGTGAATAAAGGTCAGATGGAGGCGGCTCGCTCGCTTGGCATGACACAAGGTGCAGCAATGCGTTACATCATTCTTCCGCAGGCGATTAAAAATATCCTCCCTGCGCTTGGAAATGAATTCGTAACAGTTATTAAAGAATCTTCCGTTGTTTCCATCATCGGCGTCAGCGAGCTGATGTTTATGACAGGTGTTGTTCAAGGCGCAAGCTTCAAGCCATTTATTCCGCTTATCATCACATCGCTCATCTACTTTGTTTTAACGTTCAGCTTATCAAGACTGCTAGGCGTTGCTGAAAGGAGAATGAAAACAAGTGATTAAAGTCAATGATTTACACAAATATTTTGGGAAAAATGAGGTTCTAAAAGGAATTGATTTAGACATTCAAGCCGGAGAAGTGGTGGTGGTCATTGGCCCCTCTGGAAGCGGCAAAAGTACTTTCCTACGCTGTTTAAATTTACTAGAAACACCGACAAGCGGTGAAATTTTATTCGAAGGCAAAAATTTGCTTGCCAAGGGTACGGATATCAACAGCTTACGCCAAAGAATGGGCATGGTCTTTCAAAACTTCAATTTATTTCCACATAAAACTGTACTTGAGAATTTAATGCTTGCTCCTCTGAAGGTCAAGCAAGAGAACGCCGACAAAGCGAAAACACACGCGACTCAGCTTTTAACCAAAGTGGGGTTAGCAGAAAAAGCATCAAGTTATCCGTCAAGTTTATCTGGCGGTCAACAGCAACGTGTGGCTATCGCTAGAGCGCTCGCGATGAATCCCGATGTGATGCTGTTTGATGAACCTACTTCCGCGCTTGATCCAGAAATGGTCGGTGAGGTGCTTGGCGTCATGAAATCTCTTGCGAAAGAGGGCATGACGATGGTGGTTGTCACACATGAAATGGGCTTTGCTCGTGAAGTGGCTGACCGTGTCGTCTTTATGGACGCTGGTGTTGTTCAAGAAATGGGCACACCGGAAGAAATTTTCGGCAATCCGCAAAATGAACGGACGAAAGATTTTCTAGGAAAAGTTTTAGCTTAATGCTACAATACAAGAAAAAGGGATGCTCCGTGCGTTCCTTTTTCGTTAGGGAGATGACATAATGGATAAAAGTTTTATTAGTGCGAAATGGCAGGAAACGCCTGTTAATATTTTAGCGGATATTGGGACGCTTGCGAAAACAACGCCAAACATTTTGGACCTTTCCATTGGGGATCCGGATTTAATTACGAATCAGAAAATCATTGAGGCGGCTTTCAAAGACGTTACAGCGGGGCATACGAAATACACGGAATCAGGCGGCGATGTCGAGTTGATTGACGCCATTCGTGATTTTTTCAAGCGTACATATGAACTTTCTTTTGAGCGAAATCAAGTTCGGGCAACTGTGGGCGCTTTGCACGGCATGTATTTGGCGCTACAAGTCATTACAAATCCAGGCGACGAAGTTATCATTCATGAACCTTATTTTTCGCCGTATAAAGATCAGGTTTTGGCAGCTGGTGGCGTGCCGGTCATCATTCCTACTTTTGAAAAAGATGATTTTATGATTCATACGGACATTTTAGAGGCGGCCATCACGGATAAAACGAAGGCGCTTATTTTAAATTCGCCGAACAATCCAACTGGCGCGGTTTTTTCACTTGAAACGCTTGAGAAAATCGCGGAGCTTGCTAAGAAACATCATTTTTATATTCTTTCTGACGAAGTGTACGACGGTTTTAGTTTTTATGAGCCTTTTATTCCGATGGCGCGTCTTGCGCCGGAAAACACGATTACGTTCGGCAGCATGTCGAAAAACTTTGCGATGACAGGCTGGCGGCTTGGTTACATGGTTGCGCCGAGCTATATTAACGAGGCAGCCAAGCTTGTAAACGAGGGCATCACCTACTCTGCCCCTACTCCTTCACAGCGTGCGGCTATTTACGCTTTAAATCATGCGGAAGAACTTATCCCAGAGGTAAGTAAAGTCTTTCAGGAACGCCTGGAATACGTCGCAAAACGCGTCAAAGAAATTCCCTATTTATCACTTCATCCTGTGAAAGGTTCGATTTACGCTTTTCTAAATATCACGAAAACAGGCATGGATTCTGTAACTTTTAGTGAATATCTGTTGAAAAAAACGCAAGTTCTCGTTATCCCGGGACGCGCATTTGGCGATGGCGGCGACAATTATGTCCGACTAGCGGCAACTCAAGACTTAAAAACACTAGAAGAAGCTTTCGACCGACTGGCGGGGCTTGAATTTTAGATTTGTAAAATTAGATAAAGATAAGCCATACGCTTGGCGTATGGCTTATTTGAATACTTCTGTTAATGGAATTGCTTCAAAGTTGGGATAGATTTTGACGTCTGTAGGGAATTTGATGCCGCTTGTTGCTTCATTTGGGACAACGATGACTTGGATGCCGGCTTCTTTTGCGGCTAGCGTACCGTTTAAGGAATCCTCAACGGCAAAAGTGCGTTCAATTCCCGCCCCCAGTTCTTCGATTGCCTTTATGTAAAGTTCAGGATGCGGTTTTATGTTTGTAACATCATCGGCTGTTTGGATGCTAGAAAAATGTTTCAACAACTCAAATTTTTCTAAAACAGGAATGACCCAATCGCGACCAGAACTGGTTGCTAAACCAATTTTAAAATTATTTTGAACGGCGTAATTAAAAATATGTAGGAAGCCTTCCCGAAGTTCTAATTCATCTACACCTCCGTGTAAACGTTCCGCAATATGGGCTGTAAATTTTTCGACATTAAACCGCCCGGCTGTTTTTTCCAATAAGTATTCATGTAATGGTTCTTCTGATGTTCCAATTATCGCTTGATAAATATGCGCGGGAATTGTAATATCATAATTTTCTTTGACATAGCGCATGGTTTCCTCATGCCATAAATTTTCGGTATCAATCATCGTACCATCAAAATCAAATATAATCGCCTTCAAATTGCGCCCTCCTTCTTTTTGTAATCCTTTTCATTGTATCATAATTCACTTTTTGACGGTAGCGCGAAAAAATTGCCAAGCCGCACTTGCTTTTTAACTAAAAAACGAATATTATTGTATGTGTAATAGTTATTGTTCGTAAATAACATTAATTAAAGGGAGTGTCACTATTTTATGTTTCAATTAAAAGCAAACGGAACCGATGCTAGAACAGAAATCATCTCCGGATTTACAACTTTCTTAACGATGGTATACATTATCGTCGTGAACCCAGCGATTTTATCTGCAGCAGGCGTGCCGTTTAACACAGTGTTTATGGCCACAATCATTTCCGCTGTTGTAGGTACCCTATGGATGGCATTATTCGCCAACTACCCAATCGCTATCGCACCTGGCCTCGGAATGAATGCTTATTTCGTCACTGTTGTCACCACTCAAAAACTCGATTATTCAGTAGCTTTCGCGGCCGTTTTTGTCGCGGGACTTATTTTCTTACTGCTTTCATTAACACCGTTTCGGGAGAAAATCATCACGGCTATTCCGCATAATCTAAAAGCTGGTATCACCGCCGGAATTGGCTTGTTCATTGCATTTCTTGGCTTCCGAATGACCGGCATCATCGTACAAAACGATTCAAACTTGGTCGGCCTAGGAAACCTACACTCGCCAGAAGCACTGCTTGCCATTGCAGGTCTACTTATCACGTTAATCTTCCTGGCTTTAAATGTAAAAGGCGCTTTATTCATCGGTATGATTGCCACAGGTATCATCGCCTTTTTCACTGGCGAACTAAAATTCACAGATGGCTTCGTAAAATTGCCGCCAATGCCTGAATTTGTATTTACAAACCCGCTTAACGCATTTTCAGATGTTATCACACACAGTTTATACGCTGTCATTTTATCATTTTTACTTATTACCATTTTTGATACGACTGGCACAATGATTGGCGTAGCCAAGCGAGCAGGCCTAATGAAAGGCGAATCATTGCCGAATGCCAAACAAGCTCTAATGGCGGATGCGGTCGCAACTACAGTCGGCTCTGTTTTTGGAACAACCCCTACGAGCGCTTATATTGAGTCCACAGCAGGTGTGGCAACTGGCGGACGAACCGGCTTGACGACGCTAACGGTTTCGATTCTGTTCGTCATCTCAGCCTTTTTCGCACCACTAGTTGGCGCTGTTTCCGGCATCTCAGCCATTACAGCTCCCGCTCTTATCATCGTTGGAAGCATGATGATTGGCGCTGTTAGAGAAATTGATTGGGATACGCTTGACGAGGCATTCCCAGCATTCCTAGTCATTCTAGCGATGCCACTAACTTCAAGCATTGCAATCGGACTTGCGTTTGGTTTCATTTCTTATCCAATCCTAAAAATATTTACTGGTAAATGGCGTGAGCTTAACGTATTCCTCATTGTTATCGCCGTACTATTCTTCATTTTAGTCGCCTTCTTACCACATTAATGCCAAAAGCCAGAAGTTTCCTCCGAGACTTTTGGCTTTTTTTACTAGACAAAAAAAGCTACGTTTGCTATAAAGAAAGTAATCTTAATTTAGAAAAGGATGACTACTTTGTACTTAAAATCATTTTTAGCCGGCATCGGTTTAGCATTTCTTATCTTTTTATCTAGCTTCATCTTACCAAATTACACGCTTTCGACCTTATTTTCATTTATCGCTGCGCTACTCGTGTTCGCCTCTATTTTCTGTTCTGCTTTCGTCTCTTTAGGTGGCCGCGCTGGCAATCCAAATCGAAAAAAACAAATGCAGTGGAGCATCATGTTCGCCATTGCGGCAGTTCCAAATTTCATTGGTTTTATTATTAGCTATTATTTTTAAAGAGAGGAAGTCATACTTCTTCTTTTTTTATGGCAAAAAAAATACGCTGAATAGAAATTCAGCGTCGCCATCATGTTCATCAGTCTATGCATAACGGGATGAGGCATAAACAGAACTACACGGCAAATGAGATGAATGAAAACAAATAATGGTTCGGTGTCAAAACAGACGATTAACAAACGTTAATCTATTGGAAGATGGATACACCGAAAGCCACTATAACCATGATAGGGTCTTATCCCCATGAAAACAAAATATACAATTTCGCTTTCATCAGGATAAAACTCTATACTTTATATTGTACTATTCTTCTCAAAAAAAGCAAGGGAACAAACTGTGGAAAATTTGTGACCAATTAGAATAATTCTTTTAAAAAAATAGCACCTTTATACATAATATCTAAAAATGACAAAAAAATCGAGTAAAAACCCTTATATTTTTTACAAAATTTTTTCATCAATCCAAAATAGTAATAAGAACACCGCCAATAATGGCTATAATGGGAATTAAAACCCACACTTGTCCGCCTAGCAAACCCCTACTTTCATTCGGATGACTTTCCAGCTCATGGACTTGTTTTTTCAATTCAAAAATTTCAAGCTCTAAATCTTGAACCTTATCTTCTAGCTCGTATAAACGCTCTTCCATGAAAAATCCCTCCTACTCAACTAGATACTTTCATTATAAACAAAAAAACTCTTCACTAAATCCATCTATAGGCTGATTTATTCGCTTTATTCTGCTAAAATAAAAAGAAAGTATATGTTGAGGTGAGATTATGGGGATTAAAACTGAGGAAGCCGTTGTTAAAATGATTTTTCATGGTGGCAACACACGAAAAGAAGCCTTTAACGCAATTGATGCCGCCGAAAAATATGATTTTGCGTCCGCAGAAGCACACCTACAAGCTGGTTTAGTTGAATACCAAAGCGGTCACAGTTGGCAAGTCAAATTAGTTTCACAAAGAGAAACTGAAAATACCGCACCTAGTTTTTTATTAATTCATGGTCAAGATCATTTAATGACCGCGCACACCGAATTAAATCTCGCTAAAAAGCTTGTAAAAGTTTATGAACGTGAAGCCGCTCTCGTTAAACGAATTGAACAACTTGAAAAAAAGTGAGAGCTAGCATCCTGTGTAGATGCTAGCTCTCACTTTTTTATTTAACGGATACCGAGTGCAATTTTAGCATAACGTGACATCCGGTCCTTTGTCCAAGGTGGATTCCAAACGATTTCAACATTCGTATCTTTAACTTCTGGGATATCACTTAACGCTGCGTGAACCTGATCTGTCAGCACGCCAGCAAGCGGGCAGCCCATCGTCGTTAACGTCATGGTTACCGTACATAAACCGTCTTCATCTAAATCTACATCGTAGACTAAACCAATATTGACAATATCAATTCCAAGTTCAGGGTCAATCACTTGTTCAAGTGCACCCATAATATTTTCTTTTAGTTCCTCATCCACTAGGTACGAACCTCCTTTTAGCTGTTTGTAAAATTATTGTATCATACATGAGAATCATTTTCACTATCGTTGTTCTAGAGGTGCTTCTCAAAAAACGCCACGCCAGCTAAAATTCCTTCAATGCTCACTTTATGTTTCGCTTTTTGATCAACAATAAATTCTACATTCTGATCTAATTGCTGTTCCACCAATGTTTGGAACAGTTTTTCACTATAAGCGAACGGAACGACATCGTCTTTTTTCCCGTGCCATAAAAGCAGTGGACGGTTCTCTATTTTTTCAAGTTGCTCACTTAAATCGTACGGATTCAGCGCCGCAATCCTACTTTCAACATCAAAAGGAAATTCCAACCCGTACTCTACGGACTGCTTGACAAGCGCTTTAGCAAAATGACCATAATAAGCACTTCCCATGAGGCTCACAACAACTTTTATCCAGTCATATTTGGCTAATATTCCAAGCGAAGTAATCGCTCCCATGGATACACCGCCAACGCCCACTTCTTGCTTATTAGTAAGTCCTCTCTCAACAAGCTCATCAACAATTCCACCTAGTTCATCAATATTTGCCTGCACAGCATCCCAAAAATACATCGCTTGCTCTTCTTCACTAATATTCCCTTTTCGTTCTCCGTGAAATTTCGCATCTGGCAAAATCACTCGAATCCCTTTTTCAGCTAAAAAATAGCCATACTGAAGGTACAGCTCTTTTTGGGACTGAAATCCATGATAAAATACTACAGTTCGAATCTTTTCTGCACTATATTTTTCGCCAACAATATGTAAAACTGGAATATCTTTTATTTTTTCATGAAATACTTGAATCAATTGCACGGCCTCATTTCTATTTGTTTTTCTTACCAATTATTAATGTTCTTTCATTTACAAAGATTCTTTTACAGTCTATCATGATAGTAGATTATGCTAACAAAAAATATCCAACTTAATTAAAAGGAGCTAACTATGGATAAAAAATTAATTGTACTTGATTTAGATGGCACAACTTTAAAAGATGACCAAACTATCTCGAAACGAACAAAGGTAGCTCTTGAATCAGCACGTAACCTTGGCCACGAAGTAATGATTGCAACTGGTCGCCCTTACCGTTTAAGCAGCTTCTATTATAGCGAACTAGAACTTACAACACCTATTGTTAATTTTAACGGTGCTGTTTTGCATCACCCACTCGACGTCAATTTCCATGATGGTTACCACGAAGCAATCGACTTAAATATCGTAAGAGATATACTTGATTACTCTTATCAACTACCCCTTGCTAATATTGCTGCTGAAGTTCAAGATAGCGTTTTTTTAGAGCGTAGCGATGACACTGTGCCCGACACCTTTCATTTAGGCGTCAACAACATGATCATCGGAAATATACGAAATGCAATTAACGCCAACGCAACTTCACTACTTTTCTTTGGAAAAAATGAAGAACTGGCTTTAATGAGCAAACATCTTGATGAACAATTGGCTGATGTTATTTCTCATCACACTTGGGGTGCGAGCTGGCCAGCTGTTGAAATCGTAAAATACGGCATTCATAAAGCCGTTGGAATCCAAAAAGCAGCAAAATCACTTGGCATCTCTCAAAAAGACATCATTGCTTTTGGCGATGAATCAAATGATTTACAAATGTTGGACTATGCTGGCGTTGGCGTTGCGATGGGAAACGCTGTCCCATCTGCAAAAAACGTAGCCAACACCATCACACTTTCCAACGAAGAAGACGGTATTGCCGTTTATTTAGAAGAAAATATCTTATAAACTGCTGGACTGATGAAAACTCTTTTAGGGAGCTCCATTAGTCCTTTTTTAATTAAATAAAGGCGCTCCACCTGATAGGTAAAACCCAAGAGAAACCGTTACAATGACAGCCACAAAAAACAATATAAAAAACATTCCTGTCGGCTTTTGTTTTTTTCGATAGCTAAGCAACATTTCAATCACACCAATTGTAAGAAGTCCCATTAAAATTTTAAAAATCGCAATGAGCCAACCTTTCTCTACACTATATTGAATCATCATAATCCCACTAAAAATAACAAGCAAGTAGAAAACACGATTAATCATCGCAAGTATCGTAAAGCTTTTTTCTGACTTTGGATATGCAATAAACGCCGCAATTGTCAGTACAAAAATAGCCGCCCACGATATTAAATGTAAATATCCCCACATAAAAATCCCTCTCCTCTTTTATTATATGTTCTATCATAGCATGAACGCTTATAGTCCTCAAAAATCCAGTATTTCTCCCGAATCAAAGAAGTACAGTGAGGCTTGCTTCACCGGCAAGCCTGTGATAGCTTGTACAGCCTCCCGGTACAATTCCAATTGCGTATGATAACGGCTATGCATGGTTTTCTCCATTTGCTCCTTAGACGCATATTTCCCCTCGGTACGATCCGTCTTAAAATCAATCAAAATAATCCCATCATCCTCTATTAACATACAGTCTACTACACCTTGGATTAAAATGGTGTCCGCGTCGTCTGCACCTTCAGACACCCGATTAGCAGGAAGCTGATACACAAATGGAACCTCCTTAGCTAATTGATCCACCCCTTCAACCATTTTTTTACCAAGTGCTGTTTGAAAAAAAGAAAGGATTTGTTGCCTACGAATTGCTCTACTCTCTGTTTCTGTTAATTTGTACTCTGCCACCATCTCATCTAAAAGTTGATCTAATTCTGCCTCATCAGGTATCGCTTCAAACGATATCGCCTGCATGACAGTATGCATTGCCGTCCCAATTTCCGTACTGCTTAATTTATTTTCCTGCATAAATTTGGGGCGCTTAAGCGAAGCTTGTTTTAACGTTTTCAAAAAGCGGTCATCACTAAAACTATCTTGAATTTGAAACTGCCTTTTTAATTCTGTAACCGACTGTTTAGAGCGAATTTCAGTTGCTGCTTGCTTCTCATATTTGAAGGAAAAAATCTCAGCAATTTGCCCTTCTGCTCCGCCAGAAAGCGGGACTTCTTCAAGCGTTTCTAATGAGCGCAAATAGGGCTGGGCTTGTTCATTCACAAAATCATCTGTCAAAGTTTCCTTCTCAATAATCGTAACACACAATTTCATATCTGTTGGCAATGTTACGCCTGCTGTTTTATTAACCTGCTCCGCAAAATCAGGATGCCGAATTAGCGTCTGAAGTATCCAGTCGAGATAAGTTCTTGCCTGCACTCTAATGCTCGGCGGCAAGACCCAGTCGGTCATTTCCGCTACTTGAAACGCGTTTTCTAATGTTTCTTCCCATTCCGGAATCGTCCCAACAATAATTAATTTTTCTTCTGCTCTCGTCATAGCGACATATAGAACGCGCATTTCTTCTGCAATCATTTCATTTATTTTTTTCTTACGGAAAACTTGTTGCATGATTGTCGGATAAGTAATTCGTTTCTGAACGTCCGTATAACTTGATGCAAAACCAAAGTCTTTATCAAGCAATACTTTACTATTAATATCACGCATATTAAATTTGCGTCCTACTCCCGCTAGAATAACAACTGGAAATTCCAAGCCTTTGCTTGAATGAATGGTCATCATACGAACAACATCTTCTTTTTCGCCTAATACCTTCGCTGTACCAAAATCATCGCCACGCAGTTCTAAACGTTCTACGAAACGAACAAATCGAAATAAGCCACGAAATGCTGTCTTTTCGTATTGTCCCGCCCGCTCATATAGCGCTTGTAAATTGGCTTGCCGCACTTTGCCACCTGGAAGTCCACCTACAAACTCAAAAAAGCCGGTTTCTTCATAAATCTGCCAAATAAGCGTTGTTAGATTCTCACGAATGGAAAGTTCTCGCCATTTTACTAGTTTTTCTAAAAAAGAGCTTATTTTTTCTGCTGTTTGGTTTGGTTGTTTGGCATATTCTTCTAATGCATCGAAAAAATAGCTGCGATTGTTAACCAGTCTGACAGAGGCAAGCTCTTCTTCTGATAATCCGATAATCGGTGAGCGTAAAACCGAGGCAAGCGGAATATCCTGATAAGGGTTATCGATAATTTTAAGCACCGAAATCATGACGGCCACTTCAACCGCTTCAAAATAACCACGTTGGCTAGATGCATAGAAAGGAATATCTTGCTCTCTCATAGCCTCCTCGATGTCAGGCGCACTAGTCATCGCTCTTGATAAGATGACAACATCTTGGTAGCGAATTGGTCGAAATTGCTTCATTGATTTATCAAAAACAGGATATTTTTCATCTATCATCTTTTTGACTTTCTGGGCAATAGCTCTCGCTTCAAGCTGATTTTTTTGTAATTCGTCCTTTGATAAGCCCTCTTCTGTATCGAGCGACTTTTTCTTCATGTCTACTACCATCAGTTCTGTTTCAGTATTATTATGTTCTTCGAAACTAGCACCAAGAACAAGTTCTGCTGCCGAATCATATGCAATTTCGCCGACTTCTTTATCCATAATTTGTTTAAAAATAAAGTTAGTCGCATTTAGAACTTCTGCTCGACTTCTAAAATTTTTGGCTAAATCAATACGTAAACCAGTATCTTTTCCGTCTAGTCGGTAATTTTCATATTTCCACATAAACAGTGTAGGTTCAGCAAGACGGAAGCGGTATATAGATTGCTTCACATCGCCTACCATAAATAAATTCCCATCCGCTTCGCCCGAATAAGTCACATATTGCAAAATAGTTTCTTGTACTAGATTAGTATCTTGATATTCGTCAATCAACACTTCATGATAGCGACTTTGGAGCTCTTTTGCTACAAATGAGGGCGAATCGTTTTCTGATAAAATGGCAAGCGCTAGATGCTCTAGGTCATTAAAATCGAGCACACCTTTTCTTTCTTTTTCCCGAAAAAACTGTTCGGAGAAATTTTGAACAAGTTGAATAAGCGTGGCAACATCTGGCTTCATATTTTCTAAATCGCTTAAATATGCTCGTTCTTCACGTTTAAACCAATCTGTCGCTGCATCTTGAATATATTTCTTAGCACGATCTCTAGCTTTTTTTGCTTGCTTTACTAACTGTTCATCTACTTCCTCTTTATTTTTAAGCGGCTTCAAACGACCGAAAACGACTTGAGAAAAACCTTCGCGCAGTTTGTTCCAGTCATCGTCAAGAAGTCCAGTCAACGTTTCTACCTCAGCGATATCTTCTGTAAAATTTGTTATGTAGCTTTCTGGACCATCGACCATTTTGGCAATATTCATTCCTTGCTGAAGCGCACCTAGTGCTTGTTGAATGGACAATTGAATCTGATTCATGATTTCATCATAAAATGGTAGATCCTTTATCCCTTGCAAATCCTTAGTTTCATAAAAATCAACGAGCTGTTTTAACCACTTTTCTGGATTTGGATTCGCTCTCGAAAAGTCATATAGCTTCGAAACCACTTCTGTTAAATTTCGGTCTGACCGATCGTCTGTCAGACTATCCACGAGATGGAAAAAAGCTTCATTATTTGGCTTTGCATATTCTTCCTCTAGTAACTTATCTATAACTTCATCTCGCAACATCATACTTTCAATGCTGTCCATCAACCTAAAATCCGGGTCGACACTTGCAATATAATAATATTTGCGAATTAAATCTAAACAAAAGGAATGGAGTGTTTGAATCGATGCATTATTTAAAAGTGCCAGTTGTTTCTTCAAGTGTAGTGAATCCGGTTTTTGCACCAGGGCATTCTCTAATGCTTGTCCGACGCGATGTTTCATTTCAGCTGCCGAAGCATTCGTAAATGTAACGACCAGTAACTCGTCCACATTGCACGGATTTTCTTCATCTTGAAGCCGTTCGATAATTCTATTTACTAACACAGCTGTTTTCCCCGAACCGGCCGCTGCCGCAACTAGAATATTCTGACCTCTCGCATGAATCGCTTGCCACTGCTCATCAGTCCATGTTGCATTTTCTGGCTTAGCAGGTAGTTGATTCATTGACTCTCCCCTCCTTCTTCTCTCATTTTCTGAATAATTACTTCTGGTTTTTCTGACGCCAAATAGCGATACTTGTCACTTTGTGAACCTGGATCAAATTGACATACTGAGCGAAACGGACAAAAATTACACGGCGTTGTTTCTTTTAAATGATACGGATTGATTGTTACTTCCCCATCTAAAATTTTGTTTCCAGCCTCCTGATATTTGTGGCGAACAAAATGCCGCATAGAATCAAAGTCCTCTTTAGAAGCTGTTTTTGACCTTGCGCTAAGCGTGTTATCTTTTTTAATTTCGGCAGGAACAATTAAAGAGGCTCCCCCGTCTTTAATTGAGTTATCCATAAGCGTTACAGCAAGAGGATCGCCTAAAACAATTCCTTTCATCTTAAAACTTTTCTGAAGCTCTTTTTCGAGTATTTCATCATCTAATGGACTATCGGCACTGACAAGCTTATTGTGCATATGAAAATAAAGAACACCTGCTGGGTCAGCATCATTTCCTACTAATTTCTTAGCATTTGTCACGACTATATCTAAGTAAGTTAGCATTTGGAGCGCAAGACCATAATAAATTTCGGGAAGTTGTAAATCTCGTGCGCTAGATTTATAGTCGATAATGCGGAGATAATTTCGTTCCTCTGCACTAGCGTAATCAATTCGGTCGATGCGCCCTTGCAAGAACAATTCACGCTCGCCTTTTAACGGAATCTTCATTGCGGGAATACTTTTTCCAATACCGAAATCAACCTCTAAACCAAGCGGACGAAATGTACTTTGTTTCGCTTGTTCATTTAGCACATTAGTTGCACGTAAAATAATGTGAAGCAACTTATATTGAATATACGCCATTCTTTTTGTACTAAGAAGTATTTCATGTTGCAGTTTCGGCGCTAAATAAGTCATCGCTTGATTAGCTAGAGTCAAACAATCATTTTCAGATAGAGCTCCCCAATCAATGCCGCGTTCTTTTAGCTGAGCGGATATCCACTCCATCGCCCCATGGAAGATTTCCCCCATATCAACAGCTTGTAATTGATATGTTTTTCTTTCTTCAAGCTTCAAGCCATACTGAGCAAAATGTTGAAACTCACAACTGAAAAATTTTTCCATACGAGAAACACTGGCATGAATTTTATCACCGAACAATTCTGTAGCTGTCTCCTCGGTCAATCTAGTTGTATCGTTATGATAGTTTAAACTTGCAAGCACTTGTAAAGCTAGTTTATTTTTACTCTTAATAAAAATGTTATAAACATCCCACCAGATTGGCGCAATCTTATATCCTTGCTTATACATTTGTAGTTGAGCGGTAAGAAAACCTAGCGCATCCATCTCACCCGCAATATACTCCATTTGCTCTTTTTCTGATAAAAGTGATGGATCACTTAAATATAGCTCTTCATTTAAAGTTGGAAACACCGTTTTTATCTTACGTACATAGTTAGAAGCTGAAAGCAATTTCCCTTCTGAATCAGCAATTGGATAGCTTAAATACAGCCGGTCACTTGCAGCTGTAAATACACGATAAGCTATGAACTCTTCTTGAATAAGTGATTGATAGCTTCTTGGTTTTAAAGCAATTCCATCATTTGTCATGGTTTCGCGTTCTTCGTCTGAGATAATGCCTTTATCGCCCACTTTCTTCGGAAACACACCATCATTAAGACCTATTGCAAAAACAATCTTTTCTTCTAACAAACGAGCATGTTCCATATCCGTGACAACGAATTGATCAAGAGAAGGTGGAAGCAATGAAAACTCCATCGACTCAAGTCCTGTCTGAATAATTTCAATAAAATCATCCAGCGAAATTACGGTATCTCCTAATAATTCCACAAATTCATCGAGGAGATTGATAACGGCATGCCAAGCTTGTTCATGCTCACGAGATAGTTCAAGTAGTCCTTCCTCGTCTGCACGAGCACGCCATAATTCAATACGTTCAGCCACATTTAGCTTTTCTAAATAAGCAAATAGACTTTCTGCATATTCTTTTCCTGTCTTAGCTGAATGCAATTTATCTTCAAGAAAAAGAAGTGGAATTTGAATAAGGTTACGGACTTCATTGATTTGTTCTTCGATTTCGAGTTCAGCGTCCGTTTGCGTCTGCACATTCGTTTCAAGGCCGCGAATTCGCCGATATGTCCATTTATCGCTTTTCATAAAACGTCCGCGATTAAAAATACCATTCTCTAATAAATAGTTCTCAAATAAATCTACTTTTTTCCGGTAGATACTAATATCTTTCTCAATTGGAAAGAAAAACTCTGTTCGAACTGTCTGAAAAAGCGTTTCATACTGCCAATTTAGTTTTAGTGCATCTAAACTAGAACGAATAAACTCAATCAAAGGATGTTTTGCCATAGAACGTTTTTTATCCCAAAAATACGGTAGCTTATGGGCGCGAAATACGGAAGAAATGGTTTCTTCATAATCAGCCATATTGCGAACCAGTATGGCGCAATCAGAAAAATGATAGTTTTCCTCGCGAACTAAGCGTTTCACCTCACGGGCAATTCCTTCTAGCTCAGAATGTCTATTATTCGCTTGATGAAGGCGGATTCCAGATATTTCTCCTTCATATTTTGCAGACCTGCTTTGTCCCCAAGTTGCTTCAAGGTGAGTAAGATCTGGGTGTTGCAATCGCTTGTTCGTATTTAAAAACACAAGTGATTTTTCATGTATTCCTAAATTATTAGCTGCTTCTCTGATTTGTAATAAGGACTCTCGGGTCAATTCAAACATATCAAAATCATTTAATTGTCCAGCGACAGCTTCCTTACTTGTAGTCAAAGTAATTTGCACTTGGTTAGCAACTTCCATAAATTTTGAAATCACTGAAATTTCCTGTTTTGAAAAAGAGTCGAAGCCATCAAAATAGATAGAGGCATTTTGGGCATATGGACTTTTGTCCATTTTTTCATTTAACAAACGTAAATAATCTTCATTTTCAAGAAATTTTCCGAATAATTTTTCTTGATAACGCTCATAAATTAATGAAATATCTGCTAGTTTTTCGCGCATCGCAAAATCATTTGCTTCTTCAGACTGTTGCTTTAGCTCAGCTAATTCTACTTCGTATTGCTTTAATTCTTGGAACAAACTAGTTAATTCTTTGTAAAACCCTCTTTTAGAAGAAGCTTTACCAAACAGCCTCAACTCACCAGCTTCTTCTTGCACAACTTGTCGTACAAGCATCTCCATACCAGAATGGGTCAAAAATACTCGAGAAAGTCCACCAGTTTCTTGTAATACTCGCCACGCTACTCGGCTGAAACTGTAAACTTGAATATTCATCATTCCTTTAAATCCGGTTTGTTTAAAAAGAAATCGCTCCATTTGATATGTCATTTGATCTGGCACAATGAGAATTTGATTCTCACTGGGATTTTCTAGCATTCTTTTTTTGAGTTGCTCAATCAAAAAAGTTGTTTTTCCGCTTCCAGCCCTTCCAGATATAAACTGTAAACTCATAGCCTCACCACCGAACATACGTTTTGTTTTATTTTAACCAAAAATACTAACTTCGTCTAGTATTATTTTGAGGTCCATTTATAAAATTTTAAGCGCTACAATAAAAAAACTAAGGCAAATTCTTCTTTACCTTAGTTTTTCATAAAATTCACTGAAATGCTAGCATTTCCTTTTGAATTTCATTTATTTTATTTGTAAGCTCTATAAAACTTTTTTCGTCCTTCTTATCGAGAGCAATATCGACTTCTTTTTTCAACTGTTCTACTTTCCTCTGATCTAGGAGCATTGTCATGTAGCACTCAATAAAGACGTTTGTTAACTCTTTTTCTCCTTTTAAAATGCCAACTTGATTCATTAATGAGTTTGAAAAATCTCGCATTTCCACGACTAATCACTCCTTTCACTACTATATGGCGAAAACAACTCCGAAAATTCACAATTTGGCTTCAAAAATCATTGTACTGCTCCAAAACTCTACTTTCCCAAAATATACTGACTCCCGTTTTTTTCTGTGCTATAATTACGAAAAAATAGTAACTCCTTAACATTGGTGTTTTGAAGTGAACTACTTCTTTACATAATTAAAAAAGACTATCACGAGAAAGGGATGTATGAAAATGGAAAACAAGAAAGCAGAGAAACAAATCTATGAGGTGAATCCACATACGATGATTATTTTGCCACACTCGGCCGGAGGTCCACTTTTTTCGAGGGTAATTGAAATTGGGTCTGACTCTATTTCTAAATTTACCCCATTTGAGTTAATTAAAACCAGTTGCAAGTTTTTCGGTGCGAATTATGATGGTAGGAGACAACATGATACACTAAAATTTTAGTCTGTGATTTTAAATTTAGCATTTAAAAATAGTGAAATATGAAAAGACCTTTTTGCATTAGAAGCAAAGAGGTCTTTTGTTTTATATATTTTTATCCCATAAAAATGAAGGATATTCAGGAGGTTCATTGTTTCTAACACTTTTTCTATTTGTTATCACTCTACTTTGTATTCTATACATAAAATCTTTATACGCTTGAAAAAATTCATCGTATTTTTTTGATCCAGAAACAGAAGCTCTTTCGCCCGTCATGTAAACTTCAAAATGATCATCTAGATATTCTATTCTTAATTGAAACTCATCACGATTATTGTCTCTACCTGCAAAAAGTGAATATCTTAAATCTGTGTAACCTAGTAGCTCAATTTCGTCTTCTATCATTTTTTTATAGTTTGAAATATTTTTATCCATTATTAATTAAGCTCCTTTAAAAGACCTAGTTTTTCATACCATTTAACTACAGTTCCCAGTTGAATCTGAATTCCTCCGCCTTCACCAAAAACTTCTGCAATCTCTCCTTGCTGTGGATTAGCTATATCGGAAAAACTTAAATCGTAGTCGTCCATAACCTTTCTTAGTTCTTCTTGCGTATCAAAATCCAATTTATTAAAAGCTTCATTTACATTCTCTAAATTTATATCTGCTGTAACCTCATATTGATGATATGGCTTTACACTTTCATGATAAGGAAGACCCCTTGTATTATAATCAAGTATCTTTCCATTCTTGACTGGACTTGTAAATTTACCTATTGAATCTCCATACCTGTCAATTACCTGACCTGCCTTCAAATTAGCATCGGTCTTTATTGGATTCCCAGCACTATCACATACAAATCCATCTGCATCAGGCCATTTTATTTTTCCAGCTTCATCTAGAAAATTAGGAGACCTTACAAGTTCACCACGTGAGGATTTATAAGCTGTTTCTCCATTCTTCAATGTCACTTTTTCAGGCTCAAACACTTTACTTGTTTCTTTTATTATACCATCCGCCTGCTTTCCTTTGCCACTCAAGTTCACGTCAAATTTCTGGAGGATGTCTTTGAGGTTTTCCGTCCCTTGTGTGATTTGGGATGGGACTTGGTTTGGGATGCCGCCCATTCCGGCTAAGGCTAGGTTTTGCCTTGGAGGCAAATTGAGGGAGCCTTTCATGGTTGTCGCAGTTTGCCCCACTTTGTCTAAACCTTGGATGCCTTTTTGGGTGGCGATTTGTAAGGCGTCTTGGGTGACGTTTTTTAGGCTCTTGATGCGTGTGCGTATTTGGGTTTGGCCGATTTTTGTGATGTCGCCGAGTTGGGTTGGGGCGCTTTTTACTCCGTGCACGAATGTATCGCTTAGGCTCGCTAAACGGCTTCCCGAGCGCATGGTTTGTACGCCGCCAGATAGGGCTTTTACGCCGGGCAAGACGTCGAATAAGGCAAAACTACCGCGCATAGCGCGTTCGGAGGCATCGAGCTCGCGGCCACTTACCCAGTCTTTTCCAGTGATTGCGGTGCTCATTTCTAGGCTACCGTATACGGCTCCTAAGGCAAGGCCGGCGGGAGGACAGAAGACGGCAACCCCGATAATGACCACTGTGGCGGCGATGTTCACCCAAAATTCTTGCTTCTGTTGTTCGTCTTTGATGGATGTATAGCTGAAAGCGCGAGAGTTTAGCATGGCGGCTTGGAAATCTTGGCGGCTCACGTCTTTCTCTTGATGGGTCTTTTTCCATGCGTCAAACTGTGCTTTCATTTGGTCGGCGTAAAACGTGCTTCCGCTGAATAAATCGTCGAGGCTCACTTTGCTCTTCGGGACTTCGACTTGTTTTTGTGTGGAGCTGTTGACAAATTCCATGCTTGTTCTTGTTGCGCCGATGCGGTTTTCTGTTGTGAAAGTGGTGGCATCTAGGTTGCGCATCCCTTCCACAAAATCATCTAGCTTTTCATAAAAGGGGCGGTCGATCGTATTTTTGACGATTTCGCCAATTTGGTCGGAAAAGCGGTAGAGGACATCGAAATCTTCGAAAAGCTCTTGGTACTGGGCTTTTTGGTTCGTATGTTGAAATGAAATGGCACCGTCTGAATCATATGTACGAATATCTTTTTCTACTTCTTCTAAATTCTTAGAAGCATCTTTTAAACAGTCGATGGCGCCCTTTCCCCAAGCACCCTTTCCGATGAGGTCTCCGATGCTTTTTTTCGCTTTTTCAAAGTCATCTTCCTGATAATGTATATCTTTCATTAAAAAATTCACCTCCTGTCTTTCTAGTTTAACATAGAAAAAAATAGCATGCAGATGATTTGTGAATTTTTAATAGAAATACATAAAAAAACGCCCCATCCATAAGGACGAGGCGAAGGGTTATTTAAGCCAATAAGTCGTTGTGTAAAATACTTTTTTCTGTTTTAAAAAATACGCTGATTTCAAGCCGTTTCTCGTAGGATAATGCTTCAATTTCGCTCCGGGTTTATATGTCAAAACTTGACCGCCATTCAATTCTTCATTATCCCAAAAAATAGCGAAGGCTTTCACAGTTGCGTTAATCTGCCCTTTTCTGTTCGGCTTCCCTACTTTAGTTAGAAAACTATGGTAAACGTAGCCAAGCGTCATTTTCCCGTTGACATTAACATACGTTTTATACCAGTATTTGGAATGTCGATACACTTTTATTCTCGTTCCTGTACGCCATAATCTAATGGGTGTTTGCCCTTTAAATTGCGGCTTCAATAACAGCGGTGCAACGTCCTGCACTTTTGCACTGATTGCGTTGCTAGTACTGCCAAAAAAGAAACTGATAGGCTTGTCGCTGTTCAGGTCTGACAAGTCGACAGGTTTACCATTACCTGCGATACCTGTACTAGTATATTGCCACAAATCACATTTGACTTTTGGTTTATATTGACTTTGTTTCGTACCGTTATTTGTCCCATATCTCGGAATCCAAGTGAAATCAGCTTTTACATTTTCCAAGCCATATGCCCCAATCATATTATGCTCATAATAAAAACCTGTACGCTTTCCTGCCGCTTTTAGGACATCAAGGAAAGCCTGTGATGCAGCCGCAAGGTTTTTCTTGCCGCACGCTTGTATGCTCTCTTTTTCAACATCTAGCGCGAAGAATTTTGCTTCTGAATCGCTACGTGCTAAAAAGTCGCGGGCTTCCACTTTCGCGTCATTGACCGATACGAACATGCCGAACGCATAGACCCCAAACGGAATTTTATATTGTTTTGCTTTTGCGACAAAATGTTTATACTGACGATCCATCAGATTACTCCCAAACTGTGCGCGGATAATAATCCCGTCTATCTCCCGCTTTAATTTAGCCCAATCAAAATCACTTGGTATTTGGTGATGGGAGACGTCTAATATTTTGGCCATTTTATCTCACCTTCCTAGCTTGATTTTTTTTATCGAGCTTTTCGGTATCTAATCGTGGCTTTTCGTATTCTAAGGCTTGTGGGCTGTCAGGGCTTCCTGCCGTCGTCGGGTCAATAATAAGCCCCCAAACAGCAAACAGACCAGTAACGACTGTAACTACACGTTGCAAGAGCTCGTTATAATCCCACGTAATGCCGAATACATATAGCCCCGCTTGAATAACAAAAAAGATAGCGGCAATCATCGCCACTACCCATGTTTTATTCTTGAAACGTACTTTCCAATTGATTTTCATTTTTTAAACACTCCTTAACATTTTATAATCCGTGCAAAAACCGAGTGACAAAATAAGTTATAGCGACCGCCCCCGCAACGCTAAATCCCCAAACAATGATGCGATAAGACATTTTATACTTATCTATTTTTAACTCGTGAATTTGTTTTTCGTGGTCTTTTATTTCTTTCAAGACCTCTCCAAGACCGTTGCGGACGGCGTTTTCCATCATGAGCGAAAGAGTGTCCTCGTTTAACACGCGGTTATGTTTGACCTCTTCAAACTCTTCTTGCATTTTACTTATAACCGCATTGGACTGCTGAAGGTCTTCTTTTAGCGATTCCACGCATTTTTCATTGCTTTGAATTCGCTTATTTAAAGTGAGATAATCCGCATTAGAAATTTTTACTTCTTGATTCATCTTCACCACCTCTTTCCCAATTAGATAAACATCAATTCGTTATCACCTTTGTGAAATATGAAATGCTGTCTAAACCGACATTGACCGTTGGCGCACCACTTGCCACGATTTTAATTTCACCGGCCGCACTCAAGTATACATTTGATTGATTAGATGCAGAAGTGGACTGTTGTGCCGCAGGAAATACCTTATTCCAGCTTGTGTCTGGCTGTAAATAATCGGGAACTATTGCGCACACTCCTGTTCCCGAGCTTGTTCCCGCTCCAACAATTCCAGAGATATGAACGAGATAGCGGTTTCCAAACTTGGTGTAGTTTGCTGTTACTGGTATAAATGCAGTAAATCCGTTTAAAGTAGTTAAACTCACTGTTTGAACTGTTAATGCGTCGTTTAGCAAAGCTTGAAATTGCGCGTTATTAATTTGTTGCATCTCCCACCCAGTCCAACTGTCGCCCTCGCGTCGATTATAAATCACAACATTAGAATCATATGCTTGATAAGTGGCTTTCGCAAAACCACTTGAATGCATTTGCACGTCTAAATAACCATTTGCGTTTAAATTAAAAGGAACATTTTTAGAAAGATTCACATATCCATGAAACGTTGAGGTTATACTTGCATCGAGATTGTTAAAGTCGACTTGTTGCTTAATCAAAAGCTTACCTGCTGAATCAGTCAAGAGATACTCTTGAACTTGATTTTCTTTTGTATAAATGTCAAAGTCATTTACAGTAATAAGCCCCTTCATTCCATTGCGAGATAACGAAATTAAATTTTTGGGTGTGACAGTTTTCCCTATTCTAGACGCGCCATTTACTACCGATTTACACCAAATGAAGTCTGCTGGTGCATATCCGTACACATAGCCATCACTGTAGCTTGAAATCGAATAACGAGAATCGCCGACTGAATCGCCACCAACGACAAACGTGAGAGTATTTTCAGTAGCGAAATTTGAACTATCATAACCTATCATAAAAGTAATTTCTGTCCCCGCTGTTAACCCAGTGCCAACATAATGCCTAATTGTTCCTAATTGAACATTTAACGCTTCTTGAGCGCCTAAATTAATTGTTCCAGTCATGTTATCGCCTTGCTTGCTTACATAACCGCTTTGAGATATTTCATTTTTCAAAATATCCATAGATTGCTGTAATTCGTCTTGTCTTGCGTCATTTAAGTCAAGTTCATCTTGCATACCAGTGATAGCATTTTGTAAATTTTGAAAATCACTAATCCAGCTTTCTGCTGCTATTGCTCCTTGGGATGGATCCGCTTTTACTGTATAACTAAAACGCAACATACTTGATAGCTCTTCCCCATTTTCTCCAGTTCTAGTAATAATAAATCTTGCAGTATCGTATAATCCCGGTAATTGTGTAGCTTGAGCGGGGAATGTGTAACTAAATTCACCATTTGCTAAATTAATTGGTTTAATAGTAGAATCTGATACATAGTTATTAGTATTTGCTATCAGTGTGAAAAATGTAATTGTTGCTTCTTCAAGTGATTCTTCTATCCCTTGCGTTTTAACAATAAGTTCGAGTGAATTATCATCCCCTTGCACAAGCTCGATAGGCACATGATTCCACGTTCTATTATTAATGTCGATTGTCACTTCAATTTTACGTAATGCCATTCGTATTGCCTCCCTCCTCAAGTTTTGAAACTCTTTCGGACAAATTTAAAACGAGTTTTTTAAGCTCGCCAACTTCTTCTTTCAACGCTTGATTTTCACTTTCTTTTTCTTTCGCATATTGATACAGCCACGCTACAGATTTATATAGATCAACTGATTTGTTATCCTCGCTCGTTAATTCAGTTGATGCTTGTTCCGCAATAAAACCTATTCGCTTTTCTTCCGCTTCATCTGCTTCAATCGTATACGTATAAACGTGTGTTTCTTTTATAACCTCTGTCGCTGACTTCCCAAATGTTTTCGATTTAAAAGTTCGAATGTTCGTTTTATATTTTTCAGAAGAAGCAGACTCAAACGTTAACGCTCGATGCGGCACATAACGAATTGAACCCCCTCCGCTTGTCCATGTCGTACGGTCAATAGACATTACTTTCCCATCAGCATCTGCTCCGATGCTACACCAGCCAGAACTTTGAATTAACGGGGTTTCAATGCCTGCAAACGGTGATAACCTAACAACTCTATCAGGATCAACAACCCCTGTAGATTCATTTACAGCCTCAATTACAAACCCTAAATCGCCACTGGTATTTAATCGCATTTGCATGGCTGGATAAGGCTGGTCATCTTTCTTAGCTGACAGGCTAAATGCGTTACCTGAGCCAATGCTTAATTCCTGCCGATATTGCGGAAATGGCAACGGTGGCATAAAACTTGAATAAATCACATCAAAATAACCTTCTGCTCCTTCTATACGTACTCCTTTGAAAGTATCTGCAACAATTGCTTTGGCATTAATGCCCATTGCAGTTATTGCACTTTCGTAAGTTTTCCCACCATCTGTCGAAACACCCATTCCAGAAGAATTTAAAACGACAAGGTTGTTAGCGTTATTTTTTTCAATTGCTACGATTCCTTGCTCAGTAAATTTAAGCTCGCTTCTAGCATTATTTAAAGCCTCCGAAGCAGAAACTATAAAATCTGTTAGCCATGAAGGAGGAATTTTACCCGTCCCATTGATAATGTCATCAATTGCATTTCCGTTTGAAATGTCTGTGGCTTCATTCTTATCAGCCATGTTCAGACTGCCACAAGTCACATCAATGCTAATTCTAGTGTTGTCGATGTCATAGCTAGACTTAACACTTATGATTCTTACTTTTTGCTGAAAATTCATTAGCTCATTTATAACAGTAATGTAATCGCCACATTTTGGCATTGCATATGGATATCCTGCCTCTTGTAGGTCCTCAACCGTTAAATTTAGACTAACAGAAAGCGAATTATCCACCTGTTCTTTTATTTTTGCTTCTAAGTTTTCTTTGATCGTAAAATTTTCGTTGGAGTAGGGCTTTCCTGCTAGAATGCCGTACTGTGCTGCAAGTGGCGAAGTATATTCGACCGTCAAACGTCCCTTTGTTTGGTCGTTTTCATCAAAGTAATCTCCATATCCTTTCATGTAAGTAATGAAATTTGAAAAGTCGGCTTCTACTCCGAAATCTTGTAAATTAAAACCCTTTCTTACAATTGTCGAAAGATCAGAACCGATTTTATCGTAAATATGAACAACCTTATCAGTAACTTCATATTCAACATCACCCGCGTTAATGATGTCCGCAAACAAACTCATTTTTGTGTCCATGCCCCAGTTTTCTTTGTCCAATGCCTCAACGTCTACGTAAAGTAAATAAGAATAACCTGTGTCAGCAAAAAGCTGTTCTAAATACCACTTGTACGGGTGTGATCCAGTTGTTGAAGTATCAATAACTGACTTATTGAACACATCGAAAAACTCATGTATTGCTTCAAATTCTAATATGACAGTCTCGCCGTCATCTTCACGGTACGTCATAGTAATTACATATTTTTCGTTTTGAAAAACTAGTGACCAACGCTTATCAATTTTATCAATAACACTAGAATCTAATTCAACTGTCCCAGAAATGGATTTTTCTCCGTTAACGCTGTGCGTGAAGTTAATCTCCGCTTGTGCTAAATATTCTTTCTTTCCTAGAGGGTCATAAAATGAATACAATGATATCCACCACCTTTACGCATATAATTCTTTGAAATTAACAACTTCTAGCTTGAAATCATCAAGTTTATTTGTTGTTACTGTATTGAAATAATTAAATGACGGAACTAAAACAAAATATTCATAGTTTGTTTTATCGTTGATATTTATAGCATTCTGCAAATTTGAAACACCGTTAAATTCAAAAACATCACCTTGTTTATAAGCGCCAGTAAATATTAACGTTCGATCATTTACAGTGAAATTTGCATTTGTTCCATCGCTCAAAGCAGTTGCTTTCAGTGTAAAAGGTGATTCTAGCTGATTACATGCAACCGTGCCCATATATTGAAACTTTTCATGTTGAACAAGCGCTGTTTTCTCGTCTGATTCTCCAAATGGCAAATCACTAGTTGTAAACGAAAGTTCTATTCTATAGACAAGCTTCTTTTCTGTAGCATTTTTTAACTCTGGTTTAATTACTGAATCTAGATACACTTTATAGTGATACGGATAAGAATATTTCATTCTTTCTGATTCTCGATTTGTTAAAATTGTTAAATCTCGAAAAGAATATAGACCAAAGCCCTCAAAATCATATTCTGTTATTTGAAAAGGCTTTACGCTTGAAAGTAAAGCGTAAAGCCTATCACGTTTTTCTTGCATTTCTCTTTTTGAATTTGCTTCTATTTCTGCACTAACTTTAATTTTTTTGGAAACTCTTTTTACATTTGTTGTTACAAATCCGCTTCTTGCCCGAATATCTTTTTGTGATACTGCTAATTCGGGTGATGAAACTTCAATATTAAAAACTTTTATTTGAAGATCAGATAAAAAAACCGTTTCTTTTTTGTTTTTAATTAATAAATCCATCAACGTCCATCACCTCTTATAGTATTTATTTTCACTCGAGCTTTTGCGTCTTCACGCTTAAGCCATGTCCGCACTTTGTCCCCTGTCCAATCTTGGTGCACATTAACAACGATAGGTCTTTCATCTGATTCATTTGGATATGTGCCAGTTCCAATGTCATTAGAATTTGTGTTAACTGTTCTTGATAGTTCAGTTTCGACCTTTATTTTTCCGTTTTCTGGAAAAAGTGAAGTGAAATCTAGTTGAGATTGAGAAGAAAAAGCATCAAAAATTGACCCTGTCATGCTTTTGACGGTCCCCATGACGTTTTTAAATTCATTTTCCAATCCTTTATTTAAGCCTTGCATAATAGCGTTTCCTGCTGGAATAAGCAACTTTCTGTCATAACTTATAGGTCCTTTATGGTCTTTAATCCAATCTGCTACTCCACCAATAAATTTCTTAACACCGCCAAACGCCGATTTCAATCCTTTTAAAAATCCATTAATAATTGCTTTACCAGCATTTACTAGAGAATCAGGGACGAAAACGCCTATAATCGCTTTAAGTAGATTCAAAGCGGCTGATTTTATTGCTCCTTGCCTAGAACTGATCTTGTTGGCTAGTCCGTTTACTAAATTTATACCAGCATCAAGCAATCTCCCTGAAGTTTGGACAATCCCGCGAACCATTGCATCAACTAAATTCATTGCCGCGCTTACAATTGCAGGTATTTTCTTAGCAATACCGTTCAAAAATTTAACAATGATATTCACACCTGCGTTTACAATCTTTCCTAAATTATTAGCAATACCGTTCAAAAATTTAGCAATTAAATTTGCGCCTGCTGTTACAAGTTTGTCGATATTTTTAGCAATTCCATTTAGAACGCTCACAACAAATTTAACGCCTGCCTCTACTAAAGCAGGGAGTTTCTTAATTAACGCATTAAGAAAGTTCACACCAATTTCTATAGCCTTTGTAGTAATTTTACCCATATTTGCCGCAATTCCGCTAAGAATCGAAAGAATCATTTGGATCCCTGCCTGCACGAGCTGAGGCATCGCATTTGCTAAAGTAGTCAAGAAAGTAGTCACCATATTTACAAATGTATTGATAATCAAAGGCATGTTCGCATTGATAACTTTTACAAATCCAACAATCATATTCGCAAACCCAACACCTAAAGTTGTCAGCGTTGGAATTATTTCGGTCATATGTGCACTAAGTGTTACAATTGCATTTATTAACATGGCAAGTCCTGCGCTTGCCGCCGCAATCGAAAGACCAATAGCAGCAACTGCCGCACCAAATACACCAATACCTAAAGCGTTAGCTGTTAAGGCTGGTCCCAGCAAGGCAAATACACCAGCCAGTGCCGCAATCGCTACAGTAACTGCTGTGACAGCAACAATACCCTTCGTTCCAGTCTCTGCAAGCCTAGCAATCCCAGCCGCAAACACACCAATTCCCGCTGTTACTAGTCCAATAACAGCGCCAATTTTAACAAGTGAGGTACCCATCCCACCCATGCTTTTTGTTGATGATGAAAGTGGTTTAGTTAGAGAAGAGAAAGTCCCTTCCATTTTTGAACCCACTTTTGAAAAAGCTTTGAATGGATTCAACGCACCTAATATTTGTTTACCGAATTTCATAAACAAACCAATTAAAGCTGTAATGCCACCTGCAAGACCAAATGTTAGTGCGTCAGGATTTGAAAACGCCTTCTTAAGCGCGTCCCCAACTGTTTTTATAATGTTTCTGAATGTTTCTGAATGCTTATAAAGCTGAACAAATCCAACAACTAATAAAGAAATTGCCGCTATAACTAAAAAAATTGGACTTTTTAACAGTCCAAATCCTTTACTCAATAATGAAATGGACTTGCCCGAATTACCAAGCAATCCAATTGCTGTTGCCGCCGTCTTAACATTTGCTGTAAACATCATAAGCTTTCCAGTTATTAGCATGATTGGACCAACTGCCGCCGCAATCCCTAACAAAGTTAAGATAAAATTTTGAACTTGTGGTGACGCATTTGTGAATTTATCGACCATTTTCCCGATAAAATCTGCTACTTTTCTAATTGTTGGCGCTAACTTATCCCCTATCGTGATTGCCGCCGATTCTAATGAACCTCCAAGTTGCTCAATAGCAGATTTAGCATTATCTTGCATAGTTTTAGCCATTTTAGCCGCTGACCCATCTGAATTTTCAAGGCTTTTAGTTAGCTTGTCTAGCTTTCCTTTTTGCGCATTAAGGAGGATATTCATAGCGCGCCCACCCTGAACACCATACATTTGAGAAATGTAATAGCCTTTTTGTTCATCAGTCATACCAGAAAGTTTGCCTTTCAGTTCATGAACTTGTGTAGAAAGTGACTTCATGCGCCCCTTGCTATCATAAGCATTGAACCCGATTTGAGCCATTGCGTCAGCCGCTGCTTTTGAGGGATTTTGAATTTTCGTCAGTGCCATACCCAAGTTCGAACCCGCCATTGACCCTTTTACACCTGCATCGGATAACATACCAATGGCTGCTGCTGTTTCTTCAAGTGATAGCCTTGCTCCATGCGCTTGAGGAGCTACCATTTTTAACGCCTCGCCCATATCGTTTGCTTCTGCATTTGTATCAGCCGCTGCACGTGCAAAAACGTCTGCTACGTGACCCGATTTACTCGCTTCTAGACCAAATCCATTTAGCGCAACAGCCGCGTTTTCTGCCGCATTTGCAACATTTCCACCGGATACAGCTGCTAAATCTAAAACGCCTGGCATTGATTTCATAATTTGCTGTGGCTTCATACCTGCACTTGCTAGATTCTCCATGCCTTCCGCTGCTTCTTTAGCGCTAAAAGCTGTTTTAGCCCCTAAGGAAATAGCTTGTTTTTTTAGTGCTTCTAACTCCTTACCTGTTGCACCTGAAATCGCTTGAACGCGCGACATTTGCGCACCAAAGTCCATTGATACTTTACTCGCTACCACTCCCATTGCCATAAGCGGTAGTGTAACCCCTTTTGTAAGGCTACCTCCAACATTTCCAAGTGTTTTCCCAACTGCTCCCATGCTAGTTTCTGTTCCTTTTTTAAAAGCTTCAACAGTACGTTGTGCGTTTTTAAAAACAGGGCTAAAACTTGAATCAACTGCTTTAAGTACCGCTGTAACAGAATAAGATTCCCCCAATCACCTCACCTCTTCCTGCTTTTTCTGCCTGTACTCTGCTAAATTATTTCTAATTTTCCTCAGTCTTTCTTGTTCAAGTAGTTTCTTTGTACCTTTTTCGTTGTATGGAACGTATTGAGGATTGAAAGACTGCTTAATTTTAGTTTCTTCTTTTTCGTAATTGAAAAAATCCGAAAACCTCTCATACACTGGTTTTCCTGTTTTGCCTTTAGTCGCTTTTACAACTTGATTAAACCAAGCTGACATTGCCAAATCTCGCTCTTTATCAAGCGATTTCAAACGGAATGCTTCCATTCTTATTTCATATTCAACCTGCGTCATTCGTTTTATTTCGTTGATAGCATGAAAACCTAAAAAGCGAAGCGAATTTACTAACATTTCGTGGTAAACTCGCTCGCTTTCTTCCCTTATATCGGTTAGGCTTCCTCCGCTTGATTCAATTGCGCTGTTTGAAGGTTCTCTTCCGCTGTCTTCAATGCTAACTTTGACACGTTAGATTCTCGTAATTCTTTAAGAACACCTTCAAACACTTCTTCGATGTTGTCGCAAGATTCTAAGTAAGAATCTAACTCATTTTGTGAAATTTTCGGCGTTTCTGTTGCGTTTGCATTTTTCAAAATATCAGAAAGAATAACCACATCATTGCTAAGTAAAAGCGGTAATGTTGCATTCAATCCAAACCCAAATTTAAGCCCATTTTGATTAATTGAATATTTCTTGTCGAGTTCACGAACAAAGCCAATTCCAAATTTAAACATATATACCGTATTATTAATTTTCAGTTCCATTTTATTGCTCCTTATTTTTTAATTTTTAGGTTACGCTGTTGGTACTTCTGTATACACAGATAAATCGCGGAAAGCGTAGCTTACTTCTTCTTCTTGGTCAGCAGTAAGAGTTAACTCTCCTCTTGCTCCGCTTCCAATAACGCTAAAGTCTGCTTTATTTGTCGAATTTCCATCAGCATCATGGTCTTCTTCTATATTTGTAACATTTACTTGGAAATACCAAGCCTTATACTTGCCCTCAGTTGTTTTGCTAGAACGGTCAATCTCCCAAATTTCCACAATCTCATCTTTTTCAATCGCTTCAATTAGTAAATCATTCAACGGATCATCGCTAAGAATATTCTCCACACTCGCTTCAACAGTTAAAGGTGAAGTTGAGTTGACATTTCCGTCTTTAGTCGCTGTTGAATCTGAATCGCGCGAGCGAGTAAAATTATGCGTAGTTTGAAGCGCTAGTTTAATTCCCGTTTGTTCTGCCGCTGTACTTAACAATCGAAAAGCTAGAAATGTATTTGTACCTTGTTTTGCAGTGTATTCCATATTTATCTACTCCATTCTTAAATTAATCTCATATCAATCGAAAAAACCCCGTGCCATAAAAACGTGTCCGCGACAGAAGTGTCACCCACCATTTGGCTACTTGCCGAATTAAAAACTGCTTGAAATTTATAATGGTCCGTTTGTTTTAGTTCTCTAGCAACCATAAGAAAACAGGTAAGCATATCACTCACCTGTTTTCTTTGCTTTTGCTCTCCCCAAGCGTGAAGCAAAATATTAATATTTCCGCTAATGTAACTTTTGTTTGCCTCTGCAACTAACTGTGTATTTCCAACAACTGCGAAGGGATATTTTGTTTCTTTCGGTGGCAAGTAGTCAAATACTCGGTAGCCTTCCTTTTCTAATGCAATAAAAAAAGCATCAAACAATTCTTGTTCAGGTGCTATCATCGGTATAGTCATTTGTTCACCTCATTAAATCCTTTAATTCCTTTACAAACTCACCTTTGGTATCATTGAAAGCTGGTCCAACATGCGGTGTTCCAGCTTGAAACCTCGTACCATTTTCTTGATAAGGAGCATATTCCGCATCACTTGAAACAACAGCAGATTCGCCGTTTTCCTCGAGCTCAAGAAAAATATGGTTCTTCAAAAAACTTGTATCCACCGGTGCATATTTTTTTGCCCGTTGTTGCATCACTGCACCTTTTTGTTTCACAACTCGCTTAACAGCTTCATGTGATACACCTTTTCTTAACGCCGCTTCTAGTCCTTGAATACCGTTTAATTTCAATTTATTTCACCTCGCCAACGAGTAAAACACTTGTTTTCAAAGGGAAACGGGAAGTTTTTAATTCATATTTTTTCTTATCAATCATCAAGTAATCAAAAATAGGGGCTCTTTGTCCTGCTATTCTAACCACTTTCACATTTTGATTGTAGCTTCCAAAAAGCTCTTTTGTTCGATTTGTTCCGACATCTGTAACGTTGCAAAAAACCTTTTCAATAAGTCTATCAGCACCGTATTCGTGTGTTGCAGGATTATATTTCTTATCCTCTTCCCAAAATTCAACAGCAGTGTCAAAACGCATATTTCACCCTCCGAACGGATTAATAAACTTAACCGCTTTTTTTGACTTGTTTTTTTTGTCAATATAGCGGTTTATATCATCTGAAAACTCATCAAAATCGCTTGTGCTGAACGTTATTGATTCGCCTTCTTGAGAATATGCAGTCATTCCCTCGTTTTTAATGCGATTAAACCGTTTTATAGCAACTTCCGTTACAATGTAATTCAGCTGGTCTGGAACTGTGCTCTCCTCAATTTTTTGAAGAAGTCGCTCTTCCGTCATTCGTTTTATCACTTCTATTTTCTCTTCAAATGTTCCAGAAATTAAAACTTCAATATCATTCATTATCAATTTCCGCTTGCTCTTCTATAATTGGCGATTTCAGGGCGTTCTTATCGCCTAAAAGCTCATTCAAACGAGTTTTGGTCGGTTTCTTTGCACCTTTACGAGGGTATTCTGCACCAATTTCATAAATATACTTACTATCATTTTTATCAGAAAAAGCTTGAATTACTTTATACATGTTCACGCCTCCTTAATCTCGAATCTCGTTTATTATGCTACTGGTGTTTCAGTAGTTCCGATTGCTACCTTAACAACGCCGTCTACCACTTCTGGGAATAGTGTAATTCCTGTAAAAATTGAGGATTGGTCTGTTAAATTTGTTGTATTATCATCTTTTACAAGCCCAATCAGTCCAAGCTCATCAGATACAACTTGTTTATTGTGGAAAATTTTACTTGCTTCTCCGTTTACATCGATATAGGCAAGATTAATATTATCTTGTACAGTTGCATATACAGCGCCTTGTGGTACTGAATTGTTGATCATAACCGTAACGTTCGTAAAACCTTTTAGAAGAGTTAGACCAAAACCAACAGCTTCCCCATTAGTAATCACGGCATCACCTAAATAATCTCCAGCATCGAGCGGGTTAATGAAAACAATTACACCAATTTCTTCATCATCGAATAAATCACCAAGTTTGCCCCACGCCTTTCCAAACGCTTCTTGTAAGCCTGAAACTGTGCCTAAATCTGTTGGAGCTGTTGCTAAAAAACTAAAGAAATCCGTGCGCACATCTTTTTGGATTTTGTTCAACACTTTTCTATCCGTTTGGTTCGCCGCTAAGTCATAACCTACACGTTGAACTTCTTCGATGGAAACAGATTTACGATATTTTTTGAATCCTACCTCAATTTCACGGTCCTTCACACGTCCAACATGTGTAAGTGGAATATCTGCACCTTCTGCTACAATACCTTGTGCGGCATTTGCATCGGTCGGTAAAGTAACCGTGAATTTCCACATTTGGATTTTATTTCCCTGCTTTAACGGCTGCGGACGTGTAATACCTAGCGCCGCTTTCAACTTATCTAAGCTCGTACCAAATTTATTTACAAAATCAATTGCTTCTACCTCTCCCATATCAGGAACTTTAATTAAATTTTCTTCTGCCATTTTACATTCTCCTTCGTTTTAAAAAATTTATTTGAATAAATTAATATTCTCAGCAATAGCTTTCTTTCTCTCGAAGTCATCTGGAATATTCATGATTTCTTTTTTAGACATCGTTTTTGTTGTTTTCCCCGAACTTCTTGGTGTTTTTCCTTTTAGTAAAGTTTGAACTGCTGATTCTTGAACTTGATTCGCAAAATCAATCAAAGCCTTAGCGTTTTTATATGTCATATCTGACTCGTTTGAAACGACCATGCTTAAAACATCGTCTGTCACGGACAAGCCTGCTTCTTTAAATACAGCATCAGTTTGCTTCACGGTTTCCGCTCTTGCTAATTGTGCTTTTAACCGCTCGATTTCTTTTTCTTGCTCGGCACGTTCCGCCATTTCTTTATCTTCAACAGATAGTTCTTTGACATCTTTTTGTTTTTCGAGTTCAGAAATACGCGACTGCGCTTGTTTGAGTTGCTCAGCAAATTCATTTTTATCAGCTTGTTCTTTGCCAATTCGCTTCTGAAGTTTTTCGACAACTTTATCAGCTTCAAGCTTCGGTTGTTCATCAGCCGGCACTTTTGAATCAACCGAGTTACTTTCTTCCGCCGCTTGTTGTTCATTATCTTCTAAAGCTTCTTTTATTTCTTCTGCCATTTAAAACGCTCCTTTCACGCATTTAAAGCCTTGGGAGGCTATTAATTTACTCAGGTTGTTCTTTTACGCCTGCAACAGCACGGAAAAAGGCGTGCAATCACGCATAAGCCGCTAAACTACATCTACAACATGGGTGGATTGGTGGCTTAGGTGCCTTTTCAAGAGAGTATATCCCGTTGTTAGCACTTGCGATATCTGCGCAATTTTCGCATGCTGTCGGCTCAGCAATAAACATGACTTTTGTGTATCCATTTCGCTTAAAGCTACCTATTTGTGCATCAGTTTGCACTCGTGCCGTTTCAGTGCGAAGAAGTCGTTCAATCGTATATCGTTTATTTGAAACTTCCTCACGCACATTTTTCATTAATTCTCTGGCTAATGTTTTGGGATTTGTTCCTTGAACCATCGCGCGGCTTATAATAGCATCTAAACGTGCTTTTAATTCATCTTGGCTAACCCAAAGACGGTCCGACCATGTCGCACCGTTAAAACTTGCATTTAAAACTGCATTTAATTTAGAAAGCATACTAGTACTTTTGTTAAGTCCTAATATGCCAGCTTGGCGCTCCATCTCATCAACGTAACTTTGTGATAGCCATTGTTTAAGAACCGCTTCTTCTTTTAAGTGGAACTCGATTAATTCAATGCCTATTTTCGCTTTTAAATACTCTAGTCGATTGATTCGCATTGTTGCGTTGTACAATTTAAGGCGCGCATTTGCGTATTTACTAAAGTCTTTATCTTTAACCATTCGCTTTGCAATTCTTTCAAAAGATGCTATATCAGCTTTAGAAACTTTTTTTAAAACCTTTTGCATGGATAGACCTGTAGCGTCAGCATATTTTATATAATTTTGGTTGATTTCAAGTTCAAGCTGTTTGATTAGCTCTTGACATCGCTTTTCAAGTTGGCGAGCATACGCACGGTCATTTTTAATATTTTGTTCAATCCACTTTTTTTCTCGTTTAATCCAATATTCTTCATTCTTCGGCATCTATATCACCGCTTGTTTTCTCGAAATCGTATGATGAAGGAGAATTTTTAACAGCGTTGTCAACCTCATCATTTTGTTCTTTTCGCATTCGCTCAATTTCCGCTTTTGGGTCATCGACATATGACAATACAGAAAGTTGTGTCTCTTTTGAAACAATACCGTTTAGCGCTTGCGCTGTGCCTGCTTCATCTGCAGCATTAACTGGAAGATTACGATAGAATTTAAAATTGAGTTGTTGCCACGCATCAGGTGAATTTGTTACTACGCCAACTGAAAAAACAATTTTATATAACTTCCGCAAACACTGTGTAAATTTACGTTCCTTTACTGCTGCTAAATTTCGCATTGGCAATAGTTTATATTCAAGAGAAACACCTGAACTGTTACCCGCAAATGATTCATCGTTAATATTTGCTATCATGCTGATTTGATAGTTTAAATTCATCAACCGATCTAATAAATTTTCTTGCATTGTGTCTCCATCTGGTTTTTCGATGAATTCAACCACTGCATCTTTTGCATCTGGGTCGCTTGAATATATCATCTGGTTTCCATCAATATTCGCTTTCGGCGTCCCGTCCTCGTTCTCTTCAAGCGCAAGACCTAATACTTTTAAATAAGCATTATCAAAGTACTCAACTTGATTTGCTTTCTGACTTAACGCTTTGTTGTGAGCATTGATAATTGTTGCAACATTGTCATTAAGCCCCTGTCTTTCTTCATTATCGAAAAATTCAACAGCGGGCACCTCACCATAAACATTCACACCCTCGCTTGAAAGCGTGTAATCGCTGTTAAATGAGTTAATTTCTGTCGCACTATAACATTGCCCTTCAAGTTCGTTATCTTCGTTATAAAAGTAGCGAATGAAATAAAGCGGACCACGTGAAATAGAATCCGAATAAATCATAAAAGACTCGAGAGGTGAGTTATACGCTATGCAAGTTTCAGATTCTTCATTCTGATACAAAAAAGCAATCGAACGTCCGAAAATACTCGATTGCTTACTTATTTCAGTTAATTTATCTTGTACAGAATTAATGCTATTCCATAATTGCAAAGCTTCATTATTCGCTTGTTCATCTAGTGTAATTTTAGGAGGGATACCCATAAAAAATCCGTTAAATGTTTCAATATTGTAATGTGCTAGATTCCCCACTATTCGATTGTCTGGACGATTTCCGCCTTTTTCTTGTTGAGTTAATATTTCATGGTTACCAAGATACAAATTTAACTTACTTTGATAAGATGGCACTAAACTTTGATGTGCCTTAACAAACCCCTCTAAATCTTCGCTTGTCAATTCTTCATCTGAAGGAAAAATAAATATATCTCCTTGAAGAATTGAACCTTTCCCATCAACCTTTATTCCTGTATTTGCGATAATGAAAACCCCCTTTAAAATAACGTATTTTTAACAATTGTTGCATTCGCTTTGCGTACTAAAATTGTGTAAACGAAATACCGAAGTGCGTCCATCGCATGGTCATGTTCTTTTATCGGCTTATCTTCGCCACGTTGTTCTGCTTTGCTGTCCCAAATATAACTTGCGAACTCTTTAAACAAATGCTTACAACCAGAATCAAACTTTATTTTCCCTGTGTTCATTGCTGTTTGCGTTTCCCGAATACCATTCAGCACATCATTTACACCTTTGATAACAGTAAAGCCAGCTTTTTTTAGTGCTGCTATAAATGAAGCGGCGGAAGGGTCCACAATGATTTTAGGTTTTAAATCACCTACGAACTTCTTTAAATCATTTAAATACTCTTGATCATCTTGTTGTTTACTACTGTCACGACCAGAATAATAATACTCTTTGATACAGTACCAGACACCATCAGAAAGACCCCACAACAGAAATACAGTGGGGTTCATTGTTCCATAGTCGCATGAAACATAATAACGCGAGAACGTCTTATTTTCGGGTATTTGAAGCGTCATAGCATCTTTATCAAAGTTATCATAAATAATGCCCTCAGAAAGCACCCACAAGCCTAGAATGTAACGCTGATAGAATACGCCTGAATACATGCGTTTATATCTATCTTTGACACTGTCGCTTAGTGAAGGGTTATCGTCCATCGTAAAATGGATATGGAGGGCATTCTTTTCTTTTAGCTTGTCTATCCATTCAAGCTTATACCAGTGATAAGGTCCATCAGGATTCATATTGAACCATAATTTAGAACCGTCTACCGAGCAACGAGCGGTTGCTTGGTTTACAAAAGATTGTGGCATAAGTGCAACTTCATCAAAGAAAAAACCCGCGCAAGTCAGACCTTGCACGAGGTCTTGGGAAGCCTCATCTTTTCCACCAAAAACAAAGAAATAGTTCGTTACACCATTTTTAGTTATTTCTAAAAGGTTGTCAGTTCTGCGGTCTTTAACGTTATAGCCTCTTCCTGCCAGCATCACTTTAAGAGGTCTCACAACATTTCTTCTAAAACTCCCTATTGTCTTGCCAGCCATTCCAAATTGTTGTGTTTCGAAGTTATGCATCGCCCACAAAACGAATGAGAGGGACATAATTAACGTTTTGCCTGAACGCACTGAACCATCACAAATAATCGATTCATAATCTCTTGCACCTTCATAACGCCACCAAGTCAGCACTTGTAATTGTTTACGAGAAAAAGGAGTAAATTTGAATATAGTTTTATTCATTTTCCCACACCTCTTCAATCGCGTTATCAATAGCATCAATGAAACCATCGTCTAGAACTTCTGAGTTTCCACTTGTATTTGCATCTGGGGTATAGCCAGCTCTATCGAGTATGTCTTTTGCTGCTTGCAGCCTTACCATTTCCGAGCGAGCTTTCAATAATTTTTTTAACGTCCGTGTTGCATCGAGCGCAAATGAATGTAAATAATATCTAGTGTATTCATCTAACGCAGAAATGAAATTTTTTTGTTTTTTCCATCTGCTTATCGTTTCGGGGCTTACATCAATTTGCGACGCTATCTCTGCCTGTGTAAAATCTCCTTCAGCCATTAGTAGAATGCACTTTTTTTGCTTGTTGTTAAGCTTGTCAAAAAGCGGTAGTAATTGATTTTTATTGACTTTCTCCACTTACATATCACCACACTCCCTTATAAATAGGTTCACTTTGCGCTAAACAGGCACTTCCACATATCCGTATCCGTTGCATTTTTTGCATGTGATGCGATCGCTTTTCACCAGTTCTAGCAACGACAAAGTATTAGCTTTAAATATCTTTCCTTTGCCGTAGCACGTACCGCATTTGACTAATTCCATTTTTGGATATACAACTATTCCGCTTTCGAAATCTGCTCGCATCATATGTTCGAAGTTCATTTGAATCACTCCTTGCATAATAAAAAGCCCTCGGGTGAGGACTTATATAAAAATATTATTTTTTGACCATTAATTTTATAATATTAGAGATTATGGGTAGGCTTCTAATTGAAATTAATATACTACTAATTACCGCGGCATACCATATAGAACCAACGATAATTAAAACATATTCAAGAAAAATAACATTTAAATTCAAGGTAATTGAGTTTCCTATATTCAAAAGATATCCTGAGCTAAACTTAAGTACTATCCCTATAATAAGAATTACTAGTTGGAACAAGATTGCAAATGAAAAATAATCAATTATTTTATTTGTAGTGTCTTCGCTCACCATTTTCATATTTGCTGTACCTATAATAGATAAACTAGCTGTATTAAATCCTGCTAATATAGCCATTACATTCACAATTATGTCAGTAGAACTTAATATTGATTTAGCAAATCCAATGTTACTCCATTCAGTTTTTACGCTTGTTATGCTAATTAAAATTAAAATGAGTATAAATGGCAACAATAAATCTATCACCTTTTCTTTGCCACTTGACGCCCTATAATAATTTTTCAACAACTTAAATTTTTGTCTCTTCCTTTTCTTCTCTATTATTTCTTCTCCGAAATCTCTATCTAACCTATTATTCAATGAGTACCCCTCCTAAGGATTGACTACGAGTTCACTAACCTTATCCTGTTCAAATATATCTGTTTCATAGTACTCTTCTATGTATTCTTGTATTAAATCCACTAAATTGTTAAAGAACATTCCAATATTAACATATTCGCCTTCAATATCTACATCCATATCGAATTCAAATTTTTTAGTAATATTATCCTTTGTTAATATTTTTGTTCCCCTACCGATACTGCTACCAGTTATCACAAAATCTTTTATCTCATGAGATTGATAAATCGTTTTAACCATTTCCTTTATGTTTTCAATTTCTAAGCCTCTTCCTCTCTCATCCATATGATATTCAACAGAAACAACATTTTGACCTAAGCTAGTACCACCAGCTGCTATATTCAATAAATCTTCAATTTCTATTTCACAGCTCTCTATGCCACGATTTTTTTTGCGCGGTTCTACACGTTTTATAATTTTAAATCTTTTTATTCTAGCAAACTCATCTAATTCGTCAAATAAATCTTGACTCGGTAAGGGATTGATATAAACTATTTTAGTTTTATGCATTTCAATTGAATCTTTTGTTTCTTTATTATAGTTCACTTCATTAAATTGATCTATATAATCATACATCAATTTTTTGTTATGATAGAGTAAAGAATTCAATAGTTTCGAATTAAATATTTTGTCATAGTCTCTTTCAATTAATATAACACCTGTTGTCTTATTAATTATAAAATAAATTTCATTTTTCAAACCCTGATTCATCTTTTTTTTGCTACCACCACTCAAATCATCCTCATTTATTATTTGCTGAGTCTTACCAGATTTAAAGACCAATAATTTACCGAAACCATAAGAACTGATATCGTTTTCACTATATTCCAATAACGTGATACTCCTATTGTCTATCTTTTGTTTTATCTCAACCTCTCCATAATTCAAAAGAATTTCAAAATATTTACTGATTACTTCGTGATCATATCGTCTAATATCAACACTTTCCTCACCCTCTATTTTATAAAATTTAGGAGTTGAAAGTCTAAAGCCAACTAACTCAACCTTTTGAGTTTTATGTCTTATCTTTGTTTCCATCGTCATTCCCTACCTTTTTGTGTTTTTATTTTTAGTATACAACACAAAAACCTCCTGTTCAATTGTTAATCGATTAAACAGGAGGAAAAAAGGTAGTTTCCGCGAGCGTGTTTTACATCCAGTGCGGATAGGATGGGCTGTAATCGAAGTAAACAAATACCACATTATAAATTAAGAGGATTTGTACTTGCTATCGTCCATTTTTGTACACAAGCGCATAATATTTAGATAAGTGTTATAATTAACCCATTCTAACAGTCAGGAGGTGAAATGATATGTCACAACACACAACTGGCGAAAAGCCTGGTAAGGGTACTTATACTTGTGCCGCATGCGGACATAAAGTGGTATTAGACGATACAACAGATACTCTACCACCTTGCCCACATTGCAACAAAACCACGTATACTAAATGATTGACGAAAGGAGCAGGCGATTGTCTGCCCCTTTTATTTTAAAGCCATTCGTTTTTGACTTAAGCAGTGACATGTTCCAAATAAATTCACTTGTAACCATGATACCGCGTAGCGATTCCCCGCTTCGTCACTGTACTTTGTGATGTGATGTTTCAGCATTTTTCATCCCTCCTAACATGATGTAGCATAATCCACACTAACGCTTCACGAGGATAGGTTATGATGTGGATAAGCTACTAATGCTCAATTTCTTCATACTAGCATTATAACTCATGAAGATGTCTGAAATCTGCCCGAAAAACGCCCGATTTCTGCCTGATTTCTGCCCGTTTTTAAAATTCCAGTAACTCCCCATGAGCATAAGCTTCTGCAAACATTAATAATGACTTCTTTTTTAACTCGCGAAAGTTCCCACCATATTTTCTAACAATCTCTTGAACCTCTAACTCGGTGTATTCGTTTTGTGTTAAAAAAGAATATTTTATGATTTCTTGGCTTAATTGATTTAGTCGATTTACAGCAAAATCTATTTTCGCTACTTCCTCAATTGCTTTATTTCCGTTAATGCGATTGATAACTATATCCTCAATCTGCGAGCTATTGTTTATTGGTCCTTTTGGTTCTGATGAATATCTAGCTGTCAAGCTTTGAGTAAACTCGGTACCAGCAATACGTTGCAAAGCTCGATAGCATGAAAGCACCTGCTTAGCATTTAAAACCGTTTTATGAACGTTTATTTCTGGCAATAAACTCAACATTTCAACACCCCTATGCTATAATAGACTTGTTCAATTCCTATTAGCTGGGGCGCATGCTCTGGCTTTTTTAATCCTCAGAAACTACTAGATAACCACCACTTCTAGAGCCTCCAAAACATAGATTTCCCGAATCGCATAGTAGCAACAATTCTAAATCATTGAGGCTTGGAGCATTTTTTATAATGTTATATTTGGCGCGATGGTAACCAGGCTCTCTACCAATCACAACATCAAATTCATTCAAATCGACATCTGGATTTAAACGAAGATCATTTCTATAAACCTTATATTTTTCCAACATTTGATTATAAATTTTTCTGTTTACTTGTATCTTTTCACCCTCGTTTTCACTAAATGCATATCCATTATAAATTTTCTCTTCAACCATCTTATATTCCTCCTATTTCCAGTTCCTTAACTGGGGTGCTGCCTCGGCTTTTTTTATTCAATCCCCATTTGTTTAAACGCCGCTAATACTGACAGTTGCGGTATGTCTTCTTTTTTAATTTCTGGATATTCTTTGAATATTTTATAGTACTTTTCAACAACTTTAGAATACTCCTCAACTAAATCTAACTGAAATGGCACTACTTTTTTTAGCTCTTCTACCATCATCTCTAATTCAACATCTGAAAATTTATCCATATTACCACTCCTTTTAATTAGGTCGCTTATTAAAAGTGGCGTTGACATTAAAATGGTAGATCATCTTCATTAATTTCTACGGGCTTAGAATCACTTGAATAAGCTTGTTTTTGAGGGTTTGCTTGTTGAGTTGAATTGCCTTGATTTTGTTTAAAATCGCTAGGGAAGTGTCCTTGTGCGTTCTTTGGCTCTAAGAACTGTACGCTTTCAGCAACAACTTCGGTTACATATACACGCTTGCCGTCCTGCCCTTCATAACTACGTGTTTGCACGCGACCATCAACACCAGCAAGACTTCCTTTCTTTAGAAAATTTGCTACGTTTTCAGCGGGTTTTCTCCAAACAACAATATTTATAAAATCTGCATCACGTTCCCCATGTTGGTTTGTAAATGTGCGGTTTACTGCAAGTGTAAATGTCGCGACTGCAACGCCAGAAGGAGTGTAGCGAAGTTCAGGATCTTTAGTTAAACGTCCTACTAAAATGACACGGTTCATCATTATTTATCAACCTCTTTTACTTCTCCAGATTTTCGGTGTTTAACAAACATCTTATCTTTCAAATTCTTAACGATAAGCCATTCGCTAACATTTAGACCATTTTGTTCTAATAATCGACTCTGTGCCACCGTGGGCTTTTTACCGTGTTTCATTCCGATTCCTCCTCAAACCCATTGTATTGGCTTCTCTCGTAATACTGGAATGTTGTAGCACACCCAACAACACGCCCGATTAAAACTATTTGTATGCCCTAAAAATTTAATCCGTTTTTTAAATATCAAGATGGCTAATTTATCTTGATACTTCTCAAACATATCTGCCCGTTTTTCTGTTTCTAGCGCTGCTAGCGGAAGTAATAAAGCAAACGACTGAATTTTTCCACAATCAATTAATTTGAAGCTTCTCTCGATGATTTCATTCTGCTGTGAAAATGGCGGGTTGCTAATCATCAAATCACAGTTTTTAGGAGGTTCAGTCGTAAAAAAGTCATTGCCTAAGTTGTCAAAAATATGAGTTGCTCTATATTTAAGTTGCAGTTCATCTGCCATAAGTTTGAATTCACTGTCGTAGTGATTGAACGGAAACCAGAGACTCTTGAAGCTCTGAATATCAATCAAACTATAAATATTCTCGACCACATAACGCGGTGTAGCTACGTGATCTTTGTTCGCCTCTCTTTCAGATTCATAAAACAGATTAGTTTTCATTCACTCACCCTCATTCAGAATAAAATGATGTGTAACGCCTTTTTCATCACTGACATTAACCTCATCAATTGCTTTCACGCGCAACACTTGCTTATTCTCAAGTGCTATTTCAATCGCTTCCGCTTCATTTTCTGCATTAATCAAAAGCCACGACTCATTTAAATAATCAATTTCGTGAAAGTTATCACCCATATCCGTTTCTGTGATAGCTATAAATTTTTTCATTAACTTTCCCTCTCCATTCGCATTTGATAGTATAAATTTTCTATCTCGTTATCAAAAAACGCTTTATTTCATTTTCTTTTTGTCAAAATATTCATTAATAATCTCGTGATATTTTTCTGTAAAATTGTATTGGTCAAAAGTTAAATGCTTGCTCCATTTTGTTTGTTTATCAAGTTCATAGAGTTGATGAAAATACTCTTCAATTTCTTTTATCTCAAATTCCAAATCACGTTGTGCAAACCAGTATTTTTGTGAACGCCGCGTTTTAGAATCGAGCGGCATTTTCATCAACTTTTTAGTTCTTTTTTCTTTCTTTTTCATACTTGAATTTATTCGTTTTAATATTTCTCTTAAAATCACAGCGGAATAATACTCTGTAAAATTCATTTATCCACTTCCTTTATCATCTGCACAGCAAATTTTTCATTTGCAAAATAACCTGTTTCTTTAAAAAACGCGCGATCTTTCACGTATGTTCTTCCGCCTTCGTTCAATAGTCTAATTGGTCCTTTTTGCACAAATCCACGTTTTTTATTGTCTTCTATTGCTTTCTCTAATTCAGTTAAGTTCGTACGGTGCAATGCGATAGTAAATACCATTTCACTCACTCCTCTTTAGCTTAGTAATTCTGAACGCATTTGGTTGAATGCCTCTTCAACAGAAGCATCTGACATAGAATCTGTTTCTTTGAGCGTCAAATAATTTGTATGCACTAAACTAGCAACTTGACGTTGTGTATCGTAATTTCTTTTTTCTAAACGTTCTAAAAGAGTTTTATCTTGTTTGGTTAACACGTCTTTTTGCATTTACTAGCATCTCCTTTTATATATTTGAGATTATTAGTGTTTCTCGCGGTACTTGATACACCATAGTTTCATTAAAATAAACCAAAACACATTGCGTTTTATCGCGCTCTTTATAAATTTCGTATTTTTCGCCAACTACGAACGGCGCGTTAGGTACTTTTTTTATGATTTCAGCTTTTTTCATCGATTTCTTACCGTCCCGTCCGGCTCGAAGAAATAGCCTTTTAAGTTAGCTTCGATTCGCATTGTGCGAACTGCTCCAAGTTTTCGCGCCTTTTTTTCCGCTTTTACAAAAGCGGACCTGTAATTTTGAGCGTCCACATCGCACTCAAAATATTTAAATTTTTGTTTTAAAAACTTCACTCGTAGCTTGACGGTGTAAGTTTTGTCAAGATTCCGCATTTCTCTTCACTCCTAACTCTTTCTTGATTTTTTCAACTTCAGCTGCAATAACGGCTTTTTCTTCGTTTGATCGTTCGCTTTGCGGAGAAGTTGCTTGCTCTTCTTTGTTGAACCAATCTGGGAGTACTTCTTGCTTCGTGTTTTTTCTAAATGTATTATTATTTTTAGTTTCTGTCGTCATATCATATTCATCATTCCAACGGCGTTGATAAAACCATGTTCCGCCTTGCGCGATAAATTGATGCTCTGTATTCTTAGCTTGTAAATGTTGTTTATATGCCATGATGCCGTTCTGAATTTCTTTATTGCTCACACCCTCTTTTATAGCTTTTTGATATGCTTTAAAAGCGTCTTCTTTGCGTTCTTTGCGAGGGTATAATTGCCAAAGCTTTGAAAAATCGGATTGTAAATTAGTCTTATCGCTTTTATTTACTTTACTTTTATTTACTTTACTTTCCTTTACTTTACTTTGGGGATTAATGTTTACATTAACTTCCCTTAATTCGTTGTTATTGTCTACATTAATCCAGTGAAGTGTCGGTTTTCGTGTTTTTCGCCTTTTTGTCGCTTCCGAAAATGTCGCTTGAATTTTAGAACTCGTTAATACCTTAGCCGAGTTGAACAGGGATTCGTCAAAAAACCCCCATACAACTAAGCGGTTTACAATCTGATCTAATAATTCTTTGCTGGTACCTGGCAATCTTTTTAAAAGTTTTGCTTTCATCAGCTCATCCCATACAGCGAAGTATCCTTTTTCATATACCGCACATAACAGTTTGATGACAGCTAGCTCACCTTTAATACCAAATTCCCCAGCAATTGCTTCTATTTTCTCGTCTTCAAAAATATGAACATCTAAAGGAAAGTAATCCAGCCCTTCTTTTTTAGGCCTTGCCACGCTATCACTTCCTTAAATTTAGTTTTTCTAAATCTTTTTTATCTAGTTTCACTGGAATAACCTTATACAACTTCATGAAAGTTTCTAGTCCTATTTGGTGCTGTTCTGTGTGGTGTTTGCGGCATAGCGCCATAAAACGATGTTCCTCGTGATTAATTTTATTTCGATTGCGTCCCATTCCAACTGCTTCAACATGCGCTATGTCGCTTTTATCGCGACAAATGCAACACTGTCCGTACATCAAGCAATAGTAGAACCATGCGTTATTTTCGAGCAAGTACTCATAGTGCTGTTTCAGCAGTATACGGTGTTTAAGCACGAATTTTATTAAGAACGCGATCCATTCCGTGGCTTCGTTGCACGTAGCGGAAGCATGGCTAAACATTTCGCCAGTTTTAGCCTCATAATCAAATCTTAAGAATTCTTTTACGCATTCTGGTTCATCACCAGTGAACAACGCAATATCGCGTATGAGAGCGTATGAGAGCTTTCTTTGCTTGACTGTGATGCCTCGGTTGTCCAATAAACGAAGTTTGACATAGTTATCACCGCCGCGAGCTAAAAGCTGTAAATAATTCTCGTTGATTTCATCGTCTATTAGCTCGAGCAATATTCGATTATCTTTTGCTTTTAGCACTTTGGCGTATTCCATTACAACATACTCCCTTGTCTTTCTGTTCCTTCTGGTAATTGTTCAGATGGTTTTTTTGTTTGTTTCAGCTTCTTTTTGTTCTCTGAACGGACATCGTTTATACATTTTTTTATTAGACCAGATTGCTCTGTATTTAGATTCTCAATTAAATCCACTTGTATTTTTGTTTTTCTCTTAAGCGTTTCCCACGTTGTGTTAAAATCTAAATTCATTTCCGCAGATAAACTATTAACTAAACCATTTATAATTGGAACTTCATTTGCTTCTATCTTTTTAGGCATCGTTTCAACAGCTGTATTTCCATCATCATCTTGGTCGCTCGTGATTCCGAAAACAGCAGATAGAGCATAGCGCCTAGCGTATGTTGCCGCAGAACCAAATCCTTGAGCGTCTCGTTTTGTTGCCGGCAATTTTATTGGGTCATAAAAGACGAACTCGCCTTCTTCATGCCACAATTGTGTGGATACTGCAACACTTTGCTCATCACTAGAAATTTGTTGCGTATAAGACAGACCTGTACCTTTTAAAGCATCGTCTATGACTTCTACGATATTTTCAAGAGGTACATATTTACTTTCGAAAAATGGGTTGCTGGCATCCTTTAACGGTTGCTTTAAATTCTCCCTGAATTCGCAAAGACTTTTAGCAATCTCTGTAATTTCTTCACTTTTTTCCATCTTAAATACCTCCTACCAATATCTTGGTATTTCTTTTTTTAACTCAGCGACGTGCTCGCCTACTTCCTCATACGCTTCAAGTAAATCTTCGTACACTTGTGAGCCGCCTAAAGATTTAGCGTGTTTCTTTAATGCTTCGTAGAATTCTCTTAGCTCTTTCGTGTGATCAAAAACCGTTTCCTTAAGATTCGTTATTTCGAATGATTCCATCGTTCCGTCTTCTAAATCAGAAGTATTTATCATCTACTATCCCTCCATTTACTTTTTTGGGAGTTGATGCTACAATACATTTGTGTATGTTTGTAAGCATTTTTCCCTGAACGCCACTTTGCCGAGTGGTGTTTTTTATTGTGCAAAATTCAAAATTAAAACTGTCAATGATAGAATGAGCGCAAACACTACAGCACACCCAAACACGATTGATATACATATATCTGAAACACTCCATTCCGTTTCTTCATCTTCATAAAAGAAGAAATGTTCTAGTTTTTTTAACATTTTGTCACCTTCTTCATTTTCTTTTCGTGTCTCGCTTGTAAATACTCATTAGTAAAAATATAGTTAATAAATGGTTTTCGCTCTCGTTCTATGCCCTTCTCTTTTTCGATGGCTTTTTGGTAAGAAAACACGGTTAATTGGCACACGATTACTATAGAAATAACAAAAAGTAAAAATAAAATCATTGTGTCTCAACCTCTCTCTTGCTTGACTTAATTTCTTCAATCGGTATTACCGTCTTCATTCTTCCATTTTCAAGCATTATATTTTGATCGTTTGGGAATGTTAACGGTTCGCTTGGTTTGTCTTTCATTGGTGCGCGGTCGAATATGTCATTAACCACTTTCAAATCAACGTTCGGTCTGTAACCAGTTTCAGGGTCAAAATAATCTACGATTTCATAATTACTTAAATCTAGATTATTTACTTCCGTAGCTTTTTTCCTTGCCATGCTAACACCTCATTTCATTTTAAATATCCTAGTTCTTTCCAGTGCTTTTGCCTGTACCTAATCATTTCAGGTAAATTAAAGTTATAGCTGTCGCATATTGACGGTAATAGGCTATTTTTTATCATCACTTCATCTAATAACTCGTTAACGTACTCCCTGATTTCTCTTCTCTCGCCTTGCTTCAAATGATTCATATCTTTTGCTAGCAAGTGCGCTATCCTGTTAGCGCTCTCGTCTTCCTCCAGCTGTTCTTTAGTAGCTAGAGTTTTGAAACATAGCGGGTGACCACTTACCTCGTCCGCAAACGGTACTACATACGGCGAGAATTTCGCCAATAACTTACGAGCTAAAATATTTTCATCTAAGCTCTCGGTAATACCTTGCATAATCTCCCGTGGCATATTCCTTTCGCCTGTTGAGTAATGACCTATCGCAGGTCTACTAACATGTGCTATACCTGCTAACTCCTTTTGCTGATACTTCCCTTTAAGTTCTTGCATTTCTGATGCCACGTTTGCTGATGTGGCGATGATTTCTTTTTGCATGTCTTTCTCCTTTTTTTATGTGTAGTAAATTAAATTGTAGTGCTACTTGGTTTATTAGTATCTTTAAACTGTTCAAATAACTTTTAAATGGTCTATATTATCTGTTCTAATTCCAAATTGAATAGCCATTTCTTTTACAACTGTTAAATAAATTTCAATCAGTCGTTTTTCTTCCGCTATACAATCCAATTTGTTCAGCTTCTGAATACTCGTCTTGCTCATGCCCTTCGCAGACATTTTTATTTTTCTGTTCTCTAGTCGTCTATTTAAATCGCAATGAGCACGACTTTCAAACCTTTCATAACTCATATTAATAACTGACCTGTAAGGTTCAGTTCCTCCAAAGTTATTAGCTATCTTACGCAAAATAGTCTTAACTTTATCTCTCCACTCGTTAGCGTTCACGCTGAAAATCATCTTCATATCATTGATTTCTGATTTCGCTTCTTTTGCTTCTCTTTCAGCGTTTGCAACTGCTAGAAACATTTGGTTAAACATTTGTAATTCAGGGCTTAAATTTGAAGTATCAAGTTGCTTTTTAATGTGTTGCTCCATTTTGTTGAAAGCTTCAATATACTTAAGCTTAAATTGAAGAGCTTTCTTTCCAGTAAAACCCATTGCAAGTAAAGTGAATCCGTCACGGTTCATGTAAACGATTCTGTATTGTTGTTTATTTTGAGGATGGGTGTAAATATCTTCGCGAAATAGGTCTGTCCAATTTTGGACCACCCCTTTTAGGTTATCCAAATCCCTTAATACATGTTTGTGTTCCTTCTCAAAACCTTCTGCCACATTTAAACTACTTGTAACCGCTTCTTGATTTTTCATAATAACTAATTCATTCATTCCTTACACCTCCTGTTTGTCGCTAAGTGTTTTATAGCTATGTTGTTTGTCTATCACTTAGTAGATCGTTTACGGTTACCCCTAGCGCTTTGGCGAGTTTATCGGCTTTTTCTAATGTTGGGGAGTACTTATTGTTTTCAAGGTCGCTAAGCGTTGATGCTGGAATCCCTGATTTTTCACCTAATACTTGTAAGCTAAAGTTTTTTTGGAGCCGTATTTTTTTAATTCGCTGACCGACTTTCAAGTTTCTCACCTCCTAAACATTACGATTTTTCGTAACTTTATTTATAGTTTATCCGAAAACTCGGAACATGTCAACAAGTTTTCGGAAACTTTTTCAAGTAAGTAGATTACACTAGTTATAACGGTATTTCGTAAGGAGGATATTATTTTGAATAACGTAGATTTAATTGCAGATAGAATGATTACATTAGCCAACCAACAAAATTTAACTATAAATAGACTTGCAACCCTCGCTGGGTTACCAGGCGCTACATTAAATGATTTAGCTAACAAAAAAGGTAAATCTGTAAAATTCGATATCATCACTAGCATTTGTCCCATTCTTCGCATCTCCGTCACCGAGTTCCTCGACTTCCCGCCGTACAACGAGGTGGAGAGATGAATGACCACGAATTAATTTTTGAACGTCTCTACTTTCTGTTACGAGAAAGAAATTTAACAATGAACAGACTTGCTACACTATCAGGACTAAGACAATCTACACTTAGTTCGCTTGAAGCGCGTCCTACTGGTGTTCCTAAAGCCGATACAATACGCTTGATTTGCCAAGCCCTAGAAATATCCGTCCACGAGTTCTTCGACTTCCCGCCTTATAATGAGGTGGAGAGATGAAGAAAGATGAAAACATATTTTACGTCAGCTTTTTAAAGTTTTTAGGTCTAGCGGGTGTTGCTGTGTTCGGATATTTCGCCAATATAATTTTTTCTAACTGGAAAATAGGAATCAATGTCTTTTCCTATTTTTACTACGAGGGGATTAAATCATTTAATATCCCACATGTAGTTTGGTTTTTATTCCTACTCTTTGTTTTGGGATTCAATGCGATTGCTTCTCTTCAATTTGGATACCATTTAAAAGAACTAGGTGCTTACAAAGGTAAGATAGCATTTGTTTTTACTGGGATGATTATTTTCAGCCTTTTGTTCGTAATAACAATACTGTATTCAATAATTGTTATTCCTGCTGGTAAAACAATAGATAACAACATAACAATAATTGCACCATACATTTCTGAACAAAAAGAAGAAGAAATGCGCTCTGGCTTATTGCAAGTATCGAATGCCGATGAGCTAGACAAATTAAAAAACGAGATTACTCAAATAGCTAAAGAGCATAATCTCCAATTGCAATAGAACAATAATAATTATCAATTGCAACAACTCGTAAAAATACTCATAAAATCTATCCGACTTTTTTTCAGATTTATTGATTGGATAGTCTATTTTCGATACCTTTCGGATTAAATATGCAAGTGTGCTAATTACTACAATTTGGAATGAATCCATACATATAGCTCCTTTTCTATCCGTATCAATATTTAATGTAGTGCTACTGGATTAGCTTGTATGCTGTTTTGGTGTTAGGTGTTTTATTGCTATGTTGGCTGTTTATGAGTTTTATCACTCCCCTCGCGCGTCATTTCGCGTAGTTCTTCATCAAAAAAAATTACCCAATCAAAATCAAGACTTGACGCAATTCGCATAGCATTTCTAACTGATGGATTTCTTCTCCCTTGTTCAATTGATGAATAAGTGGTTCTCTCAATATCCGCCTTAATAGCTAATGATTCTTGAGTTAGACCTTTTTCCTCTCTTAGCTCCCTTAACCATGTGCGCATGAGAACACTCCTTTCTTTTTGTGTCATATTGCGTACTTTAATATTACTACGCATTTTGACTACTGTCAAGAAACAATTACTCTTTTTGACGCATTTTAATATTTTTCATACTAACTACGCTTAATGTATAGTAATATTGATATATTGATATTGACATGTCGATATTGATATGTCGAGGAGGTGGCGGTTTTGTTTGGAGATAGACTTGTTAAACTTCGCAAAGAAAGAAAGCTTACTCAAGATGATGTTTCTAAAAAAATTGGAGTTGCGAGAACATCGTATGCATCATATGAACAAAACAGACGCGTTCCTGACTCTGACGTACAAATAAAACTTGCAGATTTTTTTGATGTTTCATTAGATTACTTACATGGCAGAGAAACAGAACGAGTCGAGATAAAGAACAAAGACGGCTATTTGATCGCTGCGCACGCTCCTAAGGACATGACACCTGAGCAGATTGAAGAGTTAGAGAGATATGCGGAATATTTGATTAAGAGGGATAACCTGTAATTTAATAACTTGCAGTGGTATAGACTAGCGTTTTATGCTATAATGGTTTTGTAAACGAAAAGATTGAATTCGAAACACACAAAACGCCAGTCTAGTGCGATAGACTGGCGTTTATTTTTTGTTCGATTTAATCAAACATGTGGGTTAGCGAGCAACTTGCTTACTTGTCACTTTTCTTCTCTAACCACAAAGAAACTAGCTTAAGTACTAGACCAACGATAATTGGTGCGACAATTAACGAAAAGATTGAATACATCGAAACACACCCCCTAACGGGGCAAGTTGCCAATAAATAGTATACGCATAATAATATTGTTTTTGCAAATCAAAAAATAATATAGTAGTTCAATTAATTACAAAAATAATAATTGTTGCCGGCTTCCCCACTAAAAAGGCTGAATATTATTCATAAGTAGGTATTAACGTTTAGGCGATAATATAAAATTGCATCAGAGGAGGAATTAAAATGTATGTACCCATACTAAAAGCTAAGCAAGGAGAAAAAGATGGACTATTACATCTAACTGATGAGGTAAAAGATCAGATTGTCCCTCTATTTGAATTACCACTAGACACAGTAAAAAGCAAGGAAAAGTCTATGGCCTGCGTAACAACCCATTGGAAAAACAGAGAATTTTTCTTAGATTTTTCAACTGATTGTAAGGCAGAAAGATTTTCAGTTACAGAGTTTTTTGAGGATTTCAACAGAATAAACACAGATTTTTCAATTCCTGTGTTCCATTTAAATTACTCTAATGAAATATGCAAACAATTAGCTTCTCAAAGCAAAAATGAATACGCTCTCAGAGTGACAACAAATGAAGTCATGGATGATGACTTTGAAGATATAATAGAAAGTTTTTTTGAAACCATACCACCAGAAAAAACCTTTTTAATAGTCGATGTAGAGGAGCTAAGAATAGAAAATTTAAATAATAGTGTCTACACAGCAAAAGCTGCTATTGAAACAATACCATCATTAAATAAATTTAAAAAGATAATTGTTGCTTCATGCTCTTTTCCAAAATCCTTCCAAGGCTTTGATAAACATGAATTTATTTTACTTAATCGTTTAGAATCTAAATTTTTTAATCGATTATCTAAAAAACTGAAGGACATAGAAATAATTTATTCTGACTATTGTATCAATCACTGCTCTGACTTTGAGTTCGTACCAGGTATGCAACCCTCTTTTAATATACGGTATACAACAAAGTCAGAGTATCTAGTATATAAAGGAGAAACTATAAAAAAAGGTGGCCTCAATTTTGAAAATATAAATGAAGCTTGTAAAAAATTATGTATTCATCCATTATATATGGGCTTCGATTATTCATGGGGAGACTCCATGATTTATAAAATAGCTCATAATGAAGTAAATAAAGGCGGTAATCTTACCTCTTGGCGAGCATATGGGACAAATCATCACATTACTTTTATGGTAAATCAGCTCTCCAGCCAACTCTAGTTTTTAAAATATTACGTGTGTACTCCAAAATTTCTTTTCGGGGTACACATTGTTTCGTCAAACTTGCCAACTCATTTTTGGGAAGATTTGAGTAACCTTTGATTTTATTTTCCTTCAATAACAATTTGATTTCTTTGCTCCAAAGTAAATCTAATAACTTATCAGTAGAAACTGCTTTATTATTTTTAGCGCTTCTTATTTTTTTGATACTAATTGCTCCAAACTTATTAAGATAGGCAACAGAAACTCCCCAATTAACGGGCACAATTTCTAAAATTTTACTTTCAAATTTCTTGCCAACTACAATCGTGGTCTTCTCAAAAGTTAATTCGTAATTTACAATTTGATTAGGTAACCGTTCTAAGGTATCATGGTCACTTTTAATCTCATACCCATGTAAAAGACCGTTAACAACTGCAACATCTGCTCTTGCTGCCCCGTCACAAATACTTAATTCTTCAATGACTCTGAATTGCTTCTTATCATTTTCTTTTCGTATGACTTTTATCAATTCATCTCTAATCATAGAATCAGTTAACATAATTAAAGCTCCTTTATATCATTCATCAATTTTTAAAGTAAGTTACTGCAATTATACCATGTTTAAAATACAGGTCACTATTTTTCAACTCAACAGATTGTATTTTCTTATTGAACAGGTATTAGATATTTTCCAACAAACTCCTAATATTAATTTTTCCAAATAACTTTCTGACTTATTTTTTTCTTGATTTATACTCTAATCCTAGTATAATAAAAACAGGAACGTTTGTTCGCTTGTGAAAGTAGCAACCTCAATCTGCATTCTACATCATTAAAAAGTAAAATGAATTTATGGTGATGAGAATGTGGTTTTTTATTTGCCTCTATGCAATATTATTTCTATTTCAGAATTGAACATTTCAATTATTCTCTTTTTTCGAAATATTAACCCTTTCTGCTTTAGAGAATCGTCTAAATGTATTACAATAACTTTTGAACTTTAGTAAAGGCTGGTGGTGGTGCATGAACATTCATGAACGAATTGCTCTGTTACGTAGACGAAGAAACATCTCTCAAAAAGATTTTGCCGAAATGGTTAAGCTAGATGACAGCACCATGAGCAAAATTGAAAATGGGCAGCGCCCGATTAAACATTTAGAAATTGAACGGATTGCTGATGCACTGGATGTGTCTATTGATGAGTTATTTGGTAGGAAGAACGAAACACAAACTGAAATTTTGCTGTTGCGATTTGAAAACGGTTTAAGTAACACCGATAAAAACAGAATATTAACATTCATAGAAAAGGGGTCAGATGTTTAGTGTTATAGGGGGATAGTTTATGAACGATGCAAACTATTTACTAGATAAACTTGACTTAAAAATCATCTATGAAAAAAGCTTACCATGTGGAGCAAAGGCTTTGCTTATCGAGAACACCATTTACATCTTAAAAGGACTTACACAAGCGGAGGAAGTCTGTACAATCATAGAAGAAATTAGTCATAAACTGTATTCAAATGGAAATATACTCGATGTGAGCAAAACAACGAATCGAAAGCAAGAATTTTTTGCAAGACGTAAAGCGCATGAATATTTAGTACCTCGCTCTTTGTTAGAAGACTGCTACCAAAAAGGTTTGCGGAATTACTATGAAGTAGCTGACCATCTTGGAATTACAGAGGAATTTTTAAAAGAAGCCTGTGATCACTACATGCAAAAATACGGGAAAATTGTAACGGGCTAGCCACCACCAACAACACAGATAATAAATTCTCGCTAGAGAATTCATTATAAATAAATCACAAAGGGAGAATAAAAATGAATGAAATAAAAAGAACTAAAAACGGATTGGGAACTGCAGGTTTCATTTTAGCTTTGATTGGATTATTCACAGGATGGATACCTATAGTAGGCTGGATAGTATGGATATTGGGGATTGTATTTTGTGTCATTGGCTTGTTTAAACGTCCAAAAGGGTTAGCGATTGCCGGTACAATTATTTCTGTAGTTGGTATTATAATTCTTATTATACTTACTAATATCGGAGCAAATGCACTAGATTCAGCAACCGAAAAAGTAGATTCAGATTCTAATAAAACAAGCGTTTCAAGTTCGGGCGATAGTAAATCTAAAGACAAGACTTTGGAAAAGACATATGGAGTCGGCGACACAGTGAGCTACAACGGTTATGAATTAAAAGTAAATACAGTCAATTATAGCAAAGGTAGCGAAATTGATACTCCTGATAGTGGGAAACAATATATCATTATTAACTTAACTATTACAAACAACACAGACGAATCTCAAAGCTATAATCCATATGATTTTAAGCTAAACGATGATGGGAATAAAACTGATCTTGACGAGCTACTTGTTGAAGATGATATTGAAATTCTCAACTCAGGAGACTTAGACCCTGGAGCAAGTGTAACAGGTAATCTTATTGGGCAATCCAAAACAGATTCGAAATCACTAAAATTACAATATCAAACAAGCTATTGGGGAGACGAAACAGTCGATATTAACTTGAAGTAAGAAAGAGCTGAAAGGCTTTTTCTTTTAACCAAGAACAGAACGTACGTGCTATTTAGGAGGGGTAAAATGAAAGCGGCTATTTATATACGTGTTTCAACTCAAGAGCAAACCGAGAATTATTCTATATCGGCACAAACCGAAAAATTGAAAGCCTTATGTTTGTCAAAAGGTTGGGATATATACGATATTTTCATTGATGGTGGTTTTACTGGCTCTAATATCAACCGTCCTGCACTTCAAGACATGCTTTCTAAGCTCGATAAAATAGATGCTGTTGTTGTATATCGTCTCGATCGCTTATCGCGTTCACAACGTGACACACTTCTTCTAATCGAAGAATACTTTTTAAAGAATGATGTGGAGTTTGTGAGTCTCTCTGAAACACTTGATACTAGTTCACCTTTCGGGCGCGCAATGATTGGGATATTGTCCGTTTTTGCACAGCTAGAACGCGAAACAATCAGGGACAGGCTTGTCATGGGTAAAATTAAACGTATCGAGGATGGACTTCCGCTTGTTACTGCTAGAGGAAGGACATTTGGCTATGACGTTATTGACACTAAATTATTCATAAACAAAGAGGAAGCTGAACATTTACAACTTATTTATAATTTATTTGAAGAAACGCAAAGCATTTTGCAAGTTCAAAAAAGAATGAAGGAATTAGGGTATGAGGTGTTTAATCGAAGACGTTACAAAAACTTACTTACAAACGATATTTACATTGGTTATGTTAGTTATGCGGATAAAGTTCATAAAAAAGGGATTCATGAGGCTATTATAAAAGAAGAGCAATTTAATCGTGTTCAGCAAATTTTTAAAAGAGTGGCAGACTTGCCAAACGTCAATCAAGAATCACAATCGCTACTAAGTGGATTAGTTGTTTGTGGAAAATGTGGTATGCCTTATTCTCACACTTCAAAGTCAACCTCTTACAAAGGTAAAAAAATGAAATATCGTTATTATCAATGTAAGTCTAAAAGACGTCTATATCAATATGACGACTGTGAAAATATTATCATTCGAGCAGATAAGCTTGAGGAAATAGTTTTAAATCGAATCACAAAATATTCGAGTTCATCTAAAATAAAACAAGAAGAAAATAAATTAATCAAACTGCAAAATAAACTAAATGACTTGCAAAATAAAAAGGCAAGGCTTTTAGAACTATATTTAAATTCCAACTACAAAAAAGAAGAACTTGACTCAATGACTTTGAAAATTGATACTCAAATTTCAACCATTCTCAGCGAAAAAAAAGTTCAACAAGAAAAAATGCAGAGAGAAGATTTCAAATCAATATTGGAGGCAACAAAATTCAAGGATATAAAAAAATTGGATTTTAAAGACAAACAAAAACTATTGAGAGCTATAATAGATATGGTTATAATAAATAAAGAAGATATAGAAATCAAGTGGCTTTAGGTGGATTTTAGTTCATGGAGAACTCTTAATGGTAGGAGGGAAGGAACTAAGCATCTAATAGGCATCACTCATAAGCCGCCAATTATTATTGATCCTATTTCATTTACGTATACTTTTCCGACAGCTTCACCAACAAATCCAAACTGCATTTGGGTTTTTCCGCAACATATTAAAGAATACCACGGGACAAAAGATAACCAGACACTTGTACAGTTTTCTAATTTTGAAATGATTAAAATTGATGTTTCGATTTCCTCTTTTAATAATCAAGTTGCACGTACATCTATGTTACACATGAAGTTCTCGCAGAAGATGCGTATGATGGAAACACAATTCCCGTATAATAATGCATTCTTTCCACCATCTGGAATTGTGGCTGAACCTTTCACATCGTACAAAACATCGCCCAAAAATGGGCCGCATAATCCATTCATAGAGTAAAAAAATAGTGGAGTTTTAAATAACTCCACCAATAACATAATCGTTCGAGTATGTATATGGTAAACTAAATAGGCATTCAACTATATGTTGAATACCTCGATGTATCGTTATTTTTGGTTTTCAATAGCACTTGAAATATCTTTAAGTAACTGCAAATCTTTTTCAGAAAACGAGTATGGTAGTTCTAAATACCATTTTTCTAGTTCTGGATTTCCAATTAGCGGGAATGCATTGACAGAATTTTTTTCTCTTAAACCTGCTACATCGTCAAGCAAAAATTCTGTGGTTGTCCCTAGTGTTTCTGCTAATTTGGCTAAAATAAAAATTGGTGGTTTATGTGTTGCGCTTTCATATTTACTGATTGTTGAAGGTGTCACACCAATTTTCTTAGCAAGTTCTTTTTGTGTTAGTCTATTTTTCTTTCGTAGATTAATTAACTTTTCACCAAAATCCACTTCAACCACCTCTTTTCTACTTTCTATTATAGCAATGTCAGAAAAAGAATTCGACATTTGTTAGCTACTTTTATAAAATTATTTTTAAATTTAGGAGGTGATCAGCATGTCTGCTAATGTAATGCTGTTCCATGCAAAGCCTGAAATGGCGATTCTTTGTATGGATTATTCTTAATCGCCAATACTGGGCTTTGCTACTTATTATGGATTAAATAATAAAGGAGCTAGCCTTATGAAGTATCAAACTGTTGAAAATATATTACCTGAAAAATTAATTCTTGAAATTCAAAAATATGTAGATGGGGAATTTCTTTATATCCCTGTACGGTCAAAAAAGGCTTGGGGAAGCGAGTCTGGAATTAAACTGCGGCTAAAAGAACGAAATGCACTGATAAAGAAGGATTTTGAGAGCAGTTCTACGATTCGAGAACTTGCTGAAAAATACTTTTTATCTGAAAGCACTATCAAAAATATTGTTTATCGAAAATAAAGTCAGCTGCTTTATTTGACTATAAAATGTTCTTAGACTATATTTTAAGTGTTCTTTCGTTGTAAAATAAGGATTGGAGGTGATTTTATATGGAAGCATTTATCGAAAATCACGTGTTAAATCAAATTTTACGGCAAGCGAAACATGTTCTTGATGCAGAGCAAAGAGTAAATGATATTAAAGTAAAGCAAGAATTTGCATATTACTCGCTAAACAAAGCTGAAAAAGCATTTGACTCTTTAATGACAGACCAATTAGAGCTTTTGAAACCTCTTGTTTCTATAAAAAACGAGTCGGATTATACGCATTTTAAAGATTCGCTTGAGCCTTATTGCATTCCATTTCGCGCTACTACAGATGCGCAATTAAAAAAACTGTTTAAAAAAGCGAAGAAACTTCATCCGCCTCATTTAAGTCCTGCTGATTTTTCACACCTGACTTATTTAAGTTGGTACGATAAAGGAAGTATGAAAAAATTTATTGTTCGTGAAATTGACGGGACAATGCGCGGCTTGTCCGGAAGTTTCCTACCTAGCCCGCAAAAAGGCATTTGTCATTTTTGTCACCATATGGGGGCTGTTGGACTTTTTACAGTAGATGTTAAGACGGATACGAAAAATCATAATTACAAAGCGCTTAGCAACTATATTTGCCAAGATGAGGCAACTTGCAATGCGCATATCACGGACACTGAAAAATTAGATTTCTTATTTGAATATGTTCGGGGAAATAAGTAAAGCGAGCCAAAAAGGCTCGCTTTACTTATCTTTTTTACGACTAGAACGCTTGCCAAGTAAGAACACAAGGATAAGCAAGATAATGCCTAACAAGACGGCGCCTAGAATGAGCCACATTGTATAGTCTTTTTCTAGTTCCACTGCTTTATTGTTCAAAGCTTTCGCTTCATCGCCTTTGATTTCAAAGTCTTTTGTCCACTTCCACTCGTTTTCATTGGATTTAGCGGTCATGTGGAGGGTGTATTTGCCCGCTTTAAACTCTTGATTTTCCCAATTTATACCATAGTTGAAGTTAGAGTTTGGAGCGAGACGCATATTTTTTTTATTTGTTTCATGTAATGTTTTATCGCGGCCTTTTTTAGTAACTCGCGCTTTTACTTCTAAATCTGTTAGAATTACTGGCTGCGTATTTTGCAAGTTCGCTTTTAGCACATTGCGGTAATTAATTTGCGCTGGATTAATGTCACCTAGTTGCATGTCTGGCTTGACTTCAGTGTCGTTTTCTGTCAGTAAAACGCCAATAACATAGGCATATAAATTTTTAATTTGTACGCCTTCCTCTTCTGTTTCCGATTCTTTATCTAGTTTTTCAGTAAAATGAAGTCCACCTAGAATTTGTCCGTCATATTCTTCTTTTGGCATGGTTACGTTCACTTTAACAGTTTTTGTACCATTTGCTGGGATTGTTATTTCTTCGTCCATTTTGGCAATTTCGGAAAATGGGGTTTTCAAACTCTTATCTAAATTGGGCTTCGTATTGCTGTAGTCGACAATCCCATTATCATTCGTTACGGCTGTGTTAGCATGGCTTTCAATTGTGATGGTGCGATTTAGGCCGTTTGTTACGACGACCTCGAGGGCTTGCGTCTCACCCGGTTTCATTCTCAAATCGAAGTATGTTTTTGATTTATCGATTTGGTTATCTGGTATCACGGCTGTTACTGAGAAGTTCATCGTCGAAGCTGCGTCAGCATGAGAAGGAACTAGCCAAATTCCTAGGCCTAATAGGCTTATTAAAATGCTTGCTAAAAATTTTTTCATATTTTTACTCCTTAGCCACCCTTTCTTTTGGGAAAAGGGGGATTTTGCGTTCCCCCTTCTGTTTATGGTGTCGCTTCAAGGGTCCATGTTATCGTTGACGTATATGTTTCGCCTGCTATTTTCCTTGCCTCAGCAGGAATGTGGAGTGATACGTTAGGATTAGTTGCCAACTCATCCGCTCCTGAAAGGTTACCAAATGCGATTGCCCATGTTGCCATGCCTTCATTTTCTCTAGCAGTGACTAAATTTTGACCTGACGCATTTAAAGTTACATCTGTTGCAACAACGCTTGGTGTAAATTTAGAATCCATAGTGGAGGTGAGATGAACCCCTGACATTGTAAGGGCAGCACCTTCTAAAACAGCATGGCTAGCTGAAACAAATTCAGTGCCCGAAACCGAAAGTGACCAACCAGAATTAGAGCCGCGATTATCTGTTACTTGCACAAAGTTTGGTACGTATTTCTTTCCACCTAAAGCGGTTGTTACTTCTGTATAAAGCGCGTTATAGTTCTTGGCTTCTCCAGAAATTTTTTGTGTACCGAAATTTAATGCCGCAGCAAAATCAATGCGAAGCGCGCCACTTGTTGGATTTACAGGTTCTGTTGGTGTCACATCCGCTCCAGGATCGGTTGGATCAATTGGTGGTGTGACTCCTGTATCATCAGCTTGGAACGTGACATCTGCATTTGTTTCTGTGCCTACAGCGAAAGCGTTGCCGGAAAAAGTCATACAGCCGACAAGTATGGTAAGGAGACTCATGCTCCATTTTAGTTTACACATCTATGCTTCTCCCTTCCTTTAAAATGGCGTCACGCGAAAGTGGGTCTTCCGCGCGACTTTTTGACCGTTTTAAGCAGGAGTGTCAGTTAATGTCCATTTTAACTCAGCTTCATATTTCCCAACGATTTTTGCTGTGTCGCCGGGTACGGAAAGTGAGATACTTTGCGCAGCTGTAGTCGCGTCACCGAATGATGTTGACCATGTTCCCATTCCTTTATTTGCTGCTGCATCGACAACATCTGATGCAGTGCCCGCTGGATCAAGTTCAAATGAATACGCTGTCGGTGTGTTTGTTGCAGTCGCTTTTGATGATTGCATCGTTGCATTTTGGAAGGATAATTTTGCTCCTGTTAGTGTGCTTGCGCCATTTTTAAATTGACCTACTTGTTCTACCGTTAAGTGCCAACCTGCATTTGAGCCGCGGTTGTCGGATACTTGCACAAAGTTTGGTACTTCCACTTCTGTACTAGATGCGGAAAGCGTTACTTTATCTAGATTGGCATAATAAACTTCGTTGTTACCAGAAATCATTTGGTCCGCGAAATGAATATTGGAAACATAGTTAATACTTAGCGGCCCAGGAGTTGGCGCTGGCGTTCCTGGATCAATTTCTTCACCTGTTCCTGGAACTTCTGGTTTTCCTGGATCTGTATTTTGAGTAAAAGTAATGTCCCCTTTAGACGTTACATCAGCCGCAAAGGCTTCTGTCCCGTACCCTACTCCTCCTGCTACGATAACGCTAATTGCTGCTACTTTTAATAATTTCTCCATCAAAAATCTCTCCTTTTTTTAAATAAAATATCACGCTGGTGAATCTACAAGTTCAAACGTGAGAGTCGTTTTATATTGACCTTCTACTTTTTGTGTTTTTCCTGGCACAACTAATTTGACACTCGTTGCCGCTTCGGATACATCTTTACCAAACAAGTTCGCCCAAGTTCCACTACCAGTTCCGGCTTGTGCATTGACAATTTCAACTGCATCACCAGAAACGGGATCGAGCGTTATAAGCGTATTAGCCGTTGGGACATTTCCATCATGCAAAGTGACAAGCGTGCTATTTAGCAAACTAATTTGGGCTCCCTCTAAAGCGTTCGCTCCGTTCATAAGTTGACCATTTTGCTTCACAGTCAAGTGCCAACCGCCGTTTGAGCCACGGTTATCCGTTACTTGCACATAGTTTGGCACCTCTTTTTTAGCGCCAGTTGCAGTCTCAACAACTTTAGTTAAATGAGCATAGTAGGTTTCTTGTTTACCCGACATCTTTTGCAAACCAAAACGTAAATTGGAAGCAAAATCAATACTTAATGGCCCAGCAGTCCCAGGTTGTCCCGGATTATCTGGGTCAGGTGTGATAACATTGCCTGGCTCAGTCGGGTCAATCGGGTTTGTCGTACTTGTGTTTTTTTCATAAGTCAGGTCTGCATCTGACGTTATACTCCCCCCGTCAACCGCCAAAACATGGATACTTTCACTAAAAATTGCAGTCGTTAAAACCGCGCTCGCTACTAGCCATTTCGTTCCCTTATTCATATTTCTTACTCCTCCCATAATCGTTATCTTCTTTTCTTTTTTGTAGTAAAAATAAGCTACAGCCAATCGCCAAACACTCCATACCGATAATCAATCCGAAAACTGAAAATTGGTCCCCCGTAGTCGGTAACTTGCCTAAAGCCGTTTGCTCCAATTGATTCGGCTTAGTTCCACCTTGATCCGTTGGCGTCTGCCAATTAGACGTGCCTCCTTCGGGTAAATTTCCATGTGGTGTTTCACTTTCAATCGACTGCCCACTAAATGAAATCCCTACTTCAACATCATAGTTTTGAGCCTTTGTAAAAAGCGGATTCGTTGTGAGTAACACAGAAAGTAACAGAAGATAACTTGACCATTTTATTATGCGTCGCATCGTTCTCTCCTTTCATCAAGGGGCGTCTTGAAGTGTCCATCTAATTTTTGTATAGTAAGCTTTAGCTTTTGCCAGCCCAGGTAAAACATTAAGCAATATCCCCTCATCTTGCATCGTATTTAAGTCGATGACCGTTGTACCTGTAGTAGCTGATTTATTCGTGTATACAGGTGTAGTTCCTTGATCCGTCAGCTCTAAATAGTCGGTTACGCCATTTTGTTTTGTGCGAATAACCAAACTGTTTAGCGCATCTCCGCTGTCCGTTGCAAGCGGCGTCGTAAGTTGTGCCATCAGCGTCCATTCTTTAGGAGTAGCTCGTGAATCTTCAATCGTAATCTTTACATCATTTTTTGGAGTAACAAGTTGTGGTTTCGATTTGATGGTCACGTTGCCAAATGAAATGTCAGTTGGAATTTCTTTAAATTCTAGCGTTCCTGCTTTAACGGTTACGTGGATTGTCCGTTCAACACCTAAAACAGAAATTTTCACATCATATTCACCCGGTGTGCTTGATAGCCCGCCTCTGTTTACAATCACAACTTGATCTGTAATATCTTCACCAGAAGGCTTTTTCCAAGCTTTTACTTGACCGTTCGTTACAATTAATTCATCTAATTCCGCTTCTGTAGCAGGTACGCTTTGTGCTAGTATCGTAAAATCAGTACTTGTTAACATCGCATCATTATTCGAACTCGTGCTACCATCTTCCACAAAAACTGGAATTGTAAAATCACGATAGTTCGCCGCACGGTCTTGAATCCTTACAACAGCCGTCGAATGACCAATTCGGCTCACGTCTGGCTCTGAAATAATCGTATAGGTCAAATCCTCCAAACCCGCATTATCAAAAACATTTTCTACAAGACTTTTAGCATCTGTTGTAAAAGGCGCACCAAGTTGCACGGTTTGAGTAATTGGATTTGCTTCTGGCGGTGTTGTATCACTTACCAGTTCAAAATTGGACTGCTCACTAATATTTCCTGCCGAATCAGTCGCGGTTGCATAGTAAGACACATACGGTGCTAGCGGGCGCTTATCTGCCGGAATCGAAATTTCATAATCTTCTGTATTTGATGTCCCGCTTGCCAATATACGTTTATCCGATGAATCATAAATGGTAACTGTCACGTTTGGTTCGGCTTTCACCTTAATGGATGCATCCACATCTTTTATGGGGCTTAAAACAGGCTTATCAGGCGGGGTTTCATCCGAGACAACTGTATTTGTTGTGGCGTTTTTTCCGTCTAAATACGCATAGGCCACAACCGTATTTCCTGCAGAGAAAAATTGCCCATCTGGAAGTGTATACGTGTAATTTCCAGAAGCGTCAGCTTTGACATGGTACATCTTAGTGTCGCTTTTATCTTGCGCGGGTATTGTTCCTGTTGGAATGGCTGAATCACCGGAAAACATGACCCACGCATTGGGGTTTGTAATTCCCGTAATCGTATGGCTATTTGCCTGCGTTTTATTATCGGATAGTGCATCTATGATGACGGAAACATCTGGAATATATTCAAATAATACACGCTTGAAGTTTTGCGTCCGGTAGTTCGCAATGAAATTATCTTGGGTTTCTTGAGTAATGCTATTCCCAGTTAGTGTCGTTTGAACATTGGCGCCGACATACGGGATATTCATGTCGTACATCGGATACCAATCATACGTTGGCGTGCCAGCGACATTGGCTGTCGTCCATGCTTTTACACGTTGAATGGAGGCTTTGAAACTTCCACTCACCATATAAATGGGGCGTGTATTGGCATTTGTATTGGCGGAAGCATCAATGTCAACTTCCCCTGCATCTTCAAAACTAAAAGTGGATGTTCCGCCGATACGAATGAGGTTTTTTGCTCCGGTTCCGTCGGCTTTTAATTTGAAAATTGATTTTTTGCCAATCTTAAATAGACTACTTGTTCCCGTATAAACTAGAGCGCCAGTTCCAGTTCCTTGACTCGTTGCATTGACGATGAGACTTGCTCCGTCTGCTACTTCAAATGAAGCGTTTGTTCCTACGTTAATTGGATTTTTATTATAAGCGTCAGTAAACGGACCATCCATATTAAGCGTTAGCTTTGCATCGTCTTGTACGAGTAGTTTTGAGTCGTTACCTAATTGAATCCCTCCACGGGTTGAGGCATTCGGCGTCGTAATGTTAACCTCGGAATTTCTTTGCATCTCAAAATTTCCATTTAGTTGAATGGTTGTCCATTGTCCTTCGCCACTAAGTCCGTTGCCGCCTCCTGTCAGGTTAAGCTTAGCGCCTTCTTCAATCACGGCGTTTCCTTTAGTCCCGCCAGTTCCAAGCATTAAAACTGTGGCATTTTCTGTTGTTCCTGTATAGTTAGATCCGCTTGTGAAGGTGATGTTCGTCACTTCAAGGTTTGTTTGGTTTGTTAAAGCATTGTAAGTGGTTCCATTAAATGGACTTACATACGAGTTAACAGAAGCATTCTTCACTGTTCCTTTTACAATGACATCTGCTTGATAGGAAGCGGTTAGTTGGGCCCCTGTGTATTCGATATTATCGAAAGTAAAAGTAGAACCAACACCAGCCGTTCCGTAAATTCGGAATGGTCCCCAGTAGTTTTGGCCATACATCTTAATATTTTGAAGGGTGATGTTAATTTTTGTCGAACCAAAGTTCATCAAGTAACCCCGCTTACGAAAATCCACATGATGATTGTTACCATTTATTGTAATGCTCCGAGCTGGAACTGTTACATTCACTTCACCCGCGCTTGTTGATGGATAGTTCGTAAATTCAATATCATTCATAATATTTATTTCAGTAATTGCTTGATTTCCCATTGCGGTTTCAAGTTCCTGATATGTAGTCACATTCGCAACATTTTCGGCTTCAGCTTTGACCGTTTGAAACATCCTATCGAAAACCCCACTTCCTTGTAGTGGAATTATGATAGCTAAGCTCGCAACAAGAAATATCGTTGTGATGATGCGAAATCCCTTTTTCAAATTTTCTCACCTCTTTCACTCTTGAAATGAATCAAAAGGTAAGTTTGACTCCCTTTGATACTTTTTAGTATACAAGGATAAAATCATTGGAAATATTTACAGCGATAATTCCGCAACATAATTGTGAACAAATTGTGTCTGAAAATAAAATAAACCACTTTATTTATTGCGATTTATACAAATAAATGTTACTTTTGAACATTTTGTGTCTAAAAAAAGGGGATTTTCATTCGTTTTCTCTTGTTCAAATTGACTATAACGGTTATATTTATTATTGTATAATCGTATACTATATATAAAATCAATTTTCTGGAGGAATGTATGGAATTTATTTCAGAAGGCTCCACTTCCAAGCCAATGAAAGAACTACTTGATTATTTGCACCAAAATACCAGTCTATCCGATAGTCACATTCGAAAACTTCATATAAAAAGGAATCAAATTATCACCTCAAGCCAAAGTGATCAAGAGCACACGATTTATCTTATTCAAAAGGGTCTCGCTTTTTTTGAAGTCTTTTATCAAGATAAACCGCATGTGACTACTTTTTATTCTGATTGGACATTGTTTCATGCTAAACCCATCTTAAAAAATTTATTCACGTTCGAAGTTAAGTTACCTTACCGAGTTCGAGCCGCTACAGAAATGACAGTATATGAGATTAATCGTGATTTCTTAGTTGATCACCTTTACGTTCAGCCTAAATTTTTCCACTTTTTAGCCGAATTAGGTTTAGCTGCTCTTTCTTTTTCAACATTTATGACAGCTGTCAATAAATTACCTCCTGTTGAAACGCTAGCGATTAACTTGCAAATTTTAGCCACTTATATTGGCGAGAAGCAAGGCAACGCCTCTCACCTCCCTGCAGCAATTTCCCAGTCTGTCTTAGCTTCTTTGTGCAACTGCGCTCAATCAAGCATTTCAGGACACCTTAATTTTTTCGTAAAAGAGGGTATTTTAGAATCTAGCTCTAAACCATTTATTATTAAAGATATTGAAGGCTTGGCAAGTTATTATGACCCGTCTATTGCTATTTCTTCTATGTAATTAAAAAAAGTCCGAAATAAATCTTTTCGGACTTAATAGGAAAATAGAGACCAAAATGGTCTCTATTTTTTAAAACCCATCATAAAATCGGGGTTTCACATTTGGAATTGCTGCTTCAAAAATCGCAAGCACCTTATCACTCGCCGTCATTTTTCCGTAATAGGCAAGTTCTTTCGGGCGCATAAAGCCAAACATCATTTGGCTAAACGTTCCTATATCTGTTTGTAAAAGCAAATCGTTTGGTGCACTTTCGACCCGCCGAATTTTGTCACCTATCTCAAAAATGCCATGATTGAAGTCAGCGACATCATTTTGGATTTCCACATAGACTTTTTCTGCCGTTTGAAATGAAATTGCGTTTAAAAACGCCTCCACCTCAACAATGCGCGCCATCCAATTGAATTCCGTTTCCATCTTAAGACCCGTCACATTTGGTAGCGCTAGTGCCACTTCAGCTGGCGTCCCAAAATGCGTCGCCTGGACGGTTTCAAACATCGAATCATGGCTCGAAATAAATGCCCACAGCTCACATTCCGCAGCGAAATCAAGCGCAACCAGTTCATGCACAAGCATTTCTGATCCTTTGAATCCGTATAGAAGGTAGCCTCGCGGTTCATTTTGCTCATCTCGAAATAAGGCCACTTCATTCGTATAGCCGCGCCGACTAAGTCTGCCCCACCAGTCGTCACCGCGAACCAGCATGCCGTGGTGATTTGTCGCATACGTTTCATAGACCGCCCGCACATCGCTAAAGTCAGGCTGGTTGGCACTTGTCCGCACAATCTCGCCGCGACCACTCGAACGCCGCTTCAGATTTTTCAGCTTTAGGCTCACGCTAACCTCATTTGCCACAAGGTCAAACCCAAATTTTTGATAAAAAGGAATGTCGAAAGGGTGTAAATAAGAGACAAGCTGACCTAATTCCTTCATCTCGTTTAGCGACGCTGTCATGAGTGCCCGAATAAAACCACTGCGTCTATTTTCTGGAAATGTAGCTACATAAGCCACACCGCCCATTTTTATTTTCTGACCTAAAAACGATACGTCTAGTGGATACGTCATCACTTGTGCGCTTAGTTTTCCGTCTGAAAAGGCCCCTAACCTAGTTGCCCGCTCCATCCAAAATAAAAAGTCTTCCTCCCCACCGCCGCCTGGTGTGCGAAAAGCATAATCTCGCAATCGTTTAATTTGGTGGATTTCTTCTTCCGCAATTTTTCTTATTTCCAAATTAAATCCCTCCTGTCCCCTTTAGTGTATCATGTTCCTATTTAGAATTCTTCTTAAAAGCTACTAATTTTTTGTAAGCTAAGAACTTGCTATTTTGTGTGGTTTTCAGCTAAACTGTATAAGTATTATTAAAAATTTGGAGGAATCAATCTTATGTCAAACGTATTATTTATTAAAGCGAATGGATTACCTGCAGAGCGTTCTGTCAGCGTGACGCTTTATGAAACATTTTTGGATGCGTATAAAAAAAGTCATCCCGGAGACCAAGTTACTGAACTGAATTTATTTGAAGTAGACCTGCCTTACTACGATGGTGTGATGATGAGTGGGCTACATAAAGAAGCTGCCGGCGAGCCTTTAACAGAAGACGAAAAACGCCTTTCTGATATTGCAAACGGCTACTTAAACCAATTTTTAAAAGCTGATAAAGTCGTTATGGCTTTCCCTCTTTGGAATTTCAGTATTCCCGCGCAATTTTTAACTTACCTGTTTTATTTAAACCAAGCTGGTAAGACGTTTAAATATACGCCAGAAGGTCCTGTTGGTTTAGTAACTGATAAAAAAGTTGCTTTGCTTAATGCACGTGGTGGCATTTATTCTGACGGTCCACTAGAAAGTTATGAAATGTCCTTAAACTACGTCAAAAACATTTTAAGCCACTTCGGTGTTACGGAAACGGAAATGGTTGTTGTTGAAGGACACAACGCTCGTCCTGATCAAGCAAAAGATTTAATCCAAGCTGGTCGTGATGAAGCTATTAAGCTTGCTGAACAATTTTAAAAAATAGAAAGTGAACCGCCCCCCAAAAGTTAGATTTGGGGGGCGGTTCACTTTTTAAGACGCTAATCGGTAACACCGGAAGATTCCTGTCTTTCTCACAATTTTAACCACGCTAGTCTTATTTTAAACAGAAAAGAGTTGTTCGTGTTTTTATGTATGTCAATATTTATTATTGCCAGTATAAGTAATGCCACGTATGCTGTCCTACTGATCCGTCAACAGCTAAATTTCTGTCCCAATATTTTTTCACATAACTTTGAAACACTTTCACTGCTTGCGTTGTTTTCGAGCCAAAGTAGCCATCTACATTAAGTTTATGGTTATTGTAGTAACTGTAGGAATGCGTGTTAAACAGCCATGCATTATAGTTATTTTGAATAACTTTTACGGCTTTTTTATAGTACCTGCTGTCTTTGCTTTGATTAAAGTACGATGCACCTAAATCTCGCTTAATATTCCCAGAACATCCTGCTGCTTCAACTACTTTAGGCGAGTCAATAATCGTAATCCCCACGTAACTAAATGATAGAATACCAATGAAACTAATTGCCATCCATATTTTCTTCATTTTCCTACCTCCTTTTTTAATTCTTATTCATTGTATCATTTAATGCCTTTTCAAAATTTGTATTTTTTGTCATAACTTAATGTATATGGCCTTTAATAATGTCCATATTCCACAATTTGATTCACTTATGCTAAATCGCTTTCCTTTTACAACCAAATAAACAGCTCTCGGATTAGTACCGAGAGCTGTTTTTATAACGTCTGCTTTTTATTTTGACCACTCATTCATGCCGCCACTTACATTGGTCACTTGGAAGCCTTGGCTGTCTAAAAATTCAGTTGCTCTTTGAGAGCGTCCACCTGCATAGCAAATGACTGCGTATACTTTTTCTTTGGAAAGCGTGTTTACGTTTTCTTCCAATTCGGAAATGGGGATATTCGTTGCACCTTCTATGTGTCGCGCACTAAAATCATCTGCATCGCGTACGTCTAGTATTTCATAAACATCTAGTTTTCCTTCTAATTCACTTGTTGTGATTGATAAAAACATCTTTATTCCACCTCAACTTTTTTTATTTCCCGGGAAATAAGTTACCTTCATCATAACGAAAAATTCTCCTAACATTCAAGAAGACTGCTCAAAAGAAATTTTAACTAAAAAATAAGGTGTGACTTTATTTTTTAAGCACAGAAAAACCGAATGACTTATCATTCGGTTTTTCTGACTATTACACTGCTTGCGAACCTGTAAATTGGCTATTGTATAGGTCGGCGTAAAAGCCGTTTTCGCTAAGGAGTTGTTGGTGTGTACCTTGTTCGATAACATCACCGTGGTTCATGACAAGAATTAAGTCGGCGTCGCGGATAGTGGATAAACGGTGGGCGATGACAAAACTTGTTCGGCCTTCCATTAAGTTCCCCATTGCGAGCTGAATGTTTAGCTCGGTTCTTGTGTCAACGCTAGACGTTGCTTCGTCTAGAATTAAAATGCTTGGGTCGGATAAAATCGCGCGGGCAATCGTTAGTAGTTGTTTTTGCCCTTGTGAAATATTGGTCCCCTCTTCATTTAAAACTGTGTCGTAACCGTCTGGCAAGCGGCGAATGAAATCGTCTGCATACGCCGCTTTGGCAGCTCCGACTACTTCATCAATCGTGGCACCTTCCCGACCATAAGCGATGTTTTCAGCGATGGTTCCGCTAAAGAGCCATGTGTCTTGCAGCACCATTCCAAATTTCGCGCGGACTTCGTCTTTCGTCATGTCGCGCGTGTCTACGCCGTCGATGCGAATCGCGCCGTTATCTACATCGTAAAAACGCATGAGCAGGTTGATAATCGTTGTTTTACCTGCACCAGTTGGGCCAACAATTGCTACCATTTGCCCTTTGCTTACGTTAATTTTCAGGTCCTGCATGAGCGGTTTATCAGGCGAATACCCAAACTCTACATGGTCGAAAACAATCTTACCATTTTCTTCGTTAATCGTAGGAACAGTTTCCGGAATCATGTCTTGTTCTTCTTCTTCGTCCATAATTTCAAAAACACGTTCCGCAGAAGCAATGGTTGATTGAATAACGTTCGCGATGTTTGCTACGCTAGAAATGGGTTGTGAGAACAGTTGCACGTATTGCGTGAAGGCTTGAATATCACCGACTTGCAAGGTGCCGTTCGTCACAAAAATCCCACCGCCAACACAGACGGCTACGTAACCTAAGTTACCTACAAATTGCATCATCGGCATCATGATACCCGAAATAAATTGGGCTTTTTTAGCCGCTTTGTAGTAATCTTCGTTGACTTCATCAAATTTGACGAGCGTTTTTTTCTCTTGACCAAACGCCTTCACAATCGTTTGACCGCCGTAAGTTTCCTCGACCGTATCATTTAAAATCCCTAAATTGCGCTGTTGCGCCGCGAAGAATGCCTGCGACTTGCTCGCGATGATACCTACAATAATGATACTTAGCGGTACAGTCGCCACAACAATTAGGGTCATCTGCCAACTAATTGTTAGCATCATAATGAGTACGCCGACAATTTGAACAATCGCCGTTATGGCCTGCGTCAAGGATTGTTGGAGCGTATTCGCGATGTTGTCCATATCGTTGACAGCGCGACTTAAAATATCCCCGTTAGAACGGGTATCGTAATATTTGAGCGGCATACGTGCCATTTTTTCCTTTAAATCGCGACGCATATCATATACGGTACGTTGCGCGACACTTGACATCACGTATTGCTGAACAAAGCTGAAGACTGAACTTCCGACATAAAGGAGGAACACGAAGAATAGAATGTTGAAAATTTTATCGTCATTAATGCCAGCTGGGCTCATGACGCCTTTGAAAATTTCAGTTGTTGCTTTCCCTAATTCTTTCGGGCTAAAAATATTAAAAATGGTGGAGAGAATCGCAAAGATAAAGACGACTGAAATCGCTACCGTTCGGGGCTTCATATAGCCAAGCAAACGGAATAATGTATTTTTAAAGTCTTTTGGTTTCGATTTCACACCCATTGCTCCGCCGTGAGAGCCTCCACCTGGACCTGGTCCTGGACTCATGCTATCTCCTCCTCTGAAAGTTGTGAACGCATGATTTCGCGGTAAATCTCATTGGATTCTTTTAGCTCATTATGCGTACCAATTCCGGCAACTTTACCTTCATTTAAAACGATGATTTGATCTGCATCAACAACAGATGTAATGCGCTGCGCCACAATAATCATAATGGCATCTTCTACTTCTTCTTTTAACGCACTGCGCAACTTCGCATCTGTTTTAAAATCGAGTGCGGAGAAACTGTCGTCGAAAATGTAGATTTCTGGCTTCCGGATGAGCGCTCTCGCAATTGCAAGCCGTTGCTTTTGCCCGCCGGAGAAATTGTTTCCGCCTTGCTCAACGCGCGAATGAAGACCTTTTCGTAATTTGGAGACAAAGTCTTTCGCTTGGGCGATTTCGAGAGCCTTCCACATTTCTTCTTCCGTGGCGTCTTCTTTCCCGTAGCGGAGATTTGATTCGATGTCGCCCGTGAAAAGAACCGCTTTTTGTGGCACAAGTCCAATTTTTTCGCGCAATTCTTCTTGCGACATGTCGCGCACATTGACGCCGTTCATTAGGATGCTGCCGTTTTCGGTGTCATAGAAGCGGGGAACCATATTAATTAATGTGGATTTCCCAGCGCCTGTACTCCCAATTATGGCAATCGTCTCACCCGCTTTAGCCTTAAAGCTAATGTCTGCAATAACTGGTTTTTCTGCGCCTTCATAACGGAAAGATGCGTTTTGGAATTCAAGCGTTGCGCGTCCGTCAGCCGCTTTTGGTGCAGCGGGGTCTAAAATTTCTGCGCTCATATCGAGCACTTCGTTGATACGTTCTGCGGAAGCACCAGCACGCGGAATGAAAATGAAGACAGCAGAAAGCATCATAAAGCTCATCATAATTTGCATGGCATATTGAATGAAAGCCATCAAGTCGCCGACCATCATGTTACCGTCACTAATGAAGTGCGCCCCAAGCCAAATGATGGCGATGGACGTTAAATTCATAATGAGCATCATGAGTGGGCTCATAAGCGACAGCAGGCGGTTTACGCCAATTGCCGTTATGGCATAATCATTATTCGCTTCTTCAAATTTATTTAATTCATCTTGATTGCGGTTAAAAGCGCGAATAACGCGGATACCTGTTAGGCCTTCACGGATAACTTGATTTAATTTATCCATTTTCTTTTGCAGTTTTTTAAACATCGGCATCGCTTTACCGCCTAGTAACACGACAAGTAATAGCAAGATTGGCAGAACGACCACAAAAATTAACGATAGTTTTGCATCACGTCCAACCGCCATAATAATCCCGCCGATAAGCATAATCGGCGCCATAACCATCATTCTAAGCATCATATAAAGTACATTTTGAATTTGGACAACATCATTTGTCGTTCTCGTAATAAGCGATGATGTCCCCACTTTGTTAAATTCCTGCAAAGAGAAATTTTCAACTTGTGTAAAGATTTTATCCCGTAAATCACGTCCAAAGCCCATGGAAATACGTGATGCGATATACACGATAATAACCGATAAAACAACTGCTCCAGCCGAAAGTAAGAGCATTAGCCCACCGGTTTTCCAAATATAGGGCTTATCGCCCGTCACAACACCTTTATCAATGATGTTTGACATGAGTGTAGGCAAATAAAGCTGCCCAATAACTTGGATAAAAGTTAAAACTAATACAACGATAATCCCCCATGAATAGGGCTTCAGTCGCTTAAAAAGTTTTATCATTTGGCACTGCGCCTCCTTCTTGTTTCGCCTTCTCGTTCAAATAATCCGTTAATTTTTCAAGTAGCATAATGAGTGTGCGCATATCCTCTTCCCCGAGAAAATCGCGCATATCTTCGAAGTTTTTATGAAAAGATTGAATCATTTTTTCTGTCAGCGCTTTTCCTTTTTCAGTAAAGTTCAAATAAGCAGCGCGTTTGTCGGTCGGATTTTGAGTGCGGATAATGAGCCCTTTCTTTTCAAGCGCATTAATTTGCTGGGTCACACTTGGTTTCGAAATGCGCAGTCGCTTGCCAAGTTCAGAAACGCGCACGCCAAGCTCTGAATCACTCATTTTAATCCCGTGAAAAAGAACAAACATAAAACGCGTTTCAGCTTTCGTGTAGCCTTCCATGTGGAAACTCGACATTTCAGCTCGCTTAAAATTCATGAACGCTTTAATGACTGACTGCCCCAAATCTTCATCAGACGGGTACATGTATGCCCCTCCTTTTAATTAGTTTACCTAACTAATTATATCTAGTTTGAATTAAAAGTCAACTAAAAAAGGCGAAGTCCTAAAAAAGCCTATACTTTTAAGGTTGAATCCCTTATAATGTTCCTTGTTGTACACGTACTTTTTTATTATTCACATTTGCCCGGAAAAACAAACATCAAAAGGGGGTTTTCACATGGCAGATCATACAAATATCGCAAAAATGAGTCTTTTTACATTGGCGTGGCCTATTTTTATTGAACAATTTTTACGCATCATGATAAATTATGTTGACGTTTTCATGCTAGGGCATTACTCAGATGAGGCTGTTGCCGCAACCGGTGTCGCCAGCCAAATTCTCGTAATTTCCATTATTATGTACGGCTTTATCAGTGTCGGTGTGCAAATTTTAGTTGCCCAAATGATTGGCGCCGAACGCCATAAAATGATTGAACGCGTCATAACTAACGGCCTAATTGTCGCTTTTATTATCGGAATTATTATGAGTATTATCTTTTTATTTGCAAGCGATACATTCCTTAGACTTGTCGGTTTAGATGAAGAACTTATTCGTGTTGGCTCACCTTTTCTTGAAATTATTGGCGGCAGCTCTATTGTCATCGCAATTCATTCGTCCATTTTACCGATTATCCGTGTCCACGGTTACGTGAGGCAAGCAATGCTTGTCCCCATCACAATTAGTGTCATTAATGTTGTCGGGAACTATGTATTCCTTTACGGACCATTTGCTTACTTAGACTTAGGTGTCGCCGGAGTTGGAATCGCTACAGCCATCGCCAATTTCATCGGTATGATTATGGCTATTTTCATGCTCAAAAAATATATCGGCTACACGTTTACTTTTGGGAAGCTAAAGCATTATTCCAAAAAACTTCTTTATTCTATATTAAAACTAGGTCTTCCTTCAGCTGGCGAAAATATGTCTTACGCTGGCTCGCAGCTGGTCATAACAGCAATTATCGCCATTCTAGGCACCGAAGCCCTTACAACCAAGGTGTACGCCTCTAGCGTCAGTCAATTCGTTGCGCTTTTTGCAATAGCGATTGGTCAAGCTTCACAAATTTTAATTGGCCGCGCAGTTGGCGCAAAGGAAGTTGAAAAGGCGTATCAGCAAGGTATAAAAAGTTGGAAAATCGGCGTAGTTATCGCGCTCGTCGTCAGTATTTTACTTTACCTTTTCGCCGAACCAATTATGAGCCTCTTTACGTCCAATGAACTCGTGATTGCTATGACGAAAAATTTATTCTTGCTTTCCATTGCGCTCGAGCTTTTCCGAGCAACCAACATCATCATTATTAGCAGTTTAAATTCAACTGGCGACGTTAAATTTCCATTTATTGTTGGCATCATCGTCATGTGGATTGTCAGCTTGCCGTTTTCATACGTGCTTGGTATTACAGCAGGACTTGGACTAGTCGGCGTTTGGATCGCCTATATTATTGACGAAGGCATTCGTTCTTTCCTGATGTTCAGGCGCTGGCGCAGTAAAGTATGGACGCTTAAATCTGTTATCTAAACTTACAAAACTGTCATTCCAAAACTTAAAATTGTCACTTCATTCGATGGTTGTCATTTTCTCCCTTCTTTATAATAAAGTTATCAGTTAAAGGAGGGTGTTCAAAATTGAATAACCATAGAATTGTCAATGCGCTTAGTTATTTCAGTATTTTATTTGCACCGATATTAGTCCCTTTATTCATTTGGGTCTTTGGAGAGGCTCGCGATGTTAAACATCATTCTAAAGTCGCCCTGTTCACACATATATTGCCTACAATTGGCGTATTTCTAACATTTTGCATTCTTTCACTCGTTGCCGTCAGCACGGACAGTTCACATACAGTAGGTTTTGTTGCCTTTGGGGTTGTGGTTACCTTGGTTATTTTAACAGCCACTTTGTTCCTGTTTAACATCATTCAAGGTGTGCGCATGCTAGTTGGTCGAGAAGAAGATGCTTTTCTCACGGAATAAAAAAACGCTTGTTTGATTCACTGAAACGTTCAAGGTGAATCAAGCAGGTGCTTTTTATTTTAAACAAAAAGTTCACACTTATTTTATGATATACTGTTAACGGAAGGAGTGTTCAAATTGCGTTTTATCATCGCCTATTTAACGGTATTTATTTTAGGGATTTTGGCTGTTCTTGGAATTGAGGCGCTCCTATTTGACGCGCTTACAACGGCCGATATTTTTTCAGCGATTCTCTTTGCCGCCCCACTCGTTTTAGTGGGCAGTACAATAGCTGAAATTTTTTACGGTTTTAGCCAAAAAGTGAGTTTAGGGTGGTTTGCTCTTTACGGCTTTATTTACGGTTTAGTTGCCGCTGTTGTTATTTTGGGAATTATGCAACTTGCTGGGGCGATTGTGCTTGTTGGTATTTCTTTACTTGGCGGAATTATTAGCGCGGTACTTGGCGTTATTTTCTTTGTTTTTCGAGGTGGAAAAGCTCTAAGTGGGCGTGCATCTGGAAAACGGTCTGACGGGTAGCAAACGGTAAGTTGTGTCGCCAGAGTTTAGCATTAGCAAAGCGAGGGGGGCATAGCTTCATACCTAGTCGATAAATGAGTAATAAGAAAGAGGGTAGCATTTTTTTAGCTGTCCTCTTTGAGTGAAATGATCAATCAACATTAATTTAATCCCATTATGCTACAACCCTATAAGCTCAATGTATTAGCTATTATATCTTCAAATTTATTTATACTCTATTTCAGATTCCATTGTAGGGTACTTTTCGTTAAATTTATGAGGCATTTCTTTTAATGAATTTGCTTCCACTGGAATAGGATTTTCTAATTCTGGCCAATATTCACTCTAGCGATTCAACTAATCCAGTTATAGTATCCCAAAAAGCAGCCCAATTTGTAAATAGCTACCCAAGATTTTTTCTTCATCTACTGGAATTATTTGAAAATACTACACTCTGTTGCAAAAAAAACACAAAATATTTAGTTTAGCATTTCCCATGTGATTCTTTTTGCATTATCGACAGGATTATTTAACTCTATGCGTTTATCAAAATCATCGTCCCAAATAAAGAATTCACTTAATCCAGCATACGGAGGATACAAAGAATGATTTAATTCCTCAAGCAACTTGACATCCGGATTATCTTTGTCCAGTTCTGCCAATAATTCCTCAAGTATTGTAAGTTGGGGATTATTTGTTGAATCTCTGTATCATTTTACAACACAGTATATGGCTTTTAAGGATTCATTAAAACCTATCATTATTCACTTATATTTTCTGGCAATACTTATTAATACTAGAAAAGTATTTTCTAAAAATACAGTTAGTTTTTTTAACTATTGACAACTTGATTAGTGAGTTCACGCTTACTAATCAAGGCTTTACTATCCGACTCCAATCAGATAGTAAAGCGCCTTTTTATTTTACTAATTTAATTATTCAATGCTTCTTTGGCATATGAAATATCCATCTCCAAATCTAAATTCGGAAATTTTTTCTGCAGTTTTTCTAATGTATCAATAAGATCTTCACTTTGTAAATTTTCTGATATATCTTCAAATACTTCGCTTATCCATTTTAATTGACTTTCAGAACAATTATTCAGATATTCAATCGTCGTTTTCTCATCTTCCGAAAATATTTGTGTCAGTTCATCCCATATTTCATTAATTCTTGGGTCATCCGGTAATAATTCTTTTCTTTCATTTATTAAATTCTCTATTTTTTCAAAAGCAATCATTTTTAGCCCTCTCCTTCTTTTACGTTTGTTTAGAGTTATCAGGTATTATTGTTGTCACTTTGCCATCTTTCTTTATTATCCCCACTCTAACACCATCATAATCTCCAAATGCCCATTGACCTGATCATCAGGTAAGTTCTTATTCTGTGGAAGATTATTTATGTGATTACCAGCATCACGAATTTTAGAATCATTCCACTCTTTAGGAAACCATGACTGACCATTTCCTATTCGTTTCATTTTATTTTTATGACTTGGAATACTACCCGTTCTAACACTATTTAGATATTCTTTAGCAATATTAAAATCTGTATTATTCTCTTTCAAATAACCCATATTACTTTGTCCATGACCACCATTAATCAACCTATTATTAGTATTGAAATCCCCTAAATCAACATGCTTTAATGTTGAATCAGGTACATTATTTTTTATATTAGTCACATCAGCTTTCTCATACGTCATACTCCCCCGAATCGCCGCCGTACTTAAGCCCAACCCCATCACCACGTCCATCAGGCCACTTTCATCCAGCGTGCCTTTCACCGATTCCACATACGCTGATGCCCGAAGCGTGCCGTCCATATAATAGGTGCCGGTTTTCCACGATTCCATGTTACTTGATTCCTAAGGTAATGTTCCTGCCCACTTAACAAACCGTCTCTCATACCAAGCAACACACTGATTTTATACTTTTAAAAACAGTTAAAAAGATATGAGTACGCTACTCTCTCTACAAAGTTAGTTTCCTCATATCTTTTTTCGGTAGTGCAACTTCTATACAGTGAATACAGCTAGCTTTTGTTAGCTATTCTATTGACAACTTGATTAGTGAGTTACAGCTTACTAGTCAAGGCTTTACTATTCGACTCCAATCAGATAGTAAAGTGCCTTTTTTATTTATTAATCCTTTAAATATGATTTTACTATACTTTTTGGTGCTGGAATTAGATCATCTTCAATATCAACATGTTTACCATTAATACCAGTATATAAGCATTCATCACAAAATTTAATAATTTGACTTGTTTCACTAGATGTTATGGTTAAACGCAAGTTACTATCATGACAACTGGGGCATTCCTCATCTGTCATATATGCACTTAAATCCCAAATAAGCGAAGCAACTTGATTAGATAGTTCTTCTTCATTTAAACCTTTGTTAATTTGATTCATATAGAATGGTATTGCAATCTCAAAATTGTCATCCGAGTGTCCTAAAATTAAATTTTTTGAATCCAATTTTTTAATTGCATCTAAATATTCTAAAGAAGTATATTTTAAAAAGATTGAATCATATTTATTAACATAGCTTATCAATTCATCAAAAAAAGTATCTAGGTTATTAATAGAAAAATTGTTATAAATTCTTAAAATTTCTTCTTTCATATATCCTCCTATGGTTTTGATATAGGATAAGTTGTAATTATATTACCTGCTTTATCCGTTATAATTTTTATCCATATAGTAGGTTCTCCACCTAAGCTAGGTTTAACTGTTCCTATATTTCTTCCTACATCTACTATCCTTTCAAATCCCCCAGACTCTATTTGTTTCACAGGTGTATTTATAACAGGTTTTGACTGTAGAATATTCTTCAAATCTGTTTCAGGAATAGTAAACTGTCCAGCATTTTTCGATGGGTTAAAATGCCTATCTCTAACATGTTTCATTCCAGCATTTTTTGATGGACTAAATCTCGTTGGATTTTCTGCTACATTAATTCTTGACTGCACAACTCCCACATTCGTTATCGGAGCGTCAGCCCCGCTAACTTTCTCATACGTCATACTCCCCCGAATCGCCGCGGTGCTTAAACCTAACCCCATCACCACGTCCATCAGGCCACTTTCATCCAGCGTACCTTTCACCGATTCCACATACGCGGATGCCCGAAGCGTGCCACCAGCCATACCGGTGTATTTCGTGCCGTCCATATAATAGGTGCCGGTTTTCCACGATTCAGTGATTTTTTTGTTTAACTCCTCATTCGTGATAATTTGGTAGTCACTTGGGTCTAAATACTTTCCTGCCTTGTCTAAGTATTTCTTCAGTTTCGGGTCATTCACACCCACTCCGTTTTGTTCAAGCAGCCACATCACTTGCGGCTTTCCCTCCGCATCGTAGTACACCACTGCCAAAACTTGATAGGCTTTCAGCGCTTCGACCAGTTTTGGGTCTACGCCGCGAACG